>PBDG01000073.1 GCA_002717225.1 Rhodospirillaceae bacterium | reverse complement strand
GCGTGGCTGGGGCACCGTTGTGTAGTGAAAATTTCAGGCCCTGCCATTCGGAAGGGTTATGACTGGCGGTGAGGTTGATGCCGCCGAGTGCTTTACGGGCGCGAATGGCGTGACTGATGACGGGGGTGGGCGTGTCGCGGTCGCAGAGCAGGGGGGTGAAGCCGTTGGCTTCAAGCACCTCGGCGGCGGCAAGGGCGAAATCGCGGCCGAGGAAGCGGGCGTCGTGGCCGAGGATGATGGTAGGCTTGCGGGCAGCAAGCGGCGAAGTTTTTTTGCGGCGTTCGGCCTTGAGGTAATCAGCGGTACCTTGAGCAGCAAGGCGCACGCGGTCAAAGGTGAAATCCTTGGCGATTAATCCGCGCCAACCAGAGGTGCCGAACTGAATGGGCGGCAGAGTGGTGCCCATGGCTGCCTAGTTCTTCCAGTCAAAGGCTTTTTTCCTCAATGCGTAGATGTAACCGACGAAGAGGATGCCCAAGAAGGAGAGCATGCTACCCAAGATGAGAGCGGCGTGACCGGATAGCATGTCTTTATAGATGACCGCCCATGGGTAAAGAAACACAACCTCAATGTCGAAGAGAATGAAAAGCATGGCTACGAGGTAAAATTTTACGGACATGCGGCTGGAGCCTTCCCCCTCGGGGAGCATGCCGCACTCGTAAGGGGTGTCCTTGACCGCGCTCGACCCGGCGGTGCGTTTGCCAAACCATCTGCCCAAGATGACGGAGACGAGTAAATTGCCACCCGCAAAGGCGATCGCGATGCCGAGAAGTATCAGGACGGCTAAGTATTGTTGCGGCTCCTGCACGGCCGGACGGTACTGGGAGGGGTGGAGAGTGGCAAGGCGAAAGGGATTTGCGGCTTGCCAATCGGGCCTGAAATTTCAAATATCTCCGGCTCGTGAGTGAACATGACCAAGAGTCTGATGCCCTGTTTGAGTTTTGGGCGTGGGTGGAGGAAAACCGCTTGGCGGTGATCGTTGGCGTGGGTGTTGCCCTGATTGTGGGCTTCTCCATTTACATCAACCGATTTAACGCCACGCAACTCGTCGGCGAGGCTGGAGGTGCTCTAGAGGGCACGAACATGGCGAAGATGCTCAACGGGTCGGTAACCCCGGAAAGTTATCAGGCCGTATACAGCGAATATCCCGAAACGAGCGCAGGCCAGAGGGCGTGGTTGATTTGGGCACGTTCGCTGCTTGATGCGGGCAAGTACGAAGAGGCGCAAAATCAATTCGAGGCTTTTGCCGCTAGGCATGGGCGAAGCCCAATGAAAGCGGCGGCAGACTTGGGGCGGGCGGTTTGTCTGGATGAAGGTGGCAAGACAGCCGAGGCTAAGGCTGCGTATGAGCAGATTATCGTCGCACACTCGAACAAGCCCGAGATTCAATATGCGCGCCTGAATTTGGCGGCTATTTTTGAGGGGGAGGGAAAGACGGCTGAAGCACGGGATATGCTGACTTCTGCCTCCAGCTTCAACCCTTTGGCTCCCGTGGCAAACCGTTTGGCGGGTGATAACTTGCGCATTCTGATAGCCAAATATCCCGAATTGCGACCCATGACGTCGCCTCATGGAAAACCCAGAGACCCGAACGAACCGGATTCCAACGCGACCGCATCGGAATCAAACGGAACCGATTCGTCCGAAACGCCCGATAAAAGCCGCGAATAGCCCATCATTCGGTCGCTTCTTGTGCCAATAAAAACTCCTTGACGCAGGGAGACTAATTCGGTTTTCTCACATCACCTACGAGATATCGTGGTATTTAAAGCAAGGAGGTACAATATCATGGATGACGTTTTGCAAAATCCTGCCGTTGAATATAGGGCTACTGGGGCGGTGGAAACGGCCGAATCTACATCTTCGAATCGGGCTGGAGCGATGGTTCAGGAGTCGGCTGTCGCAAATGAGTTGGATTTGAATCGTCCCGCGCTTGTTCGCCAATTGGTGGCGGAGTTTATTGGCGTGTTTGCGCTGATGATTGTGGTGGCGTCAATTTCGTATTTGATGGGCAACATTTACATGCAGTCTGTTCAGGCGATTGCGTATGGGTTGGTGATTGCTGCGATGGTAGCTGCATTTGCGGGGATTTCGGGTGGGCAGCTTAATCCCGCCGTTACTCTGGGGCTGCTGGTAGGGGGGCGACTGAATGTTGCACGCGCGGGATTGATCATTGTCGCCCAACTTACGGCGGCGGTTTTGGCTTGCGTGATGTTGAAACCTGTCTTCGGCAAAACAGAAATTGTTCAGCTTGATAACACAGAACCGCCCACTCCAATTCAGATGGCCGTTCCAACCATACCGTTGAGAACGGTGGGTGGTCAGCCGGATATCACCAACAAGGAGCCGCGGGTCAGCAATGGGCAGGCCATGTTGATTGAAGGTGTGCTGGCGTTTCTGTGGGTGACAGTTTTCTATGGAGCCATTCTGCGCGGCCGTTCGCCCATTGCCGGGGCGTTGGCCTTGGGAGCATTGGTCATGGCGGCGGTGTTTGCGGGAATGTACCTGACGGGAGGATCCTTGAATCCTGCCCGGGCATTTGGCCCGGCCATGGTGTCGGGCGTTTGGACCAGCCAAGCGATATACTGGATTGGCCCAATGGTGGGCGGCGCACTGGCGGGATTGGTCTGCGGATGGGTGTTGTTCCGAGATGATTTGGATGCGACTCCGGAAGAAGATACACCTACATTGGCAGGCTACGGCCGATAATTTGATCCATCAACTTATCCCGCCGCTAATGTGCGGCGGGCTTTTTTATGCCCAGAAGCCAATTATCAACTGTGGATGTTGCTGCTGGCTTGGTCTTTCGTCACGACAAGTTGTTGATCACCCAAAGACAGGAAGGGAGTCACCTTGGCGGTTTGTGGGAATTTCCGGGGGGAAAGGTGGAGCCGGGGGAATCTCCTGAACAGTGCCTGTATCGGGAATTGACCGAGGAATTAGCCATCAAGGTGGACGTCGGGCTTCTATTGGCCGAGGTGTCTCATGTATATCCAGAGAGAGAGGTTCACCTAAAATTCTTCCGATGCACAATGCGCGGGGGAGAACCGGAGGCCATCGGATGTCAGGCATTTGAATGGGTGACGGCCGAGGGTTTGGGCGAATTTGAGTTTCCGCCAGCGGACGGGGAATTGCTGGACAGACTGCGGGCTGGCGAATGGTGGGAGGAAAAATAAATGGTCGGGGCGGAGAGATTCGAACTCTCGACCTCGTCGTCCCGAACGACGCGCGCTAACCAGGCTGCGCTACGCCCCGGCCAAGACCGGGGATAATGCGCAAGCTCGCATATTTTTGGCAAACCGAATTTCCTCAAAAACTGTATCCAACTCTTGGTAAACTTCGTCTAATACCGTACTTGCAGACCGGCAAAAGGGCCAAACAGCCGGAAATATGATGAAAAAAGGCAAAATCGCGGCGAAAATTCTGACGATGGTGTTTGTCTGCCTATTGGGTGCCATTGTGGTGGAGGCCTTTGCGAGTACCCCTCTCTTCCTCAACCGCATTAATCTTCGCACTTGGGGGCGACGTTCCAATATTCCCTTGGCCGTTGGAAACCCCATTACGGGAGTGTTCCAGTTTGGTCACACAAACGCGCTAGCTCCGCAAGTTCCCATCTACCTTTCTACTAACCGCTCACGCAATCCTGAAGTGTTGCGGGTCTTGTTTGTTGGCAATGGGCTGACGGGAGCCAACGACATGGTGGGAGTTCTGAACACGATGGCCGTCGGTGGAAAATTCCGCATCGAAGCTGAAGCGCGCGCCCACGAAGGTTACACGCTTCAATCTCATGTGGGTGATCTGCGAACTTACATGGCGATCACTAACGTTATCACCGATCCCAATAATTTCACCAATGCTCTGCCGCTTGACGCGGTCGTCATGCAGGAACATTCCGTATTGCCGATCTATAATTACCCCCTGATGACCAACAACATCCGGCTGCTGACTCAGGCTGTTACCAACCAAGGCAGCTTGCCCATGTTGTTCCAGACTTGGAAACGGTCCGATCCCATCTTCTCACCCACGGATGTCTTGTTCCGGACGGACAGTGCCTATTTGTCTGTTGGGCAACAACAGAACATTCCTGTGGTGCCCTGTGGGATGGCGTGGGAACTATCCGAGTGGCGGCGGCCGGATATCATATTGCGGCAGAGCGATGGATTTACACCCAACATTCGCGGTACTTATTTAAACGCGTGCATGTTTTATGCTTATCTTACGTGGCAAAGCCCCGTGGGATTGAACAACGGCGGGCTGCATGCCATTCCGTCGAATGAGATTGCATTCCTCCAGAATATTGCGTGGGAAATATTCCTTTGGCGGAAGGATGGATTGAAATTCTGGCAGTGATTTAGCCCTTAGCCCTGTTTTCTTCGCAGGTCAGCCACACATTCCACGTGCTGTGTTTGTGGGAACATATCCAAGGGGGTGACCCCAGTCAGTTCATACCCGCCTTCTGTGCACAGCCATTTCAAATCACGCGCTAAGGTGGCGGGGTGACAGGACACATAGATCACTTGTGCCGGCGCGGCATCGGCCAACATTTGCAAGCCGTCCTGATGGCAGCCTTTGCGCGGGGGATCCAGAATGACAGTCGTGTTTGGCGCCGTGAATTTGGCCAGCAGGGCGTCCATGTGTTCCTCCGTTTTGCCTAGAATGAATTCGCCATTGGCGATGTCGCGCAATTCCATGTTGCGGCGTGCGGGCAGGATGCACTGCTTGTCAATATCGACGCCAACGAATGACTCCACGGAATCGGCCAGAGAAAGGCTGAAAAAGCCAATACCACAGTAGGCATCCACAAGGTGGCGTGTGCCGGCGTCCATGAGCTTGTTGCGCACAATCTCGACGAGTTCAGGCAGGAGGTGGAAATTATTCTGGAAGAAGGAATCCCGGTGCATTTCCCAATTATCGGGCATGATGCGAAGGACAACTTTTTGCATGTTGCGCGGCGGCGGATTTTCGCGCAGTTGAATCAACTGTTCATTTAAAGATTCCTCGGCAATCTCGCACCTGTCCATGTCCACCACCAGTCGTGAATCATGATGAAGAAAGCCGTACACCGCCTTTTGCTTGGGCTTGTTCCATTGGCGGCGGACCATGATTCGATTCCGGTAATTGTAGGAGGTGGGACAGGGAACAAGGTCACCTACTACCGCCCCGGAGAATCCTCCAACTCGCTCAAATAAGCTGCGGATTTGGCTGAGTTTTATTTGAGTCTGTGCGGTGTATTCGATGTGCTGGTATTGGCATCCTCCGCAGATGCCAAAATGAGTGCATTCTGGGCTGGTTCGTTCAGGCGCTGGCGTCAGGACCTCCAGTAATTTGGCTCGGGCGAAGTCTTTTTTGCGCTCGATGATCTCCACCCGAACCGTTTCGCCGGTAATGACAAAGGGTGCAAAAATTACGAACCCATCGACGCGCCCCACGCCATCACCACCAAAGGCCACGTCGGAGATTTCAACTTCCAAGATATCGCCAACACACGGCCCTGCGGGGATGTGTTCTTTGCCCCCTGATTTCACTCCCTCAGATTTCCGGGTCTAGTGATTCTTCTTTACGTGTTCACGCAGAAGATCACGACCAAAATCGCCGTTGAAATCACGCCATGTGGCGTGGATGTGATTGGAGCCGTTTTGTGTGTTTGCGTATTCGAGCAGGAATGTCGGGCCCTGAACACGGTAATAGTGCGGCTGAAATGGTTTGGTGCTTCCTGCCCATGCAAAGCGGATTTTATTCAGGCCGCCTTTCTCGATCTTGGCCCAATCCTCCTTGGCAACAATTGCTCTGTGGCGATTGATGTACTCCTGAATAAGTTTGGTGAGTTGCTCCCGTTGATTCTTGTCCAAATCACCGTAAGCGATGCCAGTGTTTTCCAAAACTTCCACCCTGGGCAGGGCAGAGGTGAGGATGTCGCGCGGAGCCTTGTCGGCGATCACGGCTTTCTTGGCTTGGGCGGCGTTGAGTGAATTACGCAGGTCGCGGGCGGCGAATTCCTCCACTTCCAAGGCCACCAATTTACGGCCGGGCCCAAAGTCTGCCACAGCCGGATTGCTGGCGAGGAAAGAGGGCACGACGCTGAGCTTTCCGTTGACGATGGTGTAATTGAGCGAAACATGATGGCCTTCGAATCGCCAACCCCATGCCCCCTTGTTGCCAGGCTTGCCGAACACAAGAATATGGTAGGCGTCGCGGTCACGAACGAACCGGCGATTTTTTCCTTCGAGTACATGCAGGATGTCCTCGAGAAACATGATGTTCTTCACTTTGGTGTGCCCTTTTTCGCTGAGCACAGTTTTGAGCAGGGCATGGGTCAACTCAATTTGTTGGCCTGACATATGTTTGATCTGAAGGCCCTTGCGTCCGCCGCCCTTGAGCATTTCGGCAGGAATGAAGTGCCAATAGGTTCGGGTATCGGACTTGAAGTCAAAAACAACCTGGGCTTTTTGTTTGGCATCGAGGCTGGCGATCAAGGCATTCGCGGCCTTGGCCATGTCAGTGGCGACGTCAGCCGCAAGAGATGCGGCCAGGGAAAAGGAAAGCAGTATTGCGAAAACTCGGGTGTGTTTCATGGCGGGGGGATTATGGCCAGCCGGTCACGATCGACAAGCACATTGCGCCCGCTGCAGGCAGCGGCTAGGTTGGGTCCGTGAGGATTCTGTTCATAGGTGACATCGTGGGCGCGCCTGGGCGAAAGGCAGTCAGGGAACTGGTGCCATCATTGCGGGCGCAGCGTGAGGTTGACGTGGTCATCGCCAACGGGGAGAACGCAGCGGGAGGCAACGGCATTACGCCAGACAAGGCGGCGGAGATTTATGCGGCGGGAGTGGATGTGATCACGATGGGGGATCATTTGTGGGACCAAAAGGAGGTGGTGGATTTGCTGCATGAGGAACCACGATTTGTGCGGCCAGTGAATTTTCCACCGGGAACACCGGGGCAGGGCCACATGGTGCTGGAGCGCGAAGGATTGCCATCGCTGGGGGTGCTCAACGTTCAGGGGCGGACTTTCATGCGGGAGATGGACAATCCATTTCTGGCGGCACGTGATGCGGTGAAAGCGTTACAAGCCAAGGCTCCCATTATCTTCGTGGATTTTCACGCCGAAGCTACATCAGAGAAAATCGCCATGGCGCGGCTACTGGATGGAAGGGTCAGTGCTGTGGTGGGAACACATACCCATGTACAAACCGCTGATGAGCAAATACTGCCTGGCGGCACGGCCTTTCTGTGCGACGCAGGCTTTACCGGCCCACATGACAGCGTGCTTGGGCGCGAAGTGGAGCCAGTGGTGGAAAGATTTCTTACCTGCCAGCCGCAGCGGTTCAATGTGGCATCCGGTCGGGTGCTGCTCCAAGGGGTGATTGTGGAGGTTGATGGTGCATCGGGCGGGGCACGGGACATCAGCAGGGTTTCGGTGCCGCTGGAGGGGGGATGAGGTTTGCGATTTAACTGGGGATTGTTTTCTGGCATGGTCGGCGCTTCATGAAATCCATGACCGGTTATGGCCGCGGCGAATGCGTGCGCGATGGGTGCAAGGTGACGGTTGAGATTACTTCCGTGAACCGTCGCCAAGGGGAAATTGGAGTCCATTTGCCGCGAGATTTGGATGCGCTGGAGCCACGCATGCGGGAGGTGATCGGTGGGGCCGTGTCTCGGGGCCGGGTCAATGCGCGGGTCAGTGTTGCCTTCAATGGGAGCACGGATGGCAAGGCGGTGATCGATGTGGCACTGGCCAAGCGTTATCTGAGGGATTTCCGTAAATTAAAAAAAGATTTGGGGTTGTCTTCGGAAGTGCAGATGGAGCATGTGCTCAGGGCGCCGGGAGTACTGCAAGTGGCTGAACGGGAGGTGGTTGCTGCTGATTACTGGCCGACGGTTAATGCCGCGACGGAAAGAGCTTTAAAGGAATTGGTGGCCATGCGCTCCCGCGAAGGGGCGGCGTTGAAAAAAGACCTTGTGAAACGTGTGCGGTTGATGCGTGGCGCGGTGGCAAAGGTGGCTCGGCGTGCACCGGCGGTTTTGAAGCAGTATCGAAAGAATCTATTGGGCAGAGTTGAGGAGGCAGGGGTGGATTTGTCGGCGATGGATGATGAGCGGGTGTTGCGCGAGGTTGTTTTGTTTGCGGAGCGATCGGACATCACGGAGGAATTGACGCGGCTGGGAAGTCACTTTGGTCAGTTCGATGATTGCCTGAAGAAAAGGGAGCCGGTGGGCCGGACACTAGATTTTTTGTCTCAGGAGATGAACCGTGAAATCAACACGATCGGATCGAAGGCAAATGATCCGGCCATATCGCGCTTGGTAGTGACTTTGAAGACGGAATTGGAGAAATTCCGCGAACAGGTTCAAAACGTCGAGTGATGTCTGGACCGGTATTGCTGATGTTGTCCGGACCCTCGGGGCGGGCAAAACCACGGTGGCAAAGCGGCTGCTGAAGGAGAACGCAGGACTGCGCCGAGTGGTAACCTGTACGACCCGTGCCCCCCGGGAAGGAGAGACTGATGGGGTTGATTATCATTTTCTCGGGGAAGAAGAGTTTGGGCGGCGGGTTGAGGCGGGAGAATTCCTGGAACAGGCTAAGGTTTATGGTAGAAGATATGGTACATTAAAAAAGGATGTCTTGGAGCAATTGGCGGCAGGCGGTGATGTGCTCTTGGTGAACGATGTTCAGGGAGCCTTGGCCGTGCAAGAGTTGGCGGCTGGGGATGTTCGCTTGGGCGAGGCGTTGGTGTCGGTTTATATTGTGACTGAGACCATCGATGAATTGCGGGCAAGGTTGGTGTCGCGCGGAAAGGACGCATTGGATGTGATTGGAGAGCGGCTGGCTGTTGCGGAGTCGGAAATAGCTGAAGCCGGGCATTTTGATCACGTGCGGGTGAGTGGATCGATGGAAGAGGATTGGCAATGGGTGCAGGAAGTTTACAGGGAGTCCCGGGGTGATGAGTGAGCTTGAGGGCAGTCGGATTGTGCTGGGTGTTTGCGGCTCGATCGCAGCGCATCGGGCGGTGGATTTATGCAGCTTGTTGGTCAAGGGCGGGGCGTCTGTCAGCGTGGTGATGACCGTCGACGCCCAAAAATTTGTGACCCCGCTGCCGTTCAAGACATTGTCGCGCCAGCCGGTGGTGACCGACCTGTATGATGAGGAGGAAGGGTGGCGGCCTGCGCATGTTCGATTGGCGGATGAAGGAGACTTGTTGCTGGTTGCTCCGGCGACGGCAAACATCATTGGCAAGATGGCGAATGGTTTGGCGGATGATGCTCTTTCGTGCATTGCGTTGACGCTTCGGCCAGAGGCGCGGATCGTGATTGCGCCAGCCATGAATGGCCGGATGTGGAATCACCCAGCAACGGAGGTCAATGTGGGTGTGTTGCGAGATCGTGGAGTGGAATTTATTGGGCCGGGGAAGGGGGATTTGGCTTGTGGGTACGAGGGCTTGGGGCGCTTGTGGGAAGTGGAGGGAATAGCGGATCGGGCGTTGCAAATTCTCGGGAAGGGAGAATAGGATGCGCGGCCAATTTAACAGGCGGATATGAACTATTTGCAGCCCATCGCGCGTTTTTTCAAGTTGATCACGACTTCGTCGATTGATCATGAGCAGCATTATAAGCGGCTCAAGCTGATGGAGCGGGATATTGGCGTGCCGGTGAAAATCGCTGTTCTTGGGCTGACAGCCTATTTTCTTCTCTACTGGAAGGAGATTTGGCCGGATCCGCAGCCGGCTGAGGAGGCGTTTCACGAGGCGGTTAAACAGATGTTCTTTGCCTACCTTATCATCAATGTTGGGGCGGTCGGCTTTTTTGTTTTTTTTAATCACTGGGCGTTGCGGGTGGTACATTGGTTCACTGTCTTGATGAATGTGGTGGATGCGGTTGTGATTTCGGGATTGATCCTGATCACTGCGGGAATTGATAGCGTGGTGTACTGGGTATTTCTGGTGCTTGTGGTGCGCAATGCAATCAGCATCCCCATTCCCATGACTCAAGTGGCTGTGAACCTGGTGACCGTGGGTTGTTACGTGATCTCAATTTTTATTTGGTTCCAGTATGTGCTCCCGAGCCGGGAAAGCGCGGAGACGATGACTCGCGAAAATTGGATTCGCGTGTACACGCCGCATTATGTCATCTCATCCAACAAATTTCACTGGGAGAGCACGAATTTAATCCAAGGTTCTCAATCAACGAATGGGGAACCCGTGGCGGGAAATGGGACCGAGATGATTGTTAGTTCAACTAATCGTGTGGGACGCACGCATCAGATGGTGGACTTGGGAAGTCAAAGAGAGTTGAAGGACGAGGAGGAGAGGCTGGCGAGTTCTCTTTTTTCAATCCGGATATGTTTCCTGATGCTTTGGATTGCGCTTTGTTATGGAGTGCAGGTTTTGGTTGACCGGGATCGAGAGGCGCAACGGGAAGCACGGGAATATGCATTGCGCAAGGAGCAGCTTCGTTCAACCGGAAGATTGGCGGCAGAGATAGCGCATCGAATGAAAAATCCCTTGGCGATCATCAATAACGCTGCGTTCACGTTGGATCGACGATTGCACGAACAGGATGATGCGGTCAAAAAACAGGTGGGGATGATTCGGGATGAGGTGGCCCGGTCGGATGTCATACTCACGGAGTTGATGGGATATGCACAGTTGTCAGAAGGCCGGGTGGAGCGACTTGATTTTGAAGAGGAACTGAGCCTAGCTATTTCTGAGGCGTTTCCGAATCATGCAAACTTTGATGTCAGCGCAAATGTTCGCGTGGAGGAGGATTTGCCGGCAATCATGATGCAGCGAGGACATCTCAGGGAAATTCTGGTTAATCTGCTGGTGAATGCTCGTGAAGCCTGTGAAAACAAGGGGAATGTTCACATCAGCGCGCGCACAACCCGAGATTTTTCCATTCGTTTTAGCGTCAAGGACGAAGGGGAAGGGATTGCCGGCGACCATCTGGAGAGGGTTTTTGAAGCTTATTTCAGCACCAAGGAAAGGGGCACTGGGCTTGGGCTGGCCATAGTGAAACAAAACATTGAGTTGTACGGTCGGACCATCGATGTGGATTCAAAGCTTGGAAAGGGAACGGAATTCGTCATAACGTTGCCAACCCGCGCCCTCCAACAAACATGAGCATCAAGGGAAAATTGCCACCTGTCCTGGTGGTGGACGACGAGCCGAACATGCGCGAGTCGATCCAAGATATCCTCGCCGCCGAAGGCTATGGGGTGGAGTTGGCGGAATCGGCGGAACTGGCGTTGAACATGTTGCGGGACGCCGGAAGTGAGTTTTTCATGGTTATCACCGATGGTCGTCTGGGGGGGATCAGCGGGTACGAGTTGTTGAAGCATCTCAAACGCGACTGGCCCAACCTGCCAGCCATTGTAATCACTGCCTTCGCAACTCCCAAGCTGGCGGTTGAGGCAATCCAGAACGGGGCCGCGGATTATCTTTCCAAGCCGTTTGCGCCGGAAGAATTGCTGCATGCAGTTGAGCGCTGTCATGAGCGGTTCCGGCTCATTCAAGAAAACACTAATCTGCGGGCGCGAACGAGTGAGGTCTATGAAGTGGATCAAATCGTCGGCGATTGCGAGAAAGTGGCGGAAATGCGCCAGTTGATCCGCACAGTTGGGCCGACGGATGCGACGGTTTTGATTCTTGGAGAAAGTGGCACGGGCAAGGAATTGATCGCGGGTTCGCTCCACATGTTGAGCGAGCGCAGGGAGAAGAATTACATTCGCATCAATTGCGCAGCCATCCCCGAATCTCTTCTGGAGAGTGAATTGTTTGGTCACGAGAAGGGGGCCTTCACCGGGGCCTTGAGGCAAAAGAATGGTCGTGTGGAAGAGGCGGATGGAGGCACGATTTTTCTGGATGAAATTGGAGACATGAGCCGACCGTTGCAGGCCAAGTTGCTGAGGTTTCTTGAGGATGGAACATTTACCCGGGTGGGTGGCAATGATGAAAGGAAGGTGAATGTTAGGATCATCGCGGCCACGAATCGTGATATTGTTGAGGCCATCACCGAAAACCAGTTTCGTGAAGATTTATTTCACCGCCTCAATGTGGTTCAATTTCGGCCACCACCATTGCGGGAGCGGGGCGCGGACATTCTTGTGTTGGCGCAGCACTTCCTCAAGCAGCACAGTTTTGCCATTGGCAAGACCACGCTTCCACTGGCGGACGCCGCGGAGCAAAAGTTGTTGTCGCATAATTGGCCGGGCAATGTCCGGGAATTGCGCAATGTGACTGAACGCGCGGTCATTCTGGAAACGGGGGAGGAAATTGACGCGGGCAGTTTGCCGGATTTTGAGGTTGAGGCGCGACTGCGCTCGGGTGGAGGGAATGGGGACAAACACGCGGGCATACGTCCGGGGCAATCATTCGAGGAGGCCGTTCTTGAGTTTGAGACAGGTATTATTTCTGAGGCGCTTGAAAAGAATCAGCACAACATGAACAAGACTGCTGAACAGCTCAAGATGACTCGTCACGCGCTCCGTTACCGCATGCAACGGTTGAATTTGCTGCCGGGCAGCAATGAGGATGACGCCTGATCTTGGGGATGCAGACCAGCCAGGTCATCACCCGCCGGAGTGCCTCCAATTTGGCCTTCGCCTTCATTGCCTTGGGTCGCGAAAAACGCGAGGCCATGTCTGTGCTCTACGCATTCTGTCGTGAAGTGGATGATGTGGCAGATGAAGACACGCGATCCATCGATGATCGACGTGAATCGCTGGCGGAATGGCGGGAGGATGTGAAGAGGGCATGTGAGGGTGGCGAACCTCGCATGGCGGTTAATCAGGAACTGAAGCCCGTGGTTCAACACTACAAGCTTCCCTTCTCACTTTTCGATGAGTTGCTTCTCGGGGTCGAGACTGATTTGAGGCAGGACCGCTACGAGACGCTTGATGAGCTTGATCTCTATTGCTATCGGGTGGCCTCGGTGGTCGGCTTATTGAGCATTGAAATTTTTGGCTACAGGGATTCTGCCGTTCGTGATTATGCGATCCACTTGGGCAAGGCCCTTCAAATTACGAATATTCTTCGGGATGTCAGAAACGATGCGGAAAGAGGGAGGATATATTTGCCGCGTGAGGAGTTGCGTCGATGTGAGGTGGATGAGGCCTCGTTGTTGAGTCTGAGCTATTCTCCTGAATTTCACCACGTAGCGGCAGACATGGCCGTGTGGGCAAGAATGCACTATCAGAAAGCCGCCGAGTTATTACCTAAGGGGGAGCGTTGTTCGATGGTTGCCGCAGAGTCCATGGGGGCTGTTTATTGGAATATCTTGCGGGTGTTGGAACGTGATCGCTTTCAGGTTTTTGAAGGGCCAACGGCTCGCTTGGGCAAGCCGAGGAAACTTTGGCTTATTCTTCGAACTTGGTTGCGGATTCGTTTAGGGATGGTCAAGCCAAATTATGGCTTGGATTGAATCTGGGGCAACACTGCACGGGCGAGCACGGTGGCAAGGCGTTCGGCGCATCCCGTAATTTGACGCCTAAAACGGATCAGTTCTGGAATTCGACCGGGGTTTTTTAGTAGCTCCTTGGCCAATGCGGTATGGCTGATGGTGTGGTCGGATGAAAGTGTCCGGTTGAAATCCAAGGGGAGTGTTTCGTTTGCGGCATCACTGACAACACGCAGAGTGCAGCATGGTATGGATGATTTCTGACATACTTCCCAGATTGCGCCTGACTCCATTTCTACGGCGTCTGCTTGGGTGGTGTCTCGGGCGATTTCTTTTTCATCAGCGGTTATCAGAACCCGTTCCGCGCAATAGAAGGATGCGGAAATGGCTCCTGCTTCAGCGAGTGAATCATGATATGGAAATGATTCATCACAGGCATAGAGGACTCTGCCACTGGAATGAGCGGGGTTTAATCCGCCTGCAAAGCCACAGGTAAAAACAGATTCAGGCAAGGTCTGTTCGATAGCGCGAAGCGTTGCCTTGCGAGCATTATTACGGCCGATTCCGGTAATCAGAATTTGTATTGCGGAATAGTCGCGCGCGATTTTTCGGAAGGGTTTGGCTTCTTCCTCAACCGCAAAGCAGGCGAGGATATTGGGCTTCATCGGGCTGCGCCGGCATATTCACCATTGGCTTTTTGCTTACCATTCAGATGGTGTCCGTTGCGGATGAGGTTGAGTTTCTCGTGCTCCTGTTGCTCAGCTAGGGCAAGCAATGGCCATGCGTTGCGGTAGCTGTCGTATTTCAGGTAGAACACTCGGGGAAAACCTGTTCCGGTGGTTTCATTCTCCGTCCAACTTCCGTCCGCGTTCTGGTTTCGGACAAGATACTCAATGCCTCTGCTGATGGAGGTGCAGGAGGTTTCACCAAAAGATTGTAATCCCATGATTGCCCAGGCAGTTTGCGAGGCTGTACTCGGTCCTTGCGCCTTGTAGATGGGGTCGTCATAGGTGTTGCAGCGTTCCCCCCAGCCACCATCATCGTTTTGGGCAGTCTCCAGCCAGCGGCGGGCTTTTTGCAGCCACGGCTGGTTCATGTCGAGGCCGATGGATCGTAGGCCGCGAAGGACAGCCCAAGTTCCATAAATATAATTGACGCCCCACCGGCCATACCATGAACCGTCCTCCTCCTGATTTTCACGGAGGAATTGAATGGCCTTTTTTACCTGAGGATCGTCTAGGTCGTAGCCTTCCTGGCCAAGGAACTCAAGAATGCGGGCAGTGATGTCCGCGCATTCAGGATCCAGCATCGCATTATGGTCGGCAAAAGGAACTTTATTTAAAATATTTTTGGTGCAGTCCTTGTCAAAGGCACCCCAGCCGCCATCCTTGCACTGGAAGGAGAGCATCCATTTAAGGCCGCGCTCCAATGCGGCATCACGGCGGCGGCGGTCACTCCCGGGAACCCGCCGAAGCGCCATGAGGATCATGGCCGTGTCATCCACATCGGGATTCCATTTGTTGTCGTATTCAAAGGCCCATCCACTGGGCTCCACATCGGCGTTGTTCTTGAATTTCCAATCGCCACGAAATCGGATTTCCCTGTCCAGCAGCCAATCGGTGGTTTTACGAAGGGATTCATCATCCGCGGGAACACCGGCTGCGTGGAGGCAGATTTCTATAATGCCGGTGTCCCAGACAGGCGAAAGGCAGGGTTCCAGCCAGACACGATCCTCGGTTTCGTGTTCGAGGTTTTTTAGTTCCTTGGCGGCCCGAATGACCCCGGGATGGTCGTCGGGATAGCCCATGGCCTTCAGGGCGATCAGGCAGTTGAGCATGGCGGGAAAAATCGCCGCCAAACCACTGGAACCCTCGCAGCGTTCCAGCATCCAGCGCTCGGCGTTTCGGAGAGCTCGTTTTCGGAATGGGTGGATGCCTTTCTTGGCAAACCACTCGGCAAGTTTGTGAAGTTTGTCGAGGTGGATGAAAAAATTGCGCCAGGTTAAAAATTCCGGATCCTTAGGAAGTTTCAGATCCCGCTCGTGAAATCCATCGGGATACAACTCGTCAAGGGTGACATCGACAGGTCGGGTGGGCTTGTAATGGTTGATGATGGCCAAAGGCACGAGCATGGAGCGGCTCCATGAACTCATCTCGTAGAAGTTCACGTGGAAAAATTTGCCGAGCAAGATGGTTTCCACGGGAATGGTGGGCAGGTGCTTCCAAGGGTAGAGGCCAACGAGCGCAAGGTACAGCTTGGAGAAGGTGTTCATCCGCGGCGGTCCGCCGAGGTTGTGGGCCATCTCGCGGGCCTTGAGCATGCGGGGGTCAGTTGTAGGCACCCCAGCGAGCTTGAGTGCCAAATAGCATTTTACAGTGGCATTGATTTCCGCTGGGCCATTGAGGTAAATGTTCCAACCGCCGTCCTCGAGCTGCATCGAGAAGATGTGGTTGACGGCCTTTTTTTGCCAGACTTCATCCACACTTTGATCCCAATGGTGATAGGCCACCATGTCGGCCACTAGGGTGGCATCAACCATGAGTTCAAAACACCAGTGCCCATCGGGGTGTTGTTGACTCAAGAGGAAGTCGCGAGACCGCTGAATGGCGGCCTCCAAGTCTGATTCAGGCTGAATGTCAGGTTGCGACGCAGGCACTCCAGCGCGAGCCGGGGAACCCTTGATTTTCACAGACACGCGGCGGATTCTCCGCATTTTTCCATGATTGTAAAGCCATTTTGGGCGTGAACCATTCCCGATGCTTGGGCTAGCGTGTCTCATGCAATTGGCGTTTTCCAAGATGAACGGTGCGGGGAACGATTTCGTGTTGATTGACAATCGCAATGACCTCGTATCACTTTCTCGTGAGCAAGTGGCACGTCTTTGTGATCGTCAGAGGGGGGTTGGGGCCGATGGATTAATCCTGTTAAGGGGCTGCCCTGATGGGGAAGCGGATTGGGCGTGGGATTTTTATAATGGCGACGGAAGTGATGCTGAAATGTGTGGGAATGGAGCTCGGTGTTTTGCGCGATTCATTGCCAGACGGGTTGGTGTTAACAGTGAGATTTCATTCCTCACGGGATGTGGTGTTATCCGCGCGGTCTTGGATGGTGAGCGGGTGACTGTGAGCCTGATTGATCCGTGTGATTTGAGGCTGAATGAAGAGGTTAGCCTTTCGGTTGGGACGAGGGCGATTCATTCACTTAATACCGGGGTGCCACATGCGATCTTGATGGTGGAAGACGCGGACGCCGCAATGGTTGATTCACTCGGCAATGAGATTCGGCATCATCAGCATTTCGCTCCGGCGGGCACGAATGTGAATTTTGTGGAAATTTTGGAACCTGAGCATATTCGAGTTCGGACGTATGAACGTGGGGTGGGAGAGACGCTTGCCTGTGGGACAGGAGTGTCTGCTAGTGCTATAATTGCCAGTCGATTGGAAGGATTTTCATCACCCGTAAAGGTTGATGTGCTTGGGGGTGATACTCTTGAAGTTTCCTTCGATGATAATTTAAGGAGCGTTCAGCTGACTGGTCCGGCGGAGTTTGTTTTCGATGGGGTTATTGATGTTTGAAAAACTTTGAAGTTCCCCTGGTTAACTGTTAGCGTCCGCCCGTCCAATGTTTACAGGAGTCTATACCGCGCTCGTTACGCCCTTTCGCAACGGCAAGCTCGACGAGGCATCGTTTAAAGATCTCGTCGAACGCCAAGTAAAAGCTGGCGTGGATGGAATTGTGCCTGTTGGGACAACCGGGGAGTCGCCCACCGTTGATTTCGAGGAGCACGTGCGGATCATTGAGTTAGCCGTGTTTTATGCGCGCGATCGCGTGAAGGTGATGGCGGGCACAGGTGCGAACTCAACGGTCGAGGCCGTTCATCTGACAAAGTCCGCTGAATATGCCGGCGCTGACTCCAGCCTCCAAGTTTGCCCTTACTATAACAAGCCCAGTCAAGAAGGGCTGTATGCTCACTTCAGTACAATTGCCAAGTCAACCAACTTGCCGCTTTGCCTCTACAGCATTCCTGGGAGGTGCAACATTGAAATTGCCGTGGATACGGTAACTCGACTGGCGGCGGATTGTCCGAATATCAAGGCCATCAAGGAGGCGGGCGGCACCCCGGAGAGAGTCAATCAGCTGCGGTCTGCGCTGGGGAAAAGGATCTTCATTCTAAGTGGGGATGATTCGATGACGCTGCCTTTCATGTCTGTTGGAGCCAGTGGTGTGATCAGTGTTGCATCAAACATTATTCCCAAACAAATGGTTCGAATGGTCCATGGATTCTTGAAGGGCGACGCCAGATCAGCCTTGAAGTTACATGAGAAATTCTACCCTGTGTTCAAGGATTTGTTCCTCGAGACGAATCCCGTGCCCGTCAAGGCTGCGGCTGCCATGTTGGGCTTTTGCCGGGAGGAATATCGCTTGCCGTTGGTCAAGATGAGCCCGGACAATCGTAAACAGCTTCGCGCCACTCTGAAATCCCTGGGGATTATCAAGTAACATGACCAAGGTAATCATTCACGGATCCAAGGGTCGCATGGGTCAGGTGCTCATCGCCTGCGGCGAAAAAATGGAAGGGCTGGAGATGGTTGCCGGTGTGGACGAAGGCGACGCGCTCGTCGATCACATCACCGATTGCGATGCGGTGATCGATTTTAGTCTCCACCACGCCACGGCCGCTTGTGCCGCATTGTGCGCCGAAAATGGCAAGGCGCTCATAATCGGAACCACCGGCCATACCGATGAGGAAAAAGCTGAGGTGTTGAATCACCAATCCTCAATCCCGATTGTCTGGGCCAGCAACTATTCCACCGGCGTGAACACCCTCTTTTGGCTAACTCGAAAGGCCGCAGAAATTCTTGGGCCCGGTTATGATTTGGAAGTGGTGGAGATGCATCATCGCCACAAAGTGGATGCTCCCAGCGGCACCGCTGCCACGCTGGGCGAAATCTTGCTTGAAGTCCGTGATCAGCAAAAAGATGCCCTGCGGCATGGACGCGAAGGCATCATCGGTGAGCGTACCGATGAAGAGATCGGCATGCACAGTCTGCGCGGCGGGGATGTGGTGGGTGACCACACAGTCATGTGCGTCGGCGCCGGTGAGCGGCTGGAATTGACTCACAAAGCCGCCAGCCGCGAGACCTTCGCCAACGGCGCCCTGCGTGCCGCCCAATGGGCCCACGGCAAGGAGCCCGGCCTGTACAATATGCAAAACGTGTTGGGCCTTGAGTAAGGTCGCCTACATCGCGCTCGGCTCCAACTTGGGCGATCCGATCGCCCACATTCAGTTCGCCTTTAAAGAACTGGAAACTCTATCTCAAACCCCCGTTCGACAATCGTCCATTTGGCGAAGCACGCCGGTCGATTGTCCGCCCGGTTCACCAGATTTCATAAATGCCGCGGCGGCGATCAAGCCATTGACAGAGGAAACGCCTGAAACACTCTTGGGTAAATTGCAGGCGCTGGAAATCAACGCCGGACGGCAACCCAAGGTGGTGATGAATGAGCCGCGTCCGTTGGATTTGGATATCATTGCGTTTGGTGCGGAACAAAGATCATCAGCAGAACTCACAATTCCTCACCCGCGCTTTCACGAACGCAGCTTCGTTCTGAAGCCATTGGCAGAAATTGCGCCGGGAGTCGTGTTCCCAGGCCATATTCAATCCATTGCCGAGATGCTGGACGCTTTGGCGCCGAACGATACTCTCATTCGCCTTTAAGCTTCCCTCACCTTTGGGGCCCCGTACACTCCGCCCATGGCTGACGATCAATCGCCCGCTCCGCGCAAATGGTATCAAGCCCTAGGCCCCGGTCTTATCACCGCCTGCGTGGTCATCGGTCCGGGGAGTATTCTTACCAGCTCCAAAGTGGGGGCCGGCGAAGGGTACGGCATGGCGTGGGTGGTGGCCGTGGCAGTGCTGTTTATGATGGTTTATCTTACCTTGGGGGCCAAGGTGGGAGTGGTTACGAAGCAATCGAGTTGCCAAATTGTAGCCGAACGATTTGGTCGATGGCTGGCGGTTTTGATCGGGGTAAGTGTTTTTTTCATCTCGGCTTCTTTTCAGTTTGGCAACAACCTCGGCGTCTATTCGGCTTTTACTGCATATCGGAATTTCACAATTTCATTTCCGGATAATTCAAAGGGCCTTTCACGTATCGATTACCGGGAAGATGGAAAAAAGATTGTCATCGTTCGGGCGCTCGGCACGGGGAGCGAGCCGTGGAATATGGATGGCAACAAGTCTTTTACTTCCAAGGCCTTCATTTTGGATCCCGAATCCAAACGCCCCAATCCAGTTTACAAGGAAGACAACGCCACAAATCCCTATCGACTGGAGATTGCTGAAAGCGGCATGGCCCAATTGATCGCTCCGGGCAAATCAGATGTGCTGCACGGCAACTGGGCGGGCACGGGGTTTTGGAGTTGGGTGCCTTTTGATTATGTTCCAGTGTTCATCAATGCCTTGGCGCTTTTGTTCCTGTTTGCCTTTAAGAACATCTATCAGTTGCTCGAAAAATTGATGTCCGTGTTTGTAGGGCTGATGTTATTGGCATTTGCCTTGAATTATTTTTATGCGTTGAGCATGGCGGAATCTTCAGGCTCATCACCGCCAACTGAAGGAGGCGACATTCCAGTGCTGGCCTTAGTGGGTACAACATTTGTTATCACGGCGGCGTTTTTCCAAACCTACCTCGTGCGCCAAAAGGGGTGGAAGCGGGATGATCTGCCGAATGTACTGTTGGACGCCCGAGTAGGAGCAGGACTGATGGCCATGATAACGCTTCTGATCATGGCTAATGCTGCCGAGAGCCTGCGGGGGATGCAGTTGACTAATGTGGAAGGTGTGGCTCGGCAGCTTCGTGTTCTCTTTGGCGATCAAGGTCAGGCGCTCTTTTGCGTTGGCCTGTTCTGTGCGGCCTTTTCCTCGTTTCTAATCAACTCAATGATCGGTGGGTTCATTCTCGCGGACGGCCTTGGGCTTGGCCAGCACCCTGAAGATAAATGGACAAAACGCCTGACCGCCGTCGTTTTACTCAC
Source organism: Rhodospirillaceae bacterium (assembly GCA_002717225.1). Classification (GTDB taxonomy): domain Bacteria; phylum Pseudomonadota; class Alphaproteobacteria; order UBA828; family UBA828; genus PTKB01. Next base: position 31,914 of record PBDG01000073.1, on the reverse strand, counting down.
CGGAATGGTGGTGGCCCTTTTCGTGATTAAAACCGGTCAATCACCTGTAACCGCTATTGTGATGGCCCAAGCGGTGACCATTTTGGCAGCGCCTTTGTTGGCGGCCATCATGTTGTGGATCACCAATCAATCCAAAGTAATGGGTGAAGACAAAAACACGCCTGCCATGAATCTGTTGGCTGGGCTGGGCTTTGTCATGTTGTTGGCCATGGCGTATTATACAGCTACGGCAAAGGTTTGGCCCAAGGTCAAAGTGTGGCTCGGGTAATTTCCGCTTGTCGGTTGGGAAACTTTACGGGAAAGGTGGCGCGTGTCTGCGGGCAAAATGACGGTTGATGGCATTCGCCGAATGAAAGGCGGGGCGCCAATCGCGGCGTTGACGGCCTACGATTATTCCATGGCCAAAATGCTCGATGCCTGCGGGGTGCCATTGCTGCTGGTGGGAGATTCGCTCGGCATGGTCACGCTGGGATTGCCGGATACCACCGGGGTGACGATGGAGGATATGATTCATCATACTCGTGCCGCTGCCCGCGCCAAACCGCGTGCGTTGTTGGCGGCAGATTTACCCGCCGAAAGTTATAGCACGACGGATTTAGCTGTTTCCAATGCCCAGCGCCTGTTGGAAGCCGGGGCTGAAGCCGTGAAGGCTGAAGGTGGAATTGTGATTTGCGAACAAGTGCGGGCAATTGTGGCCCAAGGGATTCCGTTTTTGGGGCATCTGGGCATGCTGCCGCAAAGGGTGAAGGAAGAGGGCGGCTATAAAATCAAGGGGCGTCAGGCTGATGAGGCGGCGGCGTTGCGCGACGACGCCAATGCGTTGGTCGATGCTGGAGCTTTTGCGGTGGTGCTGGAGTTGGTGGAGCCGAAAATCGCCGCGGAATTGACAGCAGCTTTGCCGATCCCGACCATCGGCATCGGTTCCGGGCCGGATTGTGACGGGCAAATTTTGGTGACCACGGATTTGTGGGCGACCTCGCCGGATTATATTCCGCGCCATGTGCAGCCGCATGAACAGGTGAAATCCGAAATGCAAACTACCGTGCAGAATTGGATGGACGATATGAAACGATGAGCAAACTCACGCACATTAACGCGAAAGGTGAAGCACGGATGGTGGATGTTTCCGGCAAGCCGGTGCAGTTGCGCACGGCGGTGGCGCGGGGGGAAATTCGCATGGCACCGGCGACGTTGAAACTGGTGCGCGGGGATAAGATCGCCAAGGGCAATGTGCTTGCCACGGCTCGGATCACGGGCATTCAAGCGGCAAAACGGACAGGGGACTTGATCCCGATGTGCCATCCGCTGCCACTGGATCATTGTGAAGTGGAGTTCGAGTTTCCCAAAGCGGGCAACGCAATTGTGATCACGGCCACCACACGGGTGTCGGCGCGGACGGGGGTGGAAATGGAAGCGTTGGCGGCGGTGAATTTGGCGGCATTGACGATTTATGACATGTGCAAGGCGGTCGACAAAAAGATGCGCATCACAAACGTGAAACTGGTTTCAAAAACAAAACAATGAAGATTCAGGTTGGGATCATCACGGTGTCTGACCGCGCGGCGGCGGGTCAGTACGAGGACTTCGGCGGGCCACTGGTGGCCGAGGCGGCGGACGGCTACGGTTGGTCGGTGCTTGCCGAGACGGTGGTTCCGGATGACAAGGAGCAGATTCAGCGGGCTATTCGCGAGCAGATTGCCAAGGGCGCGCATCTGGTGTTGACCACTGGCGGCACGGGCGTGGCGCCGCGTGACGTGACGCCCGAGGCGGTGAAGGAGATTGCCGATCGCGAGCTGCCGGGCTTTGGCGAGGTGATGCGGATGGAGTCTATGAAGATCACCAAGAATGCCATTCTCTCCCGCAACCTCGCCGCCGCCGTGGGCAATGCGCTGGTGATTTGTCTGCCGGGCAAACCCAAGGGCGCGGTGGAATGTCTCGGCTTTGTGGAAGGCGCCATCCCGCATTGCGTGGAGGTGGTGGCGGGCGTGCCGACGAGCTGCTGATGGCCGATTCCGGCATCCAGTTTTTCAACCGCTACACTGGCGAGGTGGAAACCGAGGTGGTGTACGGCGAGTCGTGGCTGCGCTTCATTCTGTTCAATCCCTTCGGGAAACTGGCGCTGCATGCCGTGGCCAAGCGGGCGTGGTTTTCGCGCTGGTATGGTTGGCGTATGAACTCTCGAGGCAGTGCAGCGCGGGTGCGACCGTTCATTGAACGCTACGGCATTGCCGAGGAGGAGCACGTAAAGGCTGCCGATGCGTTCACGTCCTTCAACGATTTCTTTTACCGGAAGCTCAAGCCCGAGGCGCGGCCCGTGGATTCCGCGGCGGATTCAGTGGTGTTCCCGGCGGATGGACGGCATCTGGGTTTTGCGAAGGCTTCGGAAGTGGGGGGGGTGTTTGTGAAAGGGCAGAAGTTTGATTTGGGTCAATTGTTGGGCGATGAACAATTGGCGGAGCGTTTCGCGGATGGGGCGGCGGTTTTCTCGCGATTGTGCCCGGTCGATTACCATCGTTTTCATTTTCCCGTTGTGGGCGTGCCGAAGGATGCGCGGTTGATCAATGGGGCGTTGTTCTCGGTAAATCCGCTGGCTCTGCGGAATCGATTGGCGATTTTGTGGGAGAACAAGCGCTTCATCACGGAGATCGAAACGGAGCAGTTGGGTCGCGTCCTGATGGTTGAGATTGGAGCGACCAACGTGGGCAGTGTGAACCACACATTCGTCCCCACACGGCCCGTGGAGAAGGGGGAGGAAAAGGGTTACTTTGCCTTTGGCGGTTCGGCGACGTTTACGATTTTTGAGCCGGGCCGTGTGCGGTTGGCAGAAGATCTCCTCGAGCAATCGGCGCAACAACGTGAATTGTATGCGCACGTTGGTGATTGCATGGGGGGCATCTTGGATAGCGAATTGAGAGAGTGGTGATGCAGCGTTAACTTGTTATAATTCGTTCGGGATGAGCGTACAGATTCATGGTGTCTCCGCGTAAAAACCCGATCAATGTTTGTCCATTTTCGCGCGCAAATTCGACAGCTAAATTTGATGGGGCCGATACGGCGGCCACAATGGGTATGCGTGCCGCCAAGGCTTTTTGCATTATTTCAAAAGAAGTCCGTCCGCTAACCAGCAGGATACATTCTTCAAAAGAAAAGTTTTTCAAGAACCCAAACCCGATGACTTTGTCGACGGCATTGTGACGGCCAACATCTTCTCGCAAGACAATTAACTCCCCATTTCTGTCAAACATCGCTGCTGCATGAATTCCTCCGGTCCTTTTGAATGTGGATTGGGCTACCTGCAGTTTGGCAGACAAGCTTGTGATGATGTTCACGCAAATACTCAAGCCTGACTTTACAGGTTGATGCTGCTGTTGGACGGCTTCTATTGTCGCCTTGCCACAGAGGCCACAGCTTGAAGATGCAAACACGTGACGTGTTAATGATTCCAAATCAACCTTTACATTTGGCGCGAGGAACACATTTAACGTATTTCCAAGTTGCGCTGCTTCGCCCTCGGTGCAGTGTGCGATTTCGGTAATGTTTTCGCGCTCGTTGATTAGTCCTTCCGTGGCTAGAAAGCCTACTGCCAATTCATCGTCGTGTCCCGGTGTCCGCATTGTCACCGCGATATTTTGGCCGCGCACTCGAATTTCCAACGGCTCCTCGACAGCTAAGGAATCGTTAGTCGGTGCGCCTAGGTTGCCATCCTTCAATCGTTGAATGGACGTGGTCGTGCTTTGGGGATCGTGGGGCACGAGGTGGGTTATTCTTCGAATGGAGAGATATTCACCGGGCAGACCTTTAGTTCGGCGGTCTCGGTGACGGGGTCGTAGCCGGAGCCGGTGAGGATGTTCACGGGGACATCGCTGAAGCTGAAGCTGCAGAAGACGGTGCCGCGCGGGGACATGTTGCTGGCGCGCGCGCGGATCTTGATGGCGCCGCGGCGACTGCGCAGGCTGGCCCAGCCGCCGTCGGGGATGCCCCAGTCGGCAAGGTCGTCGGGGTGAATCTCCAGCGACTCCTCGCTGAGCAAGTAGTCGATGCCGGCCGCGCGGCCGGTCTGCGTGCGGGTGTGGTAGGCCTGTAGGCGGCGGCCGGTGGTGAGCCACACGGGGAACTCGTCGTCGACCACCTCCGCGGGATCGCGGTAGCTGATGACGCGGAAGAGGCCGCGCCCGTTTTTAAACTCGCCCTCGTGCAGCACGGGCGTGCCGGGATGGTCCTTGTGGGGGACGGGCCAGTTGTACTCGCCGTGCTCGATGCGGTCCCAGTCGAGGCCAGCGTAGATGGGCGAGAGGCCGCAGAGCTCGTTAAACACATCCTTGGCGGACTCAAACTCAAAACCCGCAATGCTCATTCGCTGCGCGATTTGCGAGACGATCCACCAGTCGGGCTTGGCCTCGCCGGGGGGCGTCACAGCGGCGCGCAGGCGCTGGACACGGCGCTCGGTGTTGGTACACACGCCGTCGGTCTCACCCCACGCGGTGGCGGGCAGCACGACGTCGGCGAATTCCGCGGTCTCCGTCCGGAAAATATCAATGACCACGAGATGGTCGAGCGCCCGCAGCGCGTGCTCGCAGTGGTGGCGGTCGGGGTCGGAGACCACCGTGTTCTCGCCGTCGATGAGCATCGCGTGGATGCCCTCGCCGCAGCGGTTCAGCGCCGTGACCTTTGTGATGCCCTTCTCACCGTCCATCTCGCGACCGTACAGCTTTGCGAACTTGTCGCCATTGGCGGGGTCGTGGACGGGCTGGAAGCCGGGGTAGTTCGCCGGCACCGCGCCGCAGTCACCGGCGCCCTGGATGTTGTTCTGGCCGCGCATGGGGTTTATGCCCGTGCCCTCGCGGCCGAGATTGCCAGTCAACAACGCGAGGTTGCAGAGGCTCTGCACGTTGTCCACGCCGCAGATGTGCTCGGTGATGCCGAGCGTGTAATAAATCGCCGCCTTGTCCGCGCGGCCATACAGCAGCGCCGCGCGCTCGATGTCCGCGGGAGGCAGGCCCGTGATGCCCGCGGCCCACTCAGGCGTGAACTGCTGCACGTGTTCGAGGAACGCCTCGCCATCCTTTGTGCGCGCGTCGATGAATTCGCGATCGACGAGCCTCTCGCGTGCGATGACGTGGGCCATGCCCAGCAGCAGCGCGACATCCGAACCCACACGGATGGGCAGGTACAGCTCGGCCATCTCGGCCAGCGGGATGCGGCGCGGATCGGCCACGACCATTTGCGCCCCGCGCTTGAGCGCCCGCTTGATGCGCGTGGCGGCGACGGGATGGCACTCGGTCATGTTCGTGCCGATGCAGAAAATGAGGTCCGGCTTTTCCATGTCGGCGAGGGGATTGGACATGGCGCCCCGGCCGATGGTGGCCGCCAGACCGGCGACCGTTGGGGCGTGTCAAGCACGGCTGCAGTTGTCGATCTGGTGCGTGCCGAAGCCGGCGCGGATGAACTTCTGCATCGTGTACGCCGCCTCGTGCGGTGCGCGCCCGCTGGCCACGCCGTAAACCGCATGCCGCCCGTGCTCCCCGGCGGCTTTTTTAAAACCATCCGCCGCGCGGTCCAGTGCCGTCTCCCAGTCCGTCTCGTGCAGCTCGCCATCCTCGTCGCGCACCAGCGGCATTTTAAGCCGATCCTCGTGCTGCACGAAGTCGAACGCAAACTGGCCCTTGATGCACAGCGCACCCTCGTTGGCCGGGCCGTCCATCGCGGGCTGCACGCCCACCAGCCGGTCCTCCTTGGTCAGCAGGTCCACCGAGCAGCCTACGCCGCAGTACGGGCACACCGTGCGCGTCTTCTCCACTTCTCCGGGCAGCGACTCCGCGCGCATCGCCTTGCGGTCGCCCAGCGCGCCGGTGGGGCAGGTCTGCACGCACTGGCCGCAGAAGGTGCAGGCGGAGTCCTTCAGGATGCCGTTGAACTCCGTGGTGATCTGCTTCTCGAAGCCGCGGTTCATCATCGTGATCGCGTGGTCGCCCTCCTGCTCGGCGCAGACGCGCACGCAGCGGTAGCAGGAAATGCAGAGATCGTAATCGCGCAGGATGAACGGGTTGTCGTCCGTCGAATTGCTCGTGCCCGACTGCCGCCCGGCGAAACGGCCACCGCGCACCTCGTAGCGGTCGAGCAGTGATTTCAACTCTTGCGACGCATGCCCGCGCAGCTCGTCTACCTCGTTCTCGCGGTTCTCGGAAGCCACCAGCTCGAGCAGTGTGCGCCGATGTTTCTCGATGGCGTCGGTGGTAGTTTTAACAACCATCCCCGCTGTGGCGGGCGTGGTGCAGGAAGCCACGGGCGCGCGCATGCCATCCACCTCAACCACGCACAGGCGGCAGCCGCCGAAGGCCTCCAGCCGCGCGTCGTAGCACAGCGTCGGCACCTCGCGTCCCGCGCGCTCGGCCACCTCGTAAATCGTCTCGCCCTCGGTGAAGGAAACCTCCACGCCATCGAGCGTCAACGTGGCCGTCGCCGTTGGTTTGACCTCGGCAATCATCGGGGGAGAGTTTGTGGCAGATCAGCGGCCGTTTTTCAAGCTCGCGGCCACCTGCTCCGGGAAGTATTTAACAAGGCTCTCCGTGATGTTCGGCGCCGCGACGCCCAGGCCGCACGCGCTGGTGGCCATCATTGTCCGGCCGATGTCATGCACCTCCTCGCGCCACTTCGTTTCATCGGCAGGACCGGCCGCGCCATTGAGTCGCTCGGTGAGTCGCTGTGTGCCGATGCGGCAGGGGAAACACTTGCCGCAGGATTCTTCCGCGAAAAACTCCATCGCGCAGTGCGCCACCTCCACCATGTCGCGCGTGTCGTCAAACACCATGATGCCCGCCGCCCCAAGGAACGCGCCCTTCGCGCGAATGGACGGCTCATCGAGCGTCACGTCGAGATCGTCGCCCGCGAGGAAGCCGCCGGACACCCCCGCCATCGTCACCGCCTGAATGCTCCGGCCCTCCGGCGCGCCGCCGCACCATTCATTCAAAAGCGTCAGCAACGGCAGCCCAAATGGCGCCTCGAAATTCCCCGGCCGCTGGATGTCGCCGGACACGCTGACCAGCTTTGTCCCCGCGTGCTCGCCCAGGCCCAATCCGCGATACCACTCCGCGCCCTTCATCACGATGGGCGCCACCGACGCCAGTGTCTCGACATTATTCACGACGGTGGGCAGGTCGTTGTAGCCGTGCGTCACGGGGAACGGCGGCCGGTTGCGCGGGAAGGGATGCTTGCCCTCGAGGCTGTTTAAAAGCGAACCCTCCTCGCCGCAAATGTACGCCCCGCCGCCACGCCGCAGATACAGCTTGAAGCCGTCGCCCAGAAGTTCCTCCGCCTCCGCCATGGCGCGCTCGACGATCTGGAAAGTTTCGGGATACTCGTAGCGCAAATAAATGAACCCCTTCGTCGCCCCCGTCGCGTGCGCAGCGATGGCCATGCCCTCAATGACCGCGTGCGGGTCATAGTCGAGGATCGCACGGTCCTTGAAACATCCCGGCTCGCCCTCGTCGGCGTTGCACACAATCGACTTCGGCTCGCCCTCCGCCTGCTCGACCATCTCCCATTTCTTGCCCGTGGGAAACCCAGCGCCCCCGCGCCCCGCCAAATGACTGTCCGTGATGAGTGCCAGCAAGTTCGCCCGCGACATCCCCCGCGCCTTCTCCAGCGCCTCGTAACCGCGATAGCCCTCCATCGTGTTGCGCTCCGGCTCGCGGATGTGGGCGAACACGCATTCCTCCACGTTGCCTGGATTGGGCGGCGGCAACGGGGATGGTGTCTTCTCCAGTGAATCCGCCGTCCGTCCTACGCGCACCTCGTGCCCTTGCAACACCGGCACGCCGTCATCGCAGCGGCCGGCACAAGCCATCGGAGTTGCGCCCTCGAGGGATTTCAAAAGCTCCGGTGCGCCCAAGTATTTGCAAGCCGGCCCGGTGCACACGCGCGGCGCAGCCTGCCCGGGCGCCTTTCGTGCAAAGTGGTGGTAAAAAGTGACCGTGCCGAACACCTCGGCCACGGGAATCTTCAACCCGTCCGCCACCGCGCGGATGGCTTCTTCACTTATGAATCCGTCGCGGTCGTGGAAGGCGTGAAGCAAGGGGAGCAACGGTGCTTCTTCTTTCCACCATTGTTCGATGAGCTCCTGGTTGGTGGCCATTCTACTTGCCGGCGGTGGGTCGTGGTGTCTGCAGCATTTCGATGGCCTTTTCCAGTTGCGGATCTTTTCCTTCCAGCCATTCGGCGGGGGTCATCCATACTTGGAGATCGGGTTTTTCGCCCTGGTTTTCCATGTTGGTCCCATCCATGCGCCACACACCTCGGCCGGGGATTCGGCAGCGCGTGCCATTGGTCAGGGTGAAGGTGGAGGTCCAGATCACATAGCCAGGCGTCGGCATGCCAACCAGTCGGCCGAGGCCTCGTTGACGGATGGCATACGGAAACATCTCCGCGTTGGAATAGCTGTGTTCATTCATGATGACCACGATGGGCTTGTGCCAGGCGCGACCAGGCGCGGGCTCGGGCGCACCATCCCGGGGCACGTATATTCCGTGTTGTTTGCGTTCCAGCATGTCGATGAGGTTGTCGCTGATCCGTCCGCCGCCGTTGAAGCGCACGTCGAAGATAATGGCGTCCTTGTCCTGAATGTATTCGTAGACTTCCCGCTCAAATTGCCGTTGGTCGGTTTCGCCCATGCCTGGAATGTGGACATAGCCGATTTTCCCACCGGACTTTTTGGCTACAAAATCCTGTGCCTTGGCGACCTGGTTGCGGTAGTTGAGCTGGCTGAAACCCTTCCAAGTCAAAAGTTTGTAACGGACCGTTCTCGCGCCGTCGCGCTTGGGTGCGGAATTGACCAACAGCTCGATATATTTGCCGTCAAACCGATTGAGCCAATCGTACAATTTTTCGTTGCAAGTGACCAATTCTCCGTTGATCCCAAGGAGATATTCGCCGGGCTTGATGCGTGTTTTTTCAAATGACGGGGGGGAACCGGCAGGGACACTATTGATCTTGATGCCGGTGCCTTGGTGGGAATAGTCGAAAACGAGTCCCAAGTGGGGGGTAGTCGGCTTGGGGCCGGCCGGTGGCTTGGCCGTGACCTCGCAGTGGGAGGTCTCGAGTTCGCCAACGAGCATGGAGAGAAGGGCAGCAAATTCCGCGTCGGTGTCCACGGACGAGAGGCGGCGACCATACTTGTCGCGCAGGGTTTTCCAATCCCGTCCGTGGAATGAGGCATCGTAAAACCGGTGGTGATATGTGCGCCAGAATTGCTGGAATGAGGCCAGTCGTTCAGCACGGATGTCCTGAGTCCACTCAGCGGCAAAAGTGATGCGGAGGGGCGGCCCGCCGCCAAGCCTTAAAAGAAACATTTCGCCCCCTTTCATAAAGGTGGCCTCGTTGCGCTTGCGCATGACCCGGAAGGCAACATGTCCACCGCCGTCGGTCATCTTTTTGCTTTCGCTGCCATCGTAGTTGAGTTTCCAGACATTGTTGCCGGAAAGGAAGAAAATCCGGCCGTCATCCATGATGTTCAAATCGGCATCCGGATTTTGTGAGGACACCTTGCGGATTCGCCGGTGGATGTTATTGAAATCTATCTTGATGTCCAAATCCCCTTTGGGCTTGGCAAATTTCAATTCGCCGTTTTCGTGGAAATCCTCTTCACGCAACGCGACTGCATAAAGGCCGTCTCCACTGCGGTTGCTCTGGAAAAAAAGGTAGCGGCCATCAGGAGACCAAGCGGGGTTGCTGTGGGTGGCGTTTAGCAGGGTGATATTATACTCCTTGCCGCCTTCGTAAGGAGTGATCCAGATGTTGTAGGAGCCGCTCTTACCGCGCCGGGTAAAGGCGATCCACTTGAGGTCAGGCGACCATTCGTAATCCACACCGCCTTGCCCTCTTGAATGTGTGCCGGGAACCTTGATGATGCGCTTCACCGCAGAATCCTTTAAATCAATTCGATGCAGGCCACCCTCGGGGCCGGCAACCCAGCAAAAAAGAAATTTGCCGTCCGGTCCCATTCGCAGGCGGGTAACATCCTCCTGCCGTTTCCAGAGGGGGCGGATGGTGCGGTTGGCGATCGTGACTTCGTAGATGCGATTGTTGCCCTCACGATCGCTGGTAAAATATATCTTCTTGCTGTCATGAGACCACGAGAAGTCGGAGTCGTCGCCAGCCCATCGGGTTAGTCGGCGTGCGCGTTCCGCGAGGTCTTTTTCATTGCCCTTGGGCTTGGCGGACCTGACCACCCAAATATCTCCCTTCAAGCCGAAGGCCATGTGTTTTCCATCCGGTGACGGTTCAGCCTCGGTTACGCCCCGGACAATTCGTTCGTAATGGCTTGGGTTGCGCTTGGAGTCGGTCAGGGCCAAAAGGGGGATGCGCTTTGGCTTGTCTGCGCCCTTGGGCAGCATCCAGATGCCGTCCTTATACTCAAAGGCAATATCACCGTTCTTGGCCATGCTGGGGTAACGGACCGCATCTCCGCTTAAATTTGTTAGTTGCTCCCGTTTGCCATCAAGGCTAATGAGCCAAAGGTTGGGTGTCATTGCGGGTGTATCCTTGAGTGGAGGTAGTTTCTTGCTCAAGAGAGGGCTGTTGGGTGTGGCTTCATCCGTCGTCACGGTGAGAAGTTTTTTTCCGTCGGGTGTGAATTGTGTGTAAAGATGCTGCCGTTGGTTGTCGGTGTCCGGGACAATCGCGCGCTGGTTTTTGACGGTATCCCACAACCAGATCTGGGCAGCTGCCGACCCGGTGTAACGGGGCCGGTACCAGGGGAAGCCAAAACGGCCATACACCATTTGTTTGCCATTCGGCGACCAGCGCGGATAGCGCATGATCGCATAATCCTCGCAAACAAGGCCGGTGCGGCGCGTCTGGATGTCGACCGTGAAAATTCCATAGCGCGGCGGGTTGCGTTTTGCCGAAAAACTGATCCTGCGGCTGTCAGGGCTCCAGCCAAACGGAATTTCATGGCCAGAATGCCAAGTCAACTGCATCGCCGGCCCACCGATGGCCGGCATGATAAAGATATCCCAGTTCCCATTCCGCAGACTGCCAAAAGCGATCCATTTGCCGTCCGGAGAGAAGATCGGGTAGGCATCCAGTTCCAAATGGCTAGTTAATGGCATGGCTCGGCCTCCCGCCGAACTGACACCCCAAATGTCTCCCCGGTAAACAAACGCCAAGCTCTTGCCATTGGGGGAAAGCGCGGGGTGTCTTGCGCCTACGATGGGCTTGGGGGGCGGGGGCACCAACTGCGCGTGAGCGCCAAAGGCCAAAAATGAGGTGAGGGCAATTGCGGGAAAGCAGCGATTTTTCATGCAGCGCAGCCAGTTTACACGGCATGGCCAGTTCGGCGCAACGGCTAACACTTCAGTTTAATGCCACTTTTGCAGCTCAACGATATTCCCCTCCGGATCGGTCATGTAGATCAGGGTCAATTTGCCCGCGCCGGGAATGTCGATGGTAACAAGGTCACCATAGTCCGAGCCGCCAAGTTCCTTGATTTGGATGCGTTTTGAATCTACGTCATCCACCTCGAAGGCCAGGTGCGCAAAGCCCGGATGGGTAAGCTTTTTGGGGGTGTCCGGGGCGCTTTCGTTGGCAGTAAAAATCTCGATGGTGGGCCCATTTTCGCCATGGCCTGGCACGCGCATATGACGGCCGCGAATGCGGAGGCCTGGCTCTGCTGTCAAAGCATCAATGTGTGGGCCATGATGGTCGCGTTCGGAACTGACCGGTTCGCAGTCAAACACCTGTTCATAGAAAGTGCACAGTCGTTTCCAGTCTGCGGCGATGATGTTCACATGGGCGTATCGCGTGGGCATAGAGGGAATCTAGTGGGGGGCTGGCAATTTGCCAAGGCCGGCGGATGGGCTAGTCATTCTCCTCTGTAGACACAACTTGCGTTGCAGGTTTCCGCCACCTCGATGGCCGTGAGTTGTGGCAGCGAAGGGTGGAGGCGGTCCCAGATCCACTTGGCGATATTCTCACTGGTGGGGTTATCCAGCCCTTCAATTGCGTTGAGATGATTGTGGTCGAGTTGTTTCCAGAATGGTTCGAATGCGTTTGCGATGTCCGCATAATCCACGAGCCAGCCCAATTCCGGGTCACACTGGCCCTCCACGATCACATCCACCTTAAAACTATGCCCATGCAGGCGGTGGCATTTGTGGCTGGGTGGCAACTTGGGCAGCGAATGGGCGGCCTCGAATTGAAAGGTCTTTTTTAACTGAACTTTCATTGTAGGTGGTTTTTGAATTACAGTTCCCAGTCGGTCCAGCGTACATAATCGGCCAGCGCGGGGCGGCCATCGTGGCGCCAAGTAAGGGGCGGATTTTGCATTTGACCGATGGGGCATACGCGGGTGACGCCCCAGTGTGCGAGTTGACGTACTAGGTCGGCAGCATCGAGCTTGGTCGCGGCCAGGCCAACCGTACTGACTTGGCCACGGATCATTTCTGCGGTTCGCAGGGCTTCCTCAAGATCCTCGACTTCCTTCACAAAGACGAAGCGATTGAGGCAGGAGGGGCGAAAGATTTGTTCGCGGTCATAGATTACGGTCCAAGCCGTGGATTCCTCGCTTTGCCAGAGCCGGACATCGCCGACATTGGCGGCGCGCGTTTCATAGAGTGATCGGAGATCGGCGATGTTCGCGGCATCGGCGGTCGTGAGTTCGCCGCGGGGTTCGGTGGATTCCTTTTCCGCCAGTGCTTCAGCCAAGAGCTCGGCAAATTTCTCCGCTCCATGTGCGCCGCCTCGTTGCACGTAGTATGCATGTGGGGACAGGCAGCCGAGCTGGTTCCAGGCGGCAATATCATCGGCGGCAAGATGGGCTTGCTCACGGGCCAAGGCGCGGGTGGTTACATCCTTGGTCAGGAATCCAAAGCTGACACGATGACCATGCCCAAGGAATGCGGTGCCTTGCGGCAGGCGCGAACGAATATCTGCAAGGGTTTCGTCACGACCCGTTGCCGTGATGCAATCGGCTTCCTCGAACAATTCCTGTTCCAGATCTTTCTGGCCTCCCTCCCACTCGGCGATCTCGATGCAGGCGCCAAACTTGCCGTGGGCTTCATAGATGGAGTGGGCAAACAATCGAGGTAGAAAGCCCGTGGCACGGGCGCACTTGATGAATTGAGCGGAGCCGATGAGCAGGCCGTGGATCATGCTCATGAGCGCGGGGCAGGGGAGATTGCCAGCGGTTATGTGGCCGATGAGCTCGGGGCCAATGGCAAGAGCCATTCGGTTTTCAACACGCTCCTCGGGAATGGGGGCGGGGGTATCGAGTCTGCGGGCATCCCCGAATTCCTGTGCGAGAAGATTGTGCAGGCTGTCTTCGGTGATTCGCTCAAAGAACTGGTCCAGTCCGCGGCTCAACGTTTCCCGTGAGAATCCCATTTGCTTTGGGCCATGCTCCAAGGCGTGTTGGCGAAAGGGAAAAAGGTCGTCACGCCAGTTGTCAGCAAGACGTGCGAGAATCTTCACCACGTCGTCGGTGGACATGTCCCGAATGTATTGGCGGCGGTTTCGCTTAATCTGCCGGAGCGCCTCTCGCAGCATGGCTGGGTTGAGGCGCGCCTCGGTGGGGATATCGATCAGGAAATAGTTTGGCAGATCAAGCGGGGCCATGATGGGGTGACCGTGCCTCACGGGCACGGCTGCTGTCGAGATCGGTTGCATTTAAAGAACAGCCGCGGGGATCGCTTGAAGCTGCGCGCCCGAGGAGTTCGAAGTCCTCGCTGTGACGAATGGCGAGATCTCCAGTGCGAATGGCGAGGACTGAGCGAGTGCTGGCAAGGTCGATGACTTCCAGAATTCCGGTTTGGCCGGATGCGACTTCGCGGCCTGTTTCCGGGGAGACAATTCGAGTCTTGGCCCAGTGGGGAAAACGGAAGTGACCGTCCCTTGTGGCGTAGGCTTGCGAACTAAGTTCGCACATGCCGTATTCGCGAACGATTTGGCTGGGGAGAATACCAAGTTTTTCCGTGATAAGTGCGTGGAGATCGGCCATGCCCAGTTCCCGGGACTGCCCCTTGTAGCCTCCGGTTTCCATGACTTGTGAGCCCGGAGGCAACGAGATGGGGGTGATCTCGTCGCAAAGGTGTACGAAAGAGAACGCGGTTCCCATGATGGTGATGGGGGCATCGCTGGCCTGAATTTCTTTCAGGGTGGTGGCGGTGTCTACTTTCCAGCCAGTCGGGGTGGATGCACCAGTGAAGATGGGGTTGACTTGGACAGCCCGCAGCATATGGACCAACGAAGAGTGAGGGGCGCTGGCTGGGGCTGGAGTGAGAGAAAGGGTGCGGGGAGTGGCGGTTAGGTTTTTCGAGTAAGTGGTGGTTAAGGAATGTTCGTAGAGCTTGAGTGAGGCGTGGTTATGATAATTTCGGCTGGGAGTTTGGGTGGTTGTGCCGCTGGAATGGAATGTGGCTGAACGGTCGTCAGTGTCGAGACTGGTAACTTCGTAATCCCGGAATGCGGTGCTTGGGATGGCAGGAATGACCTTGGAGCTGCCGGGAGTGATGCTTCGTGATTCGCAGAAATTACGGTAGGGAATGACGTGCTCGTATTGCAGGGCGAAGAGGGCTTGGGCCAGATCATCAAAATCATCTTGGCCGCCGTCAATAAAGGAACGGATGCGGTTCGTTATATTTTCAAACGGGTCTTTCATGCGGTTTTGGTTTTCCCTTGCGGCAGGACGGGTTCGGCTGGTTTTCCGCGACAGCCAGAATTGTCTCTATCGATTTGGCTTTCGCCATGGGGTGGTGCCTGCTTTTTGAATATGATCCATAAGTGTGCGTGTCAACTCGTTGGCAATTTTACTGTTTAACGGCAAGGGTTTTTTCTCGGCGGGATCTTTCTCGAGATTCACCAGCTTCATGGGTTCAAAGGGATTGTTCTGTAGGAGTTTCCAGGGGCCTTTACGAATGGCGTAGTAAGCTCTTCCTTGATAACGACGGTTGCCTTCGCGGCGAACGAACACAAGGGTCCGGTGGGGATCACCCTTGCCCCCTTTGAGCAGGACGTTGGCCAGGCTTTGACCATCAATTTCGTGTTTTACGTTGGCCCCCGCTATTTCGCAAAAAGTTGGCAGAAGATCCATCGTGATTCCCGGGGCACTTGTGCGGCCAACAGGAATGGTGCCGGGCCACACGGCGCAGGTTGGAACACGGATGCCTCCTTCCCAATGGTCTTGTTTGCCTCCTCGCAACTTGCCGTTCAGGGCACCGTGAGGAATGGATCCGCCGTTGTCGGAGGAAAAGACAATGAGAGTGTCATTGGCGATGCCGAGCTCGTTGACGGCGTCAAGAAACTTGCCGATCTCGTGATCCATGTGTTCAACAAACGCGACGTTGGTGGCGCGCTTTTTGTCGAGTTGCGGTTCTCGTTTTTGCACTTTTTCCAGCCAATCCTTGGGGGGCTGGATGGGGAAATGGGGAGCATTGTAGGCAAGGTAGAGGAAAAAGGGCTGCTTTTTACTGGCGGTTTGTTCCTTGATGTAGTCAATGGCCCAGCGAGTGAACACTTCCGTGGCGTGGCCCTTGGGTTTCACTTCTTCCTTGTTGAGGCGCATCCAGTTAACTCCGCCACGAAGATGGGTCCAGTAGTCATCCATCATATCCGCCAGAAAACCGTGAAAGAAGTCAAAGCCGCGGTCATTCGGAATGTTGGGTGACTCAAACCCCAAGTGCCATTTGCCCACCATGGCGGTGTGATAGCCGGCCTTGCGCATCAGCTCGGGCAAGGTCGGCCCAGTTGGCTTGAAGTAGCCCCAACTGTCCTTATCCCATTGTCGAATCACTCCGGGGGCGCCAACTATATCGGGGTAACGTCCGGTCAGAAGGGATGCGCGCGTGGGTGTGCAGACGGTGCAGTTGGAATAATATTGGTCAAACCTCAATCCGGAGTTCATGAGCTTGTCGATGGCTGGCGTTTGGATATCGGTGCCGCCGAATGAGGACAGGTCGGAATATCCCAAATCATCCACTAGGATCATGACGATATTTGGCTTGGCTGCTTGTGAAGACAAGGCAGTGACTATCAGTCCCACGGTAAGAATGAGAGTTCGCATGGGCGGGTTTTACCATAGAGACGCAGGGAACACAGAGATAATTTCCCTGTATCGGATTAACTATCCTCGTTTGGGACAGATCCAAGAATTTCATCCACCTTTTTCTTTACGGCTTCGTCCATTTTAATGATGGGCGGCCAGTCACGGTGGAAGCCGCTTTCGCCGGGAAGTTTGTGGGTGGCGTCAAGGCCGAGCTTGGTGCCGATGGCTAGATCAGTGGTGGCATGATCCAGAACATCCGCAGGGCCACGGGTGAAGAGGGCATCCCGTTGGGGGTCTGTACAGGCGCCAAGGCGGAAGAGAACTTCGCTGGTATTGTGCACGTCCACGTCGTCGTCGACCACGATGATATACTTGGCAAACATCATTTGGCCCGCGCCCCATAGGCCGTGCATGATCTTGAAGGCCTGCATGGGGTAGGTCTTCTTGATGCTGACAAAAACGAGGTTGTGGAAGACGCCTTCGGCGGGCAAGGCGAGGTCCACCAATTCAGGGAAGTTCATCTTCAGAATGGGCAGGAAGAGCCGGACGCTGGCGGTGCCGAGGTAGAAGTCTTCCATCGGCGGCTGGCCGACGATCGTGCTGGGATAGACGGGCTCGCGACGGTGGGTGATGGCGGTGAGATGGAAGGCCGGATATTTTTCCGGGAGCGTGTAGTAGCCGGTGTGATCGCCGAACGGGCCCTCGTCGCGCAGGGGTTCTGTGGGGTCGACATAGCCCTCGAGGATGATGTCTGCATCTGCGGGTACTTCAAGGTCGTTGGTTTCGCATTTAATCAACGGCACGGATTTTTGGCGGAGCCAGCCGGCCAGGAGAAGTTCATCAAGTCCATCGGGCAAAGGCGCGCTGGCGCAAAAGGCGTAAACTGGATCGCCGCCCAGAAAAACACTGACAGGCATGCGCTCGCCCTTCTCGTAATAGCGGCGACCGTGACGGGCGGCGACCTTTTGCAACTGCCAGTGGAGGGCGGTGGTTTGTCCGTCGAACACCTGCATGCGGTACATGCCGAGGTTTCTCTCTCCGGTGTCAGGATCATGAGTAACGACACAAGGGAGGGTGATGAAACGCCCGGCGTCCTGTGGCCAGCATTGTTGGATGGGGAGATTCAATAGGGTCGGGAAATCCCCAGTCTCGTTTTCCTTTGATTCAAATTTATGGATGACCTCTTTGCAGGGTCCGTCGTTGACTTTCTTTGGTTTGGCATGGCGAAGATCCAGAGCTGTGCCCAGAAGCTTGAAGGCCTCGCCGAGATTGGTGGGAGGCTTGGCCTTGACGAGTTTGTTCAATTCGGCGGCGGCATCCGCGACAGAGTCGCGGCCGAGGGGCATGGCCATGCGTTTTTCACTGCCGTATGTGTTGATGGCGAGGGGGATGGAGGCGGGCGTGCCGTTGACCGTGGGCTGCTCAAAAAGGAGGGCCTGCCCACCACCGGTTTTTTTCATCTCGCGATTGGCGATCTCGGTGATTTCCAGCTCGGTGGCGACAGCCTGCCGAATGCGCCGAAGTTCGCCAGCAGCTTCGAGATGGTTCAGAAATTCACGATAAGAGTAGTGGGCCATGCGCGGGGAGAGTAACAGATGCGCATGAGGGCGGCAAATGCCGGACTACCGCTCGATTTTCTGGATCAGCTCAGCCTCTACATCTTCATGAATGCGAACGGCTTCCTGCAGCTCGATAAGTTCGGGTTGTGCCCGACTCGTGGTTGGGGCACTGGTTTGCGGTTGGTTGACAAAATCGATTAGCCGGATTGCGGCGCTATCGAGGGTGAGGTTGCCAATGGCGGGGTGGTGGATCTTGACTTTTCCTTCACTCCATTCGATGAGCCGGGCGGTGACACGGGCGTGGTTAGCGAGGGTTAGTCGGACAGTGTTTGGCGCGGCGGCGGATGGTGCGGGGTTTGCCAGCTGAATCACACTGATTCGGGCGAGAGGGATTTTCATATCCTGCCCAAAAGCACTGTTGAGGGAAGCTTTGCCCGCTTTGATGGTAAGTAGCTTGCCGCTGAGGGAATCGGAATTGGTCAATTGTATGTGGTCGTTGCTTCCAGCCGCCCCGCCTGATTTCACAAGACCCGGGAGGCTGCCGTTCCACTTGCTGACCCGAAGGCGACTCAAGGTCATGGCAGCGCTGGTGCGAGTGGTGAACATCAGGCCATTGCCGCGCCCTGCAAAGTCCAAGGTGTCGGACCATTGGTTGATGAAACGTCCGTTGACGATGAGGGCGATTTTTTTTTGGCGGCGATCCACGCGGATAGAGATGTGGGCCGTGCGATTAGAGTGGACCTCGGGAATGTTGAAGGATTTGGTCGAGCCAATGCTGCGGGAGGAGCTGCCTTGCCCGTTGTTTTGGTATCGGTACATGCGCGCGCTGGATTGGGTGAGACGCATACAGTAGGAGTTTCCTGAGCTGTAGCCGGTGAACCGGTCGGTGAAAAGGTTGATGTACAGGCTTAGGGATGAAGCCCATGACGCTTGAAATTCAAAGTTCACGCGATCAGGAAGGTCGGGCAGATGGCGGCCGATAACGACGCTGGAGCCTTGGCTGTGGAAGGCGCCATTCTTGAAATGCCAATAGGAGGCGGAGGGTTGATTCTTGATTTTCCCATTGACCTGGTTGACCCAGCCGTTGGCATCCGTGGGGCCTTCATAGATGGCCTCGCCAGAGGTTTCGCCGGGCAGCAGGGCGCTGAGTTGGGGGCGTTTAATTTGCAGGTTACCGGCGTATGAGGTTTCAAATGTGAGCTGCCCTTCGTTGAGTTCGACGATTTTCCCGGGAAGCTCGTCGCCATTGGTGAGGCGGGCTCGATCACGGCCGGGAATGGCCGCGGGCTTGGTAACCAGCTGGACGCTGCGGAGCATGGCGGGGTCAATGTTGAGGTCTGGCTTGATGCCCTCATGTCTCCAGACCAAGCCTTGCTTTGGATTGAATCCGATGAGTTTTCCCTGCAGTCGGTCCCCGTTAAGGAACTGGACATGTTCAACGGAGATCCGGGCCACCGGTGCTGTTCGGACAATTGGCGCGCTGGGGGATACCAGCCGCTGGGGGACAATAACCTTGTTCGCGTACAGGCTGGCTGCACACAGCACGGTGGTGAAGAATGGACCGGCTCTCCTCATGCAAGAAGCCTACCTGAGTGCTGAACCGGGGTCAACTGGTGGAACGTTGGCTAACGCTTTTTCTTTGGAACAATGGGGGCGAGGGGAAGCACCTCGATGCGGGCGCCGTTGATTCTCAAGTCCAATTTTTGCTCCGGAAGCTGGATGCCGTTTATGTTGATGACGCCGGCCGGGTTATTGCGGGGTGGTAGATTGACCGCGGGGACGGAAGCGGTTTGGGTTTGGTTGTTCTTGCCAAGATTGAAGTCAATGGAGTCGATGGCGGTAGCTTCCACGGTGGCCTCGCCTAGGGATGGGCTGGAAAGGATGACTTTGTTATCCTTCCAAGACTTGAGAGTGGCGGTGATTTGGCCTCGGCCGCGAAGCTTGGCCCGGACGGGGTTTTGGGCGTCGGCGGGATCCTTGGCGGGATCAGCCAACCGGATGAGGTTCACACGCTCGATGGGGATGGGGATGACCTCCCCAAACTCGGGCTTAAACTCGATTCTGCCGCGCTTGATGTCCATCAACTGGCCGGTCAGCGTGTCGTTGTTGACCAGTCGGAGGAAGTCCTCCTTTCCGTCACCGATACTGTTGTCGCCGGCCTGCTGAATCTGGCCGCTCCACTCGCTAAGCCTGATGTTGGCAATGGCCATCGGGTTGCTGGTTCGTGCGGAAAAAAGGATACCGTTTTTCTTGGAAACAAATTTGCCGGGATCGTTCCATAGGCCGGCTTGTTTGCCGTTGATATAAAGCACAATGCGTTTCTTGGTTTTGTCGACACGAATCGAGACGTGGGCGCGGGGCGCGCCGCTGATGTTATAGCGCACGGTGCTGCCCAGACGACTGGTCCGGCGGCGGCCGTTTGCATTTTCGTACCGGTACATGTAGGCGCTGGTCTGGGAAATGCGCAGGCAATATGAGTTGCCCATACTGTAGCTCTTCAAATTATCCGTCAGCAAGCAAACGTAAAGGCTGAGGGAGCTGTTCCACTGGACATCAAACTCGAGGTTGGTCTTGTCACCAATCTTGTCAAACTCACGGCCGACTTGGGCGCCGGAGCCGCTGCTGGTGAGGATTCCGTCCTTGAGGGTCCATTTGGCTTGGGAACGTGCCTTGAGTTGTTGCTGAACAGCGGGGGGCAGAGGGCCGGGCCTGAAGCCGCCCTGGAAATTCACGGCATTGGAGTTGGTAAAGGTCCATTTCTTCGCGTCCTTGGGGCCTTCGTAAAAGGCCGTCCCCGCAGTCTCGCCGGGAATGAGGGTTTGTACGGCAGCCCGGTTAACGGCCAGCCGACCTGCAAAGGAGGTGGAAAGGATGAGGTGTTTGTCGTTCATCTCGGCCAGGTCACCGTCAAGAGTGTCGCCGTTGATGAGTCGGACGCGCGCGCGGGCGGGCTTGGCGGTGGTATTCTTGGCCGGGGCGAAGGTGACACGGGCAATCCCTTTGGGGTCAATTTCCAAGTCCGACTTCATGTTGGGATGGCGCCACGTGAGACCGGTCTTGTCATCATAAGAGATGAACTTGCCCTGCATGTGGCTGCCATCGAGAAGCATGACCGCTTCCACTTGTTTCTTGGCTTGGAAAGGGGGTAGGCTGGTGGTGCTGGGCCGAGCCAGTCCGTTCTGAAGAGGCGGAACGGGGCCACCCCAAAGCTGCTGCGGGGGAATAATCAAGGGCTCTGGCGCGTTCAGGCGCGGGATTTGTTTTCGGATCACCACATTGGGGTTTTTCAGCTCCAGCCTTTGCTTTAATAGTTTTTGAAAATGCTCAGCGGCAATCTCGCGGGGAACTTGTTTGATGGCCGGGGCGGGTACGGGGCGGATTTTCTTCAGCGCCTTCGGTTGTGGCTCATCGGCGGCAGCCAGTCCAGACAAGGAGAGGCAGATGAGGGATTGGATGATCTTCTTCATGTCAGGAGATTAGAGTGGAGGAGGCCGGTTTCGTCAAGGAAACGGCGCAATTTTATGATCGGGCTAAGGCTTGAAAAACTCCATTCCCCTGATCTTCTCAAGCTTGGGCGGAATGATGACCGCGCAGTATGGCTGATCCGGATTTTTTGCAAAATAATCCTGATGATATTTCTCGGCTTCGTAGAATTTGGGCAGCGGAGCCAGTTCCGTCACGATCTTGTTTTCAAATTTTCCTCCGGCCTTGGCGATGGATTTCTCCGCGGTCTCTTTCTGGGATTCATCGTGATAATAGATGACTGATCGATACTGAGTGCCCACGTCATTGCCTTGGCGATTCAAAGTGGTGGGGTCATGCGTCAGCCAGAACACCTCCAGCAAGGTTTCAAAAGAGATCTCTTCCGGATTGAAATGGATTTGGCAAACCTCAGCGTGACCGGTGGCACCGGTGCAAACTGCATCGTAGGTGGGGTTTTCCACCCGACCGCCGGCATAACCGGATATAACGGCCTCGACACCGCGAATACGTTCAAATACGGCCTCGACACACCAAAAACATCCCCCGCCAAGGGTGGCAACCTTGGTTTTGCCATTGGGCGCTGAGGGTGAATCCTTTGGGGTTTCCATGTTATGGGTATCCGAAGGTGAAGGGGTATATTGGCTGGGGCCACAACTTGCACCCAAAAAAGCTAGAAGTGCCAACCCCATGAGCCGACCGCTCGTGATGTGCTTTTTGAACATCGTCAGTATGGACGTGCATGGCGGCCTGTTTATTTACTCCCTGGGTGTCTGACCGGGATTTTTTTTAAGTCCTCCGGCAGGGCGTCCGGGGCAAAGGTTTCCACCTCCATGCGCATGAGGCTTTCCGTGGGCACATCAAGATCCACCAAGCCATTGGACCGATCCACCACCAGCGCAACGCCCACAATATCGCCGGAGTGTTGCCTGACAATATCCATGGTTTCGCGCACGCGCCCGCCGGCGGTGACGACATCCTCCACGATCAGGATTCTCTCGCCGTCCTCAATTTCAAATCCGCGCCGAAGCGCGAGTGCCCCATCTTCTTTTTCGAGAAAAATGAAACGTGTTCCCAGTTGTCGCGCCACTTCTTGGCCAATCACCAGACCCCCCATCGCCGGTGATACCACCGTGGTGGGGCGCAAATCCCGGACACGAGCTGCTAGCGCTGCTCCCAGTTTTTCCACCACCGGCATTTGCTGCAGTGCTAGGGCACACTGGAAAAACTGCCGGCTATGCTTGCCGCTGCGCAGGATAAAATGTCCGTCCAACCATGCGCCTGTGTCCCGGAAAATTTGCAGAGCCTCATCCGAAGTCATTGGCGCGACGTTAGAGCCCGTCGCCAAACGTTTCCATTCAAATCTCGCCATGACGGTGGATTTCTGTTTGACTCGCCGTGTGCCAGGGAGGCCCAAGGTTTGGAAACTTGTCTTCGCCGTGCTATTGGTGCCGGTTTGCGTTAGCGGAGGCATGGCTTTGTATAAAACACTGCGCATGGCGGGTGGCACGGACACTGCGTGGGTACCGCTGCTGACGGGTGCGGTGAGTTGGTTGACGATTTACACGCTGCTACCCAAGCCCATGTGGGTTTATGTCTTTGGGCACGAGTTCACTCATGCGATATGGACTTGGCTGTGCGGTGGGCGAGTCAAGGGCATGAAGATCTCTTCCAACGGTGGTCATGTGCTGGTCACCAAGGATAATTTTCTCATCACCCTTGCGCCTTATTTTTTTCCCCTCTATGCCTTGGGGATTGCGGGGATCTTTGTGCTGGGCAATCGACTATGGGGTTGGGGCGGAGCACTGCCGATGGCGGCATTTCACACCTTGCTGGGGGCGGCTTATGCATTTCACGTCACACTTACTTGGCACGTGCTCCAGACACGGCAACCCGACATCACCTCCCAGGGCCGGCTGTTTTCCGCTGCCATCATCTTCCTTGGAAATGTGCTGGTTTTGCTCATTGCCGTTCCGCTGCTTACGGGAAGCGTGGCGTTGGCGGACGCCTTTGGCTGGTGGGGGGCGAGCCTTTCGGAGATGGGTCAATGGGCATGGGGGCGATTGTCACCCGTGATTCGTCCTTGAATAACCCCGCCTTTCCGCGCGTAATGGCGCGGCTTTTGCCAACATGACGCTGAGCGAAATCATTCAGGAGGACCGGATTATCCCGGAATTGAAAGCTTCCGACCGCTGGGAAGCGATCGATGAATTGATCGACAAACTGGTGGATGGCGGCGCTTTGCCCGCCACCGACCGCAATGCGATCATCGAGGAAGTGAAACGGCGGGAGAAGTCCATGAGCACGGGCATCGGCTTTGGCATTGGAATTCCCCACGCGTCGACGGATTTGATCGACATGGAAGTGGGAGCGCTGGGCCGCTCCTCCGAAGGGATCAATTTCGATGCACTGGATAACCAGCCCGTGACGCTGGTGGTCCTCTTTCTCGTGCCCAAGGGCCAATTTCAAAAGCATCTTAGCACGCTGGCCAACATCGCCAAGCGCATGCACAACCGGGAATTTCGCCAAGCGCTCGAAGGTGCGCCGGATGCCGGGGCGATGCTGGAGATCATTCGCCAAGCCAACCATTAGGCCGGGCCCGTGATCCATCGTTCCATCCAAAACGCCTTGCAAGTCGCGGTCGCCGCGGAGTTGCCTGACGCCGATACTTCGCGCGTTTTGGTGCGACCGTGTGATCCTAAATTCGGTGATTACCAGAGTAACGCGTTAATGGCTTTGGCCAAGCAGCGCAGGATGAATCCCCGGGAGTTGGCCGGCGCAGTGGTGGCGCGCCTGGATGTTTCCGAATGGTGTTCCAAGGTGGAAATCGCCGGGCCCGGATTCCTGAATTTTCATTTGGAACCGGAGGCGGTCAGCGGGGTGTTGAAAGAGGCGGCATCCAGTGACCAGCTTTTTTTTGAGCCTGCGATTCCGTCACGGACGATTGTCATTGATTTCAGTTCGCCCAATGTCGCCAAGCCGATGCATGTGGGGCATATCCGGTCCACCATTTTGGGAGATTCGTTGGCGAGGATTCTGCGCCTGTTGGGCCATCGTGTTGTTACGGACAACCACATTGGCGACTGGGGAACCCAGTTTGGCATGCTTCTGCTTGGCTGGAAAACGATCCTGGATGAGGAGGCCTTGGAGGCGGATCCGATTGCTGAGATGGAGCGCATCTACAAGGCTATCAATAGCGATGAATCGTTGCGCGACGCCGCGCGGGCCGAACTACTCAAGCTTCAGTCAGGGGATAGTGAAAATCTCAGCCTGTGGCAGCAAATGATCGATCTTTCGCAACAGCAGTTTGATATGGTTTATGGCCGCCTTGGCGTGGGTTTTGACTACACGTTGGGGGAAAGTTTCTACAATGATGAGTTGGCTGGCGTAGTGGAGGATTTGCGGAAAAACAAAATCGCCGTGGAAAGTGAAGGAGCGATGATCGTGGAGTTTCCGGATGATTCGCCACTCAAGGGACAGCCCGCCATCGTGCGTAAAAGCGATGGGGCTGCAAACTACACCACCACAGACTTGGCCACCCTGCAACATCGGCAACGTGAATGGTTGCCGGATGAAATTCTTTACGTGACGGATGGACGGCAGCAGCTGCACTTCCAGCAACTCTTCGCCATTCACCGCCGTTGGCGTCCCGAAGTTTCAGCGAGTTTGGAACATGTCTGGTTCGGTTCCATCTTGGGACCCGACCGAAAGCCGTTTAAAACAAGGAGTGGCGAGGTGGTTAAGCTGGCCGCGCTGCTTGACGAGGCCGAGGAACGGGCGTTTACAGTTGTGACCGAGAAAAACCCGGACTTGGATGGGGCGGCCCGGCGGGAGATCGCACGCATTGTGGGTCTGGGAGCACTCAAGTACGCCGACCTATCAAACAATCGCCAGAGCGATTACATCTTTGACTGGGACAGGATGCTTGCGTTGCAGGGCAACACGGCGCCTTATCTGCAGTACGCCTATACCCGCATTCGGAGTATTTTCCGCAAAGCGGGTATGGATGAGGTTTCAGCGGGAGAAATTTCCTTGAGCACTCCCGAGGAATTCGCGCTGGCGAAGCATCTATTAAACTTCGGCCTAGCCTTGGAGCAGGTTGCGGCCGAATACCGCCCCAACTATCTCTGCACCTACCTGTATGAACTTGCGGGACACTACGCCCGTTTTTATGAAGCTTGTCCTGTTCTTCAATCCGGTGATGCGCAGACATCTCGGCTGACCTTGTGCGATCTCGCGGCAAGGGTATTGAAGGAAGGGCTGGGCGTGTTGGGCATCGAGGTCACGGACAAGATGTAGCACCAGTCTGGCCTCGACTGGGATGTGTCGCCGGAGCACACTGGTCGCCTGATGCACGACTCCATTTCCACGTTGGAGCAACTTTATTCCGCGGTAGTGGCCGATGTTCTGGATGGGCTCGGGTACCGGCATCAAACCCTCGGCTCGGATATTGTGGCGTTGACTCCCGCACGGTGCCTGATCGGCCGAGTGTTCACTGCGCGTGCCATAGCCGTGGATGAAATTCCAGCCGAACCCTACAAGCTGGAGATGGGCGCCATTGATTCCATGAGCGAAGGGGATGTTCTGGTTGTCGATGCGGGCTACAACCGCCAGAGCGCATTTTGGGGAGAATTGCTTTCCACGGCATGCATGGCGAAGGGCGTGCGTGGCGTGGTGATGAGCACCTGTTGCCGGGACATGTGGGCCTTGAACAAGATGGATTTCCCGGTTTTCGGGATTGGCCGGACGCCAGCGGATAGCAAGGGCCGCATTGATGTGGCGGAAATTGGAAGGCCGATCACAATTGATGGGGTCAAAATCACGAATGGTGATTTGATTGTTGGGGATGAGGATGGGGTGGTTGTGATTCCACGGGCCGTGTCGAGTGAGGTGTTGAAGTTGTCGCTCAATAAAGTGGAGGGCGAAAATCAGGTGCGTGATGACTTGGCTGCGGGGATGCCGGTCACGGAAGCGTTTGCCAAGCATGGAATCCTGTGAAATGCGGGCAGAGTCCCCGTATTGAGAAACGGTGAAACGAATTTTGGTGGCTGGGTTGTTTCACGAGACTCACACTTTCGTGGAAGAGGTGTCATCGCTGGCGGACTTTCAGGTGAAGCGCGGTCGAGTGCTTATGGATTGTGCTGGCGACCCCTCGCCGCTGGGCGGGATATTGGAATTCGCTGAGAAACAAGGGTGGGATGTTGTTCCTGCCGCGGATTATCGGTGTGTTCCCAGCGGGATGGTTGAAGATGAGGTGGTTGAAGCTTGGTGGGTGGACTTTGAAACAGCGTGGAAGGGCGATTGCGATGCGGTGTATCTCGTCCTGCATGGTGCCATGGTTTCGCATTCATTCCCAGATGTGGAAGGGGAACTTTTGTATAGAGTCAGGAATCTTGTGGGGAATCAGGTTCCGGTATTCGGTGTATGCGATTTGCATGCGAATTTTTCGGCGGCCATGGCAGGATATGCTGAATGCATCGTCGCTTATCGTGAAAACCCACACACGGACGCGCGCGAAGCGGCCATTCGGGCAGGAAGGTTACTGGGAAATTGTTTCCACACCACCCGCCCACGCATGCACCTGCATCAGGCGAAAATACTGCTTCCACCGATTGGCACCTCTACCAGTGAAAATCCAATGCGGGCTCTTGAGGCTGCCGCCCGTGAAATGGAGAGTTCTGAGGTGTGGGCGGTGAACATTGCGGCTGGCTTTGCCTTCGCTGATACGCCGGACACGGGGCTCAGTTTTCAGGTGGTCACATCCGGATCAAGCGAGATGGCGGAGTTGTGCTTTGATAGACTGGAACGACTTGCCGATGACTTGAAGGAGGACGCCCGTGGACATGAAGAATCTCTCGACGCGGTGATGCCCCACTTGCGGGAAAGGGCGGGCGGCTTGACGGTCTTGGTTGAGCCGGCCGACAACATTGGTGGCGGTGCGCCGGGTGACTGCACATGCTGCCTTCGGGCCTTGGTCGACCATTCCATTGAGGACGCTGCGATCTGCATCAATGATCCGCAAGCTGTGACTGCGCTGGGCAGTGTTGCGATTGGCCAGAAGGCAAAGTTATCCATCGGCGGAAAGGGTAGCGTGATGGATCCTGGGCCGATTTCCTTGGAAGTGGAGTTGGTTTCACGCAGTGATGGTCGATTTGAGCTGGAAGACAAACAGAGCCACTTAGCTTCGATGCTTGGCAGTCATGCCGAGATGGGGCCTTGCGCGGTGGTGAGACACCAAGGCGTGCTGGTTCTGTTGACCACTTTTAAGACTGCTCCATTTGACCTCGGCCAGTGGAGAAGTCAGGGCATTGATCCCGCAAGCCTGAAAGTCATTGTCGTCAAGGCGGCTGTTGCACATCGGCGGGCGTATGATCCCATCACAGCACGCAGTTTTTCCGTCGACACACCCGGTCCCTGCGGCAGTGACTTGAGCCAGTTTCCCTACCAAAATCTTCGCCCGGGCATGTGGCCTCTTTAGTGGCGGCAGGATCGCGTGAAAGTGGTGAAAATCCTCAGGAATTCCGGATGTTTTTTATAAAGACGCTCCGGGTGGAACTGAATGCCCAGCAAGAAAGGTGCGTTCTGGGCTTCTTCCGGAGTTAACTCGATTGCCTCGGGAATGTGATCCCTAGTCCACGCCGTTGCCCGAAGCATAGGGGCCAGCTCGCCAACGGCCTGATGATGGGCGCTGTTGATGCGGAGGGTTGAATTCTTGAAAATACGCCGCATGAGAGAGCGTTCTGCTATTTGGGCGGTGTGGACGAGCTTGTGGGCATCGGGCTTGCGTTGATGGTTCAAGGCGCCCGGACATTCGCTGGGAATGTCCGTCACGAGCCCGCCGCCCAAGGCTGCGTTTAACACCTGCGGCCCGCGGCAGATGGCCAGCAGGGGCTTACGTTGTTCGAGCGTCTGTTCAATTAGGAGGAATTCAAACAAGTCCCGTTGCGGATCGACTCCTGTTGCCTTTATCTTGAGGACCTTGGGCAGGGCGGGATTGTACAGGTCCGGTTGCAGGTCGTCGCCGCCGGTGAGCATCACTCCGTCGGATCGCTTGACCATCTCGGCAACCAGTTTCTTGTTGGTCACTACGGGGGCCAGCAGCGGCACGCCTCCTGCATCGGTGACGGCTTCGGTGTAGTGGTGGGAAAGGCTGGTGGAGAAATCGCGGAACTCCGCGCCGCGTTGTTCGTTGCTCGTTGAAACAAGGATGGCGGGTGAATGTCTCAAGGATGCTCCCCAGGGAACTGTTCGCGGATAAATTTCAGGAGGAGTTGCTCCTCAATCTCTGGGATCAGATTGCGCTGGATACGGCGGCGAACGCAGTCGAGCAGTTCCAGCCAATCCTCCAGCGGGGGCGAGGGATGATCCTCCCATTCATCGAAACGCTTGGACCTGACGCGGAATAGCCAGCGGTCGCCAACCTTCTTGGCCTTGACCTGGATGCGCTCGCCATATTCGTCTCGCCGCTTCCAGCCAATGTCTCCTTTGCTCGCCACGTCAGTCAGGCAATTCAACGCTGGCCACGGCGTGCGCGGCCATGCCTTCGCCGCGGCCGACAAAGCCCATGGTTTCATTGGTGGTGGCCTTGATGCCGATGGTGGTGGCCGGCACGTCAAGGGCAGCGGCGATGTTTGCTTTCATGGCGTCAACATGCGGCGCAATCTTGGGGGCTTCGGCAATAAGCATGGCATCGACGTTGATGAGGCGGCCGCCGCGCGATTCAATTTGGCGGGCGGCTTCTTCCAGAAAGATTTTGCTGGGCGCATTTTTCCATTGGGGATCGCTGGGCGGAAAAAAGGAGCCGATATCGCCCTCGCCGAGGGCGCCGAGTACGGCGTCGCAAATGGCGTGCATCAACACGTCGGCGTCGGAATGTCCGTCGAGGCCGGTGTCGTGGGGAATGTTTACGCCACCCAGAATGAGCGGCCGCCCTTCCTTTAAACGATGCACATCATAGCCTATGCCCACGCGATTCACGGAGAGAGTCTAGTGGAGAGCGAAAGGCGGTGCAAGGCGACGTCGAGATGCTGGTGATGTGTAAGCAGCAAGGGCTAAAACTTTCCGTCGCGGATCTCGAAGTGGGTGGGCTTGCCGAGGCTGCGTCCGCCGGATTGCACCCAGTGGGCTGTCCACCGGAGCATGGTCTCCAGCGGCGTGGAGGGCTCGCCGAGGGATGCAAAGGCGCGTGCGCCATTGCTGAGCCACGCGGTCTCGGCCTCCTCGCCGGCGAACTCTGGTTCTCGGTTCATAAGCCTGCCTAACTCGTGGGCGGTCTCGCGAGTGGACAGCGTGGCAGCTCCGGTAATGTTCAGTGGCCGCGCTGGTGTCTCACAAAGGGCGAGAGATCGAATGATCATGTCGTTGGCGTCGCCTTGCCAGAGGCAGTTGAAATGGCCCATGGAAATGTCGACGGGCTGGCCGGCGTGAATGCGGCTGGCGATGTCGAAGAGAACACCGTAACGCAGGTCGATGGCGTAGTTGAGTCGGATGATGGCCAAGGGGGTGCCGTGCAGGTCGGCCTGATGTGCGTTAATACGTTCGCGGGCGAGACAGGCGTTGACGTATTCGCCAACCGGCTCGATGGGCGTGTCCTCGGTGGCACCGCCGCTGTTTGCTGGCAACATGGGGTACACGCAGCCGGTGGAGAGGGCGGCGATACGAGCTCCCTTGAAGCGCTGGCAGGCAGCCGCGGGGACAAGCGTGTTTATGACCCACGTCTGTCCGGGATTATCGGTGGTGCCGAATTTCTGGCCAACAAGGTTGATGACGTTTTCCGTGTCGGGCAAGCCAACCCAGCTGTCGTTGTCGAGCAAATCGGCGGCGATGGCACGCACGCCGCGTTCCTCCAGCCACGCTTTTGCGTTGGCATCAGAGAAGCGACTGACAGCGACGACTTCCAGCTGGTGTCCAGCCGTCTGCGCTGCGCGATGGGCCAACACTGCCAGCGATGGCCCCATCTTTCCTCCGGCGCCGAGAATGACCAGCGGGCTGCTTATCTGCGTGATGAACTCGCACAGCGCGTTCGAGGGCGTGGTAATGACGTCGTCGAGTTGCGCCTCGTCGGCAATGATGTCGGGGAGCGGGTTCATTGGGAAAATGGTCGGGGCGGTGAGATTCGAACTCACGACTTCCTGCTCCCAAAGCAGGCGCGCTAACCAGGCTGCGCCACGCCCCGTGCGGGTCACTATGCGCGCGTGCGGCGTCTTTCTCAAGAAAAGTGTTTGCACCCCGGGGCAGCGTGCTCCATAAAGTGCGCCCTTTATGCCATTCAGCAAACTAGGCTTGGCCAAACCCATCCTTGAAGGCGTCCGTGCGATGGGCTGGACCGACCCCACACCCATCCAGTTGCGCGCCATCCCGTTGCTGCTTGAAGGACGCGACGTTATTGGGAGCGCCCAGACTGGCACCGGCAAGACCGGCGCGTTCTCACTACCTTTCCTCAGCAAGATCGGCAAGGCCCACGGCAAAACTCGCGTGCTTATCCTTGAACCCACACGCGAGTTGGCCAGTCAGGTGGAAACTGCCATCCGCGATTACGCGCGCTTTACTGACCTTACTGTGGCGGTGATCTATGGCGGCGTGGGATACGGTAAACAGGTCGACGCGCTTAAGAATGGTGTCGACGTCATTGTCGCCACGCCTGGTCGACTATTGGATCACATGCGTCAGCGTGTCGCCAAGATGGACTCTATTGACTTCGTCGTGCTTGACGAAGCTGACCGCATGCTCGACATGGGTTTTCTGCCCGACGTGAAACAGATTTTGCAGAAATGCCCGAAGGAGCGGCAGACCGCACTTTTCAGTGCCACTATTCCGCCTGAAATCGAGACGCTCATCACGTGGGCCATGAATGATCCCGAGACTATCGAGATCGGCATGCGGCGTTCGCCCAAGGACACCATCAACCATGTCATCTATCCCGTCGCGGAAAAACAAAAACTCGACCTGTTATTTGGTATCCTTGAGGGGCTCAACTACGACTCGGTCATTATTTTCACGCGCACCAAGGTCGGCGCTGACCGAATCAGCGGCCAACTGAAGCGCAAGAACCACGCTGTGGCCACGTTGCATAGCGACCGTACACAGCGGGATCGCGAAAAAGCGTTGAAGGGGTTTCGTGATGGTAAATATGAGGTGATGGTCGCCACCGACATCGCCAGCCGCGGCTTGGACATCACCAATGTCAGTCATGTTATAAACTACGACGTGCCGCAGCATCCGGAGGACTACGTTCATCGCATCGGTCGTACCGGACGGCACGAGGCTACAGGCGACGCCTTCACGCTGATGGTCGCTGAAGATGTGCAGCACGTTGACGCCATCGAGCGCTTCATCGGTCGGAATATCGAACGAGCCAAGCTGGATGATTTCAAGTACACCTACACCACCATCCTCGACGAGAAACGCTTCAAGGGTGTTAGCGTGCGCGATCGCAAGATGAAAACCGCCCGTGTCGGCAAGGGGCAGCACTTTGGTTTCGGAGGCAGACGCGGTGGGCGTCGCCGCCGTTAACCACGTTTCTTCGCCAGTTCCTTCCGCAGCTTTGCCAATGGCAGGGTGTTC
Organism: Rhodospirillaceae bacterium; assembly: GCA_002717225.1. GTDB lineage: Bacteria > Pseudomonadota > Alphaproteobacteria > UBA828 > UBA828 > PTKB01. Next base: position 279 of record PBDG01000073.1, on the reverse strand, counting down.
ATCACGTCACCTTTCGTGAGCCAACCTTTGCGGGCGATGGCGGTGCCGATTCTTAGGAAGCCAGCGTGCTCGACGCGATGAGCGTCGCAATTGATAACGCATTTCACGCCGCGGCTTTTGGTGTATTGCCAGTGGCGCCAGTCGAGGTCGAGGCGGTAGGGGTTGGCGTTCAGCTCGATCCACGTGCCGGTCTCGGCGCAGGCGTCGATGACGGCTTGTTGATTAAGTTTTTGCGGCGCGCGTTCGAGCAGCAACCGGCCACTGAGGTGGCCGAGCATG
>PBDG01000059.1 GCA_002717225.1 Rhodospirillaceae bacterium | reverse complement strand
CGTTCGCGGGATCATCGGGCCCACCGTTCCTCTCGTGGCCACGCTGGATCTCCATGCGCATGTCACTCCCGACATGGTGTGGCACGCCGACGCGTTGTTGGCTTTGGAAACTTACCCGCACGCCGATGCGTTCACCACAGGCCAGCGCGGTGCCCGTGCGTTGCTGGACATCCTGTACGGCCGCCTGCGGCCCCACATGGTAATGGCCAAAGCCCCCGTGCTAGCCGGAGCACTCAACGCCCACACTCAGCCGCCCGGGCCGTTTGCTGAGACTCTTCAGCGCGGCAAGGAGCGCGAAGGGAAGACGAGTATCTATTCGGTGAACCTGTTTCTCGTGCATCCCTACCTCGACCTACCGGGCATGGGTGGTGGCGCGCTGGTGATCAGCCATGATGACGAGGCTGCTGCGGAGGCGCTGGCCTTGGACCTCACCGCAGAGTATTGGCAGCGGCGCGAGGAACTGGAACCGGAACTGCACACTCCTGCGGACGCGGTGGCGGCGGGTTTGCGGATCGAAGGTCTGGTGCTGCTCGTGGAAACGGCCGACTGCTGTGGTGGCGGCGCGGCGGGCGACAGCGTGCACACCCTCCGCGCCCTGCTGGCCACGGGCGGGGACGTGCCGGCCTTGGTGCCCGTGGTGGATTCCGCGGCGGCGGCAGCCTGCCGTGAGGCCGGAGTCGGCGCGCAGATTGCCCTCCAGTTGGGTCATCAAGTGGATCCCCAATGGGGCGAACCGTTTGAGGTGTTCGGCACAGTTGCCGCTTTGAGCGAGGGGCGTTTTTCTTATCAAGGCGGCATTTGGGACGGACAGCAGGGAGAAATGGGCCCGACAGCGGTGTTTCAGTCCGAAACAGTGGACATCGTCATCACCACACATGGCACCTACGATTGGGGGCGGGAACAGTACGAAAGTCTGCCGCTTGATTTGGAGAGGTACAAGTTTGTCGTCGCCAAGAACCCAATGAACCATCGCCGTGCCTGGGGGGAGCGGATGGCCCGGGTGTTTGTCCTCGACACTCCTGGACCAACGCCGGCCAGCGTGCGTGGGCTGCCGTTTAATAATCAGCGACGACCGTGGTTTCCGCGAGATGCGGAGATGAAAAGTTACGAGCCGATGATCCTTCGGGGGGGATTGACCGAAATCAGAGAAGCTCGGCAACCGGCTTGCGGTGCTCAAGCAGATAGCGGGGTCGGCCGGTGGGGTCAATGAGTTGGGTTTCTTCAGGATCAATGCCGCAGTGGCGATAGATTGTGGCGAGGATTTCATGGACATGCACGGGTCGCTCGGTGGGTTCGCCGGCCATACGGTCGGTGGCACCAATGATTTGACCCATCTTGAGACCGCCGCCGATGATAAGGGCGCATTGCACGGGAGGCCAATGGTCACGACCGGCTTTCTCGTTGACCTTCGGCGTGCGGCCGAATTCGCCCCAAGCGACCACAAGCACGTCCTTGTCCAAACCGCGCTCGTGTAGGTCCTCGATTAGCGCTGCAAGGGAGGCGTCGAAGGGCGGAAGGATGTTCCGCATTTTCGGGTAGTTGTTGTCGTGCGAATCGAAGCCGAGATAGCCGCCCCAATTGAGGGACACGTAGCGCGCGCCGTGTTCGACGAGCCGACGGGCGAGCAGCAGACGCTCGGTTTGCCCGCCGTAGCCCTTGGCACCGCGCAGGTATTTGTCGCGCGTGGCTTTCGTCTCCTTGGAGAGATCCATCGCCTCGGCCATGCGGCCGGAAAGGAGCATATCCATCGCCTCCTGCGTGTAGGCATCTAGGGAAGCCATGTTGCCTTTGGCATCAGCATCGCGTCTTATTTTATCAAAAGTTTTCAACAAACCGACACGGTCGTTCAGGCGATCCTCCGGGATTGCGCGACGCAGCATCTGGGCACCGTATTTGGGCTCAAAGGGCTTGTAGCGGCCGCCAATCCAGCCAGTTTGCACAGGCTCCTGCGAGCCGCCCACCTTGTCCCATGTGTAGGCCGGCATGCCGTCGCGGCCGCCTAGGAGCTTGGAGATGACCGCACCCACCGCCGGCGCGCCGCCGATGGTGGTCATTGCGGGGTCGGGGGCGTTAAAGCCCGCATAGCCCAGCTGCGTGGTGTCAAAATTGTGCTTGTTGATGTTGCCGACGACACTGCGAATGATGCTGAACTTGTCGGTCAATTTTGCCAAGCGCGGCAGCAACTCACAAATGTGCGTGCCGGGTACCTTGGTGCGGATGGGCACGAACTCGCCGCGGAGAGCCACCTGACTCTCGGGCTTCATGTCGAAGGTGTCCATCTGCGGCGGGCCACCCTCGAGGTGCAGATTGATGACCGCTTTGTAACGCGGCTTCGGCTCCTTTTGTGCGGCCAGCAGGCGGGACATGTCCGGCCAAGTCAGCCCGCCGAAGCCGAGCCCCATGGCACCGACGGACAGAAAATTGCGCCGCGACAACCCGTCGCAAAACCGCCCCATCGAACTGCCTTGAATCGTCAACATTACATCATGCCTCCGGGCAATGGCGCACTATATCATTGGATGCACAATACGCAAGCTGTCTTCACTCTTTTAATAATCAGCAATCCCGCCGTCTTTTTCGTGACGAGGGCTGGGCCAGCCGGTGGGTTTTGTGGGTTTTTTGGCGTGGATTTCCATAACCTTTTTCTCGTCGATCTCCACTCCGAGGCCGGGGCCCTGCGGGAGGCTGGCGTAGCCTTCCTTGTCAATGGTCCAGCTGACCTTGGCGACGTTTTCGGGATTGTAGCCCTTGCCGCCCTCGTGAATGAGGAAGAAGGGTATGGAGGCCATTACGTTCAAACTCGCGGACATGCCGAGTACGGTGGTGGCGTTGTGAGGGGCGAGCGGCACGTGGTAGGCCTCGCCGAGGGTGGCGATTTTCTTCATTTGGCTGATTCCGCCACAGGCGCCGATGTCGGGCTGAAGCACGTCGATGCATCGCTCTTGCAAGTAGGGGATGAATTCCCAGATGGTGCGGTCGCGTTCGCCGGTGGCCAAGGGCACATTGATCGCCTCCTTGAGGCGCTTGAACACTTCGATGTTGCCGGGCACGGCGGGCTCCTCGATGAAGAGGACATCCTGTGGCTCGAGGGCGTTGGCGAGCTGGATGAGGAAGGCCGGAGGCATGGCGCAGTGGGCGTCGAGCATGATAGCGCCGTTGGGCCCGAGGCGCTCGCGGAATTGCTTCACGTGGTCGACGTAGCCCTTCACCCATTGAGGTGTGGCGGCAAACTGGCGTGGGCCACCGGGACCTATCTTCCACGAAGTGGCACTGGGGTAGATGCGAATCCGGTCGCGTGTGGGGCCGCCGAGCAGTCGATAGACGGGCACACCCCACGCTTTGCCGGCGATGTCCCACAGTGCTTGGTCGATGGCTGAGATGACGTTGGTCAAGAACGGGCCGCCGCGCATGTCGCGGTGGCCGCGGTAAAGGCGCTGCCAAATATGCTCAATGCGTGTGGGGTTTTCGCCCTTGAGCCCGGAGCCCATGGCTTCGCAGAGGGCGATGGCCGCCTTGGCGACGAGCCCATAAGTTTCGCCCCAGCCGGTAATGCCCGCATTGGTCTGGATGCGCACGTAGAATTTGCCTACGTTAAACATGCGAACGTCGGTGATCTTGAGATTGGCGCCCTTGTCGGCGACATTTTGCGCGGCGACATTTTGCTGGGCCATCATGAAGCCAAGCGAGGCAGCGGAACCGAGGCCCAAGGTGCCCAGGGCTTCGCGACGGGAGTATTGTGTGTTTTTCATTTTGGATTCTTGAACTTGATTTTCTGGTCGAGCAGCTCGTCGAGGGTGCGCGGCGTTTTGCCGAGACGGTCGCCGGGCTGCTTGGCGGGTGCGCCGAACTGTAGCGTGCCCCAGAGTGAGGGATTGAGGCGGGCCTCAATGGGAGCGTCAGTCACACCCACGGCGGCGCGGTTGGCCCACGCATTGCGGCCGGTGGTGCGGAAGCCATCGTCGGTGGTGAGGAAGCCCCAGTCAAATTTCAGTTTCGCGCCGGGAACCGGCCGGAGGCCGAGGGTGGCCATCGGAATGGCGGCCTCGATGACGGTGGCCGTGCCGTTCCGAGCGCGAATGAGTTGCAGGTTTTTCAATTCGCGTACAGCGTCAAAGGCGGTTTCGCCGCCCGCGGGCGTGGCAATTTTCCAAGCGGATCCGCCGGCGCCGCCGGCCAGGCGGGATTGGTAAAGGACGGCGCGGGGTTGGTCGCGATCGAAAGCGAGCACGAGTCGGATGTCGCCAATTGCGGGGGCGGTGCGGCGGGGGTTGGCCTTGGGGTCAGCGCCGAGCTTAATTTCCACGGCGGCGCCGGTCTTGAAAAGGCGGCGGAAATCTTCGCCCCTGTTTTGGAATGGACCGGGTGCCTCGACGCGGAAGGAAAGGTAAAGCTGCTGGGCATCGTGGCTGCAGCGGAATTGCGCGCGGTGATTGCGATCGATGGCAGTGGCGAGCAGTTCGTCCGCTTCGAAAACGCCGTCAATTTTTAGCGGTCCAGCAGGGCAGTTTTGCACGAGCGGTTTTTCCTCAAGTCGCCGGGCGAGCTGGCCAGCCACGTGGGCGCGGGCTTTCTCGATATCCGCGCGCGTCAGGTTGAATGTGCCGGCGAGCCGCTTGAATTTTTCCAGCCCGCGCACCTCGATGAAGCTGATGGTGTCATCGCCTGCGTTGATATAGTAGCGGTTGTCCTGTTCGGTTTTGGTGAAGAAGGAATGAAAATGTTCCTGTCGCAGCGTGAGGCCGTCCATGCGCGTGCCGCGAGCATTGCTTGCGGGCAGCCCTTTGCGGGCGGGATCGCGCGTGTGGAAGGCCACACGTCCAGCGAGTAGACCGTCGGCCGTCCAGAGATTCATTTGGCCGGTGTTTGCCCCGACCACGAAAAACTCGCCCAGCTCGCCGCCAGTAGCGGTCTCGTGCCCGCTGATGACCAGCTGGTTGGCCACGTAGCCAGGCGACCAGTCGGGAATCCACAGGCCGCTGACGCCGTTCCATGCGGGATAAGTCCATCGCACCTTGCCGGCGGGCGTGACCACACGGTTGACCGACCGGCCCGGGTCATTGCCGTGGCCCAGCTGAAGGTAGCTACCGTCGGCCAACATCAAGTGCCCGCCGGGGCCGTTGACTTCCTCGAAGTGCGGCACGCCCTCGGTGTTGAAGGACTTCACACGATAATGGCCCGTGTTGGCAGTGAGGCTAAGGTTGAGGTTGAAGCGGCTGACCTGCTGGTTGTTGTTGGGCGAGAGCTTCACCTCCGCCGGCTGCGGCAACTGGTCGCCGTTGGCGTCGGCCCAAATGAACTTCAGCGACTGCAGTGGCTTTCCATCGAGGTGCGCGGTCCACTCCGGTGTGCGAAAAAAGTCGCCAGCGGTGCATACGCCTGCGCCAGCCACCAGCCGCATGGAGCGCGTTTTTTCATCCACCAGATAAACGAAGCCGGCGAGACGGAACGGGTTAACCACCTGCGACTGGGTAACGAGGTAGTGGCGGCCGTTGCGCTTCACAGCGGTAAGGTCACTTCGAAAGTTGTACGCCCACCACGGGCTGCTGTGCCAATATTTGTCGATCAGCTCGGCGTTCATGCGTGAGCCCCGGCCCTGCCAATCGACAAAAAACTCCATGGTTTTATAGTATGCGCGCGACTTGTCGTAGCGGTCCAGCGTGCCGCCGCCGCCGTAGTGGGTGTTGCCGAGGAACTCTCGCGCAAAGGTGCCGTCGGCGTGGAACTGCACGATGCGGCGCGGGTTCTCATGCGGGTACACCGACCATAACTGGCCAAGCTTGTCGACCGTAAGGGACACGCTCTCGTGTAGACGATCCGGCTCCCACAAGCCCGGCTGGCGCAGGCCGGGCCGGCCGATCGTTCGCAGGAATTTGCCCGCCGAGTCGTAAACGCGCACGTTCCGGCGCGCGGGGTCGTTGTCGAACACGTAGAGGTGGTTGCGCGCGTCGGTCGCCAGCCGGAAAGGTTGCTTCACGCCGGGGGCGGACTCGGCGAGGGACTCGCCGGTGGTCAAGTCAATACGGCAAACCTTGCTGTCCACAATGCCGTGCAGCGTGCCGTCAGGCGCAAAGGTCATGCGACCACTCACGTCCGTCTTCACGCTACGGATCAACGCACCTGTGGTTCCGTCCCGTACCTCGAGTAATTGCGTGCGGTTGTCCGTCTGGTCCTTCTCCAGTGCCTCCAGAACCGCCACGCCGTAGAGCTTACACCGCTTGGCGGCATTCTCCACATGACCGTCGGCGGTGCCGGCGGCGGGTTGTGGTGCAACGATGCGCAGGCGAACGGCGCGCGTGCGCTGTGGCTCACCGAGATCCACGATGCCGTCGAGATAACGCGCGTGCTGATTGTTGCCGGCGTTGTGCGCGCCATTGCGCAGGGGCTGGCGGTAGCTGGCGATGGTCTCCCATCCACTTTCCGCCTCGGGATCGATGGGCTTGCCGACGGGCCCAGTGTAAACGTCGATCTCCGTTCGTCCCCCCCCAATTTCCTTGAAGGCAAGACCGCGCAAGGCAATGGGCTGCTCCCAGGACATCGCGAAGATGCCCGGCGCAGAGGGCGTCACCACCGCCTCGCGCTGTGCATCCCATACGCCGGTGGTAGCGTTGTAGTCGCCGCTGTTCACAAAAATCTTGGCCGTTGGAAAGTGGTTCTTGAACCGCCGCTTCAGGATGCGCACCCCATCAAGGCTGCCGGCCCAGCGCTGGGCCTTGGCCACGCCGCCTCCAAGCAGGTCCTCTACGTCCTTGGGTTTCTTGCCGGCACCCTTCAAGGCGGCGTCGATGTCGATGTCTTTCACGTCGTTAACGCTCGGCTTGCCCGCCAGCAGATTTGACAATCCGGCGTTGTCCTTGGCGAAGGTGAGGCGCAGGGCGCGCGTGGCAGTGCCGGGTGGCAGGGTGACGCTGCGCCATCCGCCCGGGCCGACTGGGGTGGGGAGAGGTTCCCAGTGATTTTCCTCAGCAGGCTGTGGCGGGTAAGGGGTTCCGGGGCGGAGGATGCTTAGTTGCATGGAGTGCTCCTGGTCAGCGGCGGGCAGCAACAGCGTACCGAGGGTGGAGGGCTTTTTGAAGGACAGCACGATGAACTGGCGGCCCGCAGCGCCACGGGTGGAGACAAGCTGACGCATGCCCTCGGGTGCGATGGATCCGGGCGGTGTGCCGGTGAGGCGGAAGAGGCGAAGGAATTCCTGCTGGGGCCGCATGGCGATGCCGTAAAATTCGCGCGTCCGGCGTAGGGCAGGTAGCGTTGGGTAGCTGTGCTCAAGATCCACATCGGCGGCGGCTAGGGCGGGATTGAAGAATGTGCGGCGGACGCGCGACAGCATATATATACGGTTGTCATGCGCAGCCGTGGCCAGCCATTGGGCGGCGGCGGCGCGACGATGGACAATGGTGCGCCGGCGCGTCTGGCCATCGATGCGCGAGATGACGCCGGATGCCTCACAGAACAGCGTCTTGCCGTCTGTAAACAGGTGATTCGCACCGGCGCCGCTGCCCCAAAGTTTCTGGCCCTGTAGATTGGCGGCAAGGAGCGCGTGGCCGCCCTCGGTGCCGCCGGAGGTCATGTACACCGTATCACCCACCGCGCACACGCTAACGAGGTTGCCGTGGTTGCCGAGGAAGCCGTCGCGCGGCCCGCGGTTCCATGGCAGGCGGTTGGCCGAGTGCGCCTCCACGTTTGGGTACACGGTTTGCTGGTAATGCAGTTCCAGTGGCGGTGCGTAAATGGCGCGCCACTTGTATTTGCCAGGCGCCACGAAAATGCCCTGTTGATCCAGGCAGTCCCACAGTTCGCGGTTGGCGCCTTTCGCGCGGGCAACTTGCGCCACGAGATTGGCCACGCGACGTCCGGATGAATCCTCAATGACCATCGCGAATTCGCCCGTGGTGGCCAGCCGATAGTCGATGGGAAAGAGCGCCGGAGGGAAGTCCTTGGCCGCACCCATTACCAGCCCGGTCGATGCGAGGATGGGGGCGAGCAATCTCATTTTAGGCAGGGCTGCTATTTTGGACGGCCAATGCAGTAGAGTTTTTCAATCTGCTTGCCGGACGTTTCCTCACTCACACGCAAGTAGAGGCGTCCGCCGCAGGCTACGGGCGAGGCAAAGCCGGCATTGCCCATGGGAATCTCGCCGACGGGTTCATATTTCTCAGGGTTAGCCTTGAAGATGAAGACGGTGCCGGATTCGTTGAGTGCGTAAATGTGGCCGCCGGCCAGGGTGGGCGAGGCGCTGAACTCGCCCTTCAGCCGCGCGCTCCAGCGCGGCTTGCCGGTGGCGGCGTCGCGGCACCACGCCACGCCGTTATCGGTGACTATATATAAAGAGCCCTTATGGGCGAGCATGCAGGGGACGTTGGCTATGTTTCCCTTCTCGCGCCATTTCAGTTTGCCCGCGCCATCGAAACAGAGCGTCTCCTTGGTGGGATAGCCACCGCTGGCGAACACGAGCTGACCGGTGAAGGCCATGGTGCTGACGGTCTGCACGGAGGCGCCCCGGTGCGACCAGAGCAGCTTGCCGTCGACGGGATTGTAGCTGGTGATCTTGTCCGCGCCGGAAAGTAACACCTGCAGGCGGCCTCCGACGCGGGCGACGTTGGCAGAGGAATAGGAGGGCGTGGCTTGGCGCGATGTGTTCCAGACAATCTTACCGGTGCGGCGATCGTAGGCGGTGAGAAAGCCGCCGCCCATGTTGTCGGTGGCGACGATGACGTGCGCACCGTGGATCAACGGCGACGCGCCGAAACCGAACTTCGAAGTGAAGGCGCACACCTTCTTTTGCCACAACACACGACTGGTAAAGTCCAGCGCGGACAGCCACACAGCCTTGCGATTGAGGAACAGGGTGAAGAGCCGCTCGCCGTCGCTGGCGACACTGGCGGCGGCGTGTGAACATTTCTTGTGGATTTCAGTCTCGAAACCGCCGCGATGCAGCACCTTGTGCCAGCGCGGTTTGCCGGTGGCGCGATCCAGGCACAGAACCGACTGCGTCTTGGCCCGTTCATCGGCGGTGGTTAACAGGATGTGCGGGCCGATGACCGTGGGCGTCGAGTGGCCACGCCCAGCCACCGTTGCGGACCACAGCACGTTTTTCGTTTTGCTCCATGCGATGGGGTAGCTGCCGCCTTGGGCCACGCCGTTACGGTTCGGGCCGCGCCACCAAGGCCAGTCACCAGCGCTGGGCGCTGCACCACCGGCGGATACTAGTACCGGTAAAAAGAAAAGAAAAAAATTCCTGGCACGCGTGATCATTTTTCAAATGCGCCCTTGGTTAAAACCGTCTGAATGTTACTCTCGGTTCGTCTAGCCGCAACGGAAAAACGTAGTGGTTGTTTGTATGCCAGCCAATGGTGAGCTCTAACCCACTGATTTATACCATTTTATCATGAGTGAAACATCCAAAGACGACCTAGCGATGGTCGAGAAAGCGCGCGAAGGGCGTGAAAAACTTTTGACAGAAATCCGCAAGGTCATCATTGGCCAAGAGGAATTGCTCGACCAAGTGCTGGTAGCGCTCTTCGCCGGTGGGCACGTGCTGTTGATTGGTGTGCCCGGGTTGGCCAAGACGCTGCTTGTCAGCACGCTGGCCAAGACGTTGGACATGAACTTCAAGCGCGTGCAGTTTACACCAGACATGATGCCCAGTGATATCACTGGTACTGAGGTATTGCAGGAGGACAAGGAGACGGGCGAGAAGCAATTTCAGTTCGTGCGCGGTCCGCTCTTTACCAACCTCATCCTTGCTGACGAAATCAACCGTACTCCGCCCAAGACGCAGGCGGCGTTGCTGGAGGCGATGCAGGAGAAGCAGGTTTCAGTGGGCAAACAGACGTACAAGCTGGAAGAGCCGTTCATGGTGATGGCCACGCAAAACCCCATCGAGCAGGAGGGCACGTATCCTCTGCCCGAGGCGCAGATGGACCGGTTCATGTTCAACATTTACCTCGACTATCCGAAGTTTGATGAGCTGAAGGAAATCGTGAAGCAGACTACCGCCGGTGGCTTGGGTGATCCCAATCCAGTGCTCAATGGCGAGGACGTAATGACGTTTCGCCAGATTGTACGGCGTGTGCCGATGAGCGATCACGTGCTCGATTACATTGCGCGGTTGAATGTTGCCACGCACCCCAATGGCGACTCGACCCCCGAGTTCGCCAAGAAATACCTCGGCTGGGGTGCCGGACCGCGCGCGGGGCAGTACCTTGCGCTGGGTGCCAAGAGCCGGGCACTGTTGCGCGGGCAGATGCAGGCGACGGTGGAGGATGTGCGCGCGGTGGCCCACTGCGTGTTGCGGCACCGCATCTTCACGAACTTCACAGCGCAAGCCGAAGGCATCGAAACCGACCAGATCATTGATCACCTGCTGGAAAAAGTCCCGGCTGAATCAGGTAAGAGCGAAAAGGCCAAGGCCGCATAACCGTTTCTCTCCATGGCCACTTCTTCCCCCTTGAAGTTGCTCAAACCGGACATCATCCGGAACCTGAGTGACATCGAGTTGTTGGCCCGCCTGCTGGTTCAAGGTGCCTACGCCCACATGCACCGCTGCAAGGACTATGGCTACAGCGTGGAGTTCGTGGACCACCGCGAATACGTGCCCGGCGACGAGCCGCGCCGCATCGATTGGAAGACTCTTGCCCGCACCGAACGCTGGTACGTGAAGCGTTTCGAGATGGAATCCAACATGGATGTCGTTTCCGTGCTGGATACCAGCGCCTCGATGGGCTATCGGCCGGATGACGACAAGCGCCTGAGCAAGCTGGACTACGCACGCTACCTTGCCGCTGCCCTGACATACATGGTTAACAAGCAGAATGACGCGCCGGGCTTCATCAGCTTTGCCACGCAGATTCGCGACTACTTCCCCCCCAAGCAGGGCCAACGGCACTTGTTTAGCATCCTTGCTCGCCTCGCCTCCCTAGAAGCGGCTGAGGCCACCGACTTGGGCGCTGTCTTGCAGCGTCTGTCCCTGCGTCTGAAACGTCGTGGGTTGGTCGTGCTCTTTAGCGATTTCTACGGCGACCCCGAGGCCATCACCGACGGCTTCAAGCAAGTCGCCGCGCGCGGGCACGAGCTGCTTGTTTTCCATCTCGTTGACACCGACGAGCGCGACTTTCCCTTTCGTCAACTCACAAGCTTTCGCGACTTGGAAACCGGAACGCAACTGCTCAACGATCCCCTCCTTGGTCGCCGCGTTTACCAGAGGCGTTTCAACCAGTTTCAGGAGGAAATTCGCGAAGGCGCCAATGCTGCTGGTGGCGACTACCGTTTCATCACCACTGCCGACCCTATTGAACATGTCCTGCGCGATTACCTTCTTTATCGCCGCCAACAAAACCGATGAATTGGCTGAACCCAGTGATGCTTTTTGGTTTTGTCGCACTTGCGGTGCCGATAATTTTTCACTTTATCGCGCGACATAAGTTCCCCATCCGAGATTTCCCCTCGTTGATGCTCCTGCGTAAACGTGAGCGCCCCAATGCCCTTTCTTGGCGCCCCATTGATTTGTTTCAGCTTTTGCTTCGTCTCGCCGTTCTCGCGATTCTGGTAATCGCCATGGCGCGAGGCTTTTCGCCTGATGCCAAAGAACCTGCACCGCGGAATCTCGTTATCATCCTAGATACATCTACGAGCATGAACCTCCCCACCGATCCTGCCGCGGATAAGGCTCTCTCGAGCCTGAAACTCGCACAGCAAAAGGCGAAAGAAATGCTCCGCGAAATCAATCTGCCCAGTCGCTGCGCACTGGTGGCTGCGGGCACCGAGGCAAAAATTTTAAGTCCTCTTGGGAACGCACCCCAAAAAGCCATAGCTGAAGTGGACAAGATTGGGGACGGAGCCGGCGCGGGGGATAATCTTGTTCGCGCCATTGCTCTCGGCGCGGAAATGATTCGAGGATTGAGAGAGGTGCGTTCGCAGATTGTAATTTTTACCGATGGCCGGGCGCACTCTTTTGGTAAGCGTCATCCGCGCGACCTTCGTCAAATTGCCGACTTAAAGCGGCAACTGGGCGACCAGCTTGATATTGTGATGGTGGACTTGGCTCAAGGCGGGGCGGAAAATCTGGCCATCATCCAGTCAACAGTTAAAGGCCGGATTCGCTTGGGCCGTGATACACACGTGCTTACGCGTGTAAAAAACTACGGAACCAATAGTTCTCTTGCACGTGTAGAACTAAGCCTTGCCGGGGAAAAGGAGCCCATGGGACGCGAATTTTCACTTCTTCCAGGAGCAGAGGCGATCGTTGATCTTACCGCGCGTGCGGAACGCCGCTTGCCCCAGCCCTTTGCAGAAGTGAGCCTGCAAATGCCCAAGGATGAAGGCGCAGAGACCCGCCAGATGAGCGATGCCAACAACGCTGACAATCGTTTTGATCTGCCCTTCGTTACCGAGCAAGTTCGTCGTATCCTCATTGTTGATGGCACGGATGCCACTGGCGCAGGCCTAACCGTTTTGCCGGGGCAAGAGCCCGAGGAAGTTGACCTTGATGACACGATCAATGGCTCTAGAATTCTCGAGTTTGTTTTGAATCCCAGTCGCGAATTGGGCCTTGCCTACGGCACCGGCCTACGCACAAACCGCATTCTTCTTGATGAATTGGGCAACGAGACGCTCAGCAAATATGATCTTGTAATTCTATATGATGTCAGCGAACTCAGTGATGAGCGTAAAGTGGATTTACACACTTTTGTAAAGGAAGGGCGCTCGTTGCTTTTGGTGTGTTCCGGCAGCCTCAATGCGCTTAATTTTAACAACAAGCTGGCCGCAGGTGACGATCCACTCTCGCCTGTACAGATTGACAACGATCTCAAGCTCGATCCTGCGTCAGTCATTCTTTTTGATGACACAAAGCGCCATGATATTGACGGGATTCCGTATGTGCCCCATGCATTAGTATCTCATTTTTTAAATCTGCGCAGTGGCGATCTTTCGCTGGTCAGCTTCAATACCTTGCGTGGAGTGCGTGGCTATTCGAAGGACGCACGTATCCTTTTGCGGGATGACCAGAATAACCCCCTGATCGTTGATCGTCCCGTCGGTGATGGCCTTGTGGCAGTTACAACTTTCGGGGTGGAACTTGGCCGCGGAAACCTCGCCATGTCACGAGTATTCCCGCTGTTGGCGTGGACATTGGTGGATCATTTGACTGGCCAGTTGAAAGTGAAGCCTTCGTTTTCTCTCACAGCTTTGCGCGCAGCATCCTTGGATGTATCAGAGCCGGGGTTTGCCTTCATGGACAAGTTGCTACTGCGGAATGAAGACAACCCAAAAATAAATGCCACCATGACTATCGCCAAGGGTCGCAGTGTCAAAATAGACGGTATGCCTCCCGGTCGTTATCTCTTGGGCAAGCCATGGGGGAAAAGTTCGCACTGGAGTGGCTACAGGCGGCCAGTGACGGTGAACAACGATCCTCTCGAGAGTGATCTTGCAAAACTCGACGATGTGCAGCTGCAGACGTGGTTTAATAACGCGATCGAGACCAAGACTATCCCCGAGTTAGCTCAACTTGCACCTAAAGGCAAGGAGCAATGGCGATTGTTCATTCTCATCCTTGCCGGGGTATGGGTGCTGGAGGCAGTAGCGGGCTACGTTACTGGATTATTGCGGTGGCGAAAACAGGAAGCTGAACAAGAGCGCGAGCTTAAGGAGGAATCCACGTGACCGAGGCTTTTTACAAGTTGGTGCTTTGGCTTTGTGGCGTGCCGCATGTCGACCGTCTGGCAAACGTGAAGGAGTGGAACTGGTACTCTGCGTCGCAGCCGGAAGCTTGGCTCGTTTGGATGGTGGGCATTATGGGTGTGCTGATGGCAGGGCTGTGCTTGATGCCTCGCTCGGGTTTGCCTCCCCGAACGGCGGGAGTGTTATTTGTTATGAGGCTGATGGCGGGCGCATTATTGGTTGTCCTTTTACTGCAACTTGAATTGCGAGTGACCATGAACCTCGCCTTGCCGCCAAAAGTGGCCGTGTTGACCGATCAATCCGGCTCCATGGGCGTAACCGACACCTCCAATGGCGGTACGCGTCTGGCTGAGGCTCGGCAGTTTTCCAAGAAATTGCAAGATGAGCTGGGTGGTGACGCACACGTTGTGGTGCGCGATTTCGGCTGGAGGTTGCATGCGGACACCAACGGTACTGCCCGCGGCGCCACGGATTTTGGCCGATCCCTGCGCGAATTAACCCGTGCAGAGCCGGACCTGCAGGCAGTGGTAATCTTAACCGACGGCAATGAACCAGCTACACAGCCGGGCTGGGCGTCCGCTGCACCACTGCTCACCGCGCAAGGTATGCAGACGTTTCCCGTAATGTTTGGCAAAGGTGAAAAACCGGAAGTGTTGGGAACGCGGCTAGATGGTGAATATTATGTGCGTCTTGGTGACGAGTTGCGGTTATCGGCCCGATTGGATGCATCCGCTTTCAAGACCAACCTCGTCGCATCACTAAAACTTTTCCAAAAGAAACCGCCGAAACCTGGTCAGCCACCTTCTCAAGTCAAACCTGAACCAAAGGAAAAGCCATCAGATTCCGGTCAGGCTGCATCCGGGGAAAAGGCGAAAGAATGGAAACAGGTGTACGAGCAAAAGGTGAATTTGGCGGCCGGGCGAGTGTCATTGATACCGATCACCTTCAAGCCAAAGGTTGAGGGGCGGCACGAATTCCGAATCCTGGTGGAAGGTGTGCGCGGCAAGGCACCGAAGAAGCTACTGGAGAGCGAACACACGGTGGATGTAATCGACCGTAAAATTCGAGTGTTTTACCTGGATATTCCGCGCGATGAACGGAAGATGGTTGGCCACTGGATTGCGCGCGACCCGGTCATCGAGATGGCTGGTTTGGTGAAATTACCCAAGGGTGGCTGGTATGCGATGGGAGAGATGCGACACCGCAATCTTGGAAAGGTGCTGCCAAACTTGGAGGAAGAATTGAACGACTACGATGTCGTAATTCTTGGCGACATACCACGAGGTGATTTTAGCACCGGTTCAAATGACGAGACGAGCATGGTCTGGCTGGCAGATTTCGTTCTTCGGCGGGGAGGAGGGCTCATCACAATGGGCGGGCGCAGTGTATACTCTGCCGGTGCGTATCAGGACTCCGCCTTGGCTTTATTGTTACCCTTTAGCGTTGAGCGCAAGGACGAAGCACAGGTCGAAGGCAAGTTCAAGGTGTTACCCACTCCCGTTGGCTACAGTCATCCAGCCCTGCGT
Source organism: Rhodospirillaceae bacterium (assembly GCA_002717225.1). Lineage (GTDB taxonomy): Bacteria > Pseudomonadota > Alphaproteobacteria > UBA828 > UBA828 > PTKB01. The sequence continues at coordinate 24,015 of PBDG01000059.1, read as the reverse complement.
CTGGAGCCCGACGCAGAAGGCAACAAGCGTGCGTGGCAGGATTTGCCCAATGTGGAAGGCTGCAATCGCGTGGGCGAGCTAAAGCCCGGCGCACAAATGCTGGCACTCAGCGAGACGGAAGAGGGCCCTGAGCCCGCAATGGCTTATCACAAGATTGGTCGGGGAAATGTCCTTTCGTTGACCATTGACACCACTTGGCGCTGGGAGATGCAAAGGCCACGCGGGAGCCAGGCCAATGAAATACCCGAAGGCACGGACTATTTCCGCCGTTTCTGGGGCAATGCCATTCGATTTATCGCGCCAGATCCCCGTCTGCAGCCCGAACGCCCGCAGATAAGCCGGCGCGAAAAGCGCGCAGAGGTAGGTCGGATGGTCACATTAAAAACGCGGTTGGTGGACAAACTCTTTCGCCCCATCCGCAATGCGGACATCGCCGTACACACCATCAGTCCCAGTGGCAAACGGTTGGCCATGTATCCGTCTGATAATCATTCCAATCCCGGGATGTATGAGTATTCTTTGGAAATCGATGAACCCGGTGTGTGGGAAGTGAGTGTATACAACAAGGAGGCCGAGGTTAAAGCAGCCATTGCGAAGGCCGAACTTGACTTGGAAAAGGCGCTTGAGCGCAAAAAGGGAGACCTTGATGTAGAAGCTAGTGGAGGCAAAGATCCGGAGTATGTCATCGCCGCCCGGACAGCACTGGAAAAAGCCAAGGATCTTGTGTCGAAAGAAACCATTATCGCCATCGATAGCGTTTCTGAATTCATCGACACCCGCGCCGATGAGGTTGCCATGAAGAAATTGGCGACCGCAACCGAAGGTGAATTGTTCAAAATGGATGAGCCCACTCAACTAGCGGAAAGGTTGGCCGGCCTTTCGCGTAATACCAGCCGCACCTACGTCGCGCCAATCTGGAACCTTCCGCCGGCCATGATCCTTTTTATTCTGCTGGTTTGTGCCGACTGTTGGCTTCGTAAACGGAGAGGTTGCGCATGAGCGAAGACAACCATAAATTCCGCGCGAGTCATGATGCCATCAGGCGCATCGTGGTCGCCTTTGGTCGATTTCGCTGGCGCTGGTCGGTACTGCACAGTTGGGGAAAGTTCGGAGCCATTGGAGCCGGACTTTTGTTGGCGTGGATTCTTATCGACTGGTTGGCCAAGCTTCCGCTGCTGGTTTTGCTGGGCAGCTTTGCCGTTGTGGCATTGTTGGCATTGGTTTGGTTTTTCAAATGGGTTGTCATTCCGCCCTTTCGGCGTGTTCGTGAGGAGCATGAGGCCAACGTCATAGAAGAATTACACGGCAATCTGAACACTCGCGTCATTGGATCGTTGCAGCTTGGCCGCGAAGCTTTGGCTGATCGAGTCAGTGAAAAGACATCATCTCCATCAATGATCCAAACGCTGGTCATTGACACTGCGGAAAAGCTGTCAAAAATCAACCTTAAGCCGCTGGTTAGTCTGCGTCGTGCAAAGCAATTCGTGATGGTTGCGTTGGTTGTAGCTGCAGGGTACGGGGCGCTCGCCAAATTTGCACCTTCTGTTTACACCGATCGTGCCGCTCGACTTCATGAAGCATATAATGTGCTTCTTGATTTGATTTTCCCAGTTGATTTCGAAGTTGAACCCAAAAACCAGCGTATGGTGCGCGGCACGGAGATTAAATTGCGTGTCACGGTCAAGGGTGCTCGCCGCGACATGGTGCGTTTGGTGCGGACGAACAAGGAGACCGGGGTGGAAACCTCGAGCGAATTGAAACTCGACGAGGAAAAAGCCGTAGCCATTCTAAGTGGTGGTGATACCATGGCGGATTTCCGCTACCGCTTCGAGTACGCCAACCGCCAGTCTTCCGAGTATACCGTAGAGGTTGCCGACCGACCCGCCATTCAAGCCATCAACTTCGAACTTGAGCCGCCAATTTATACGGGTCAGCAACCGCGGCTTTTGTCTGGTCGCGTCAAAAAGCTTGAGGGACTTCCCGATACCGCGGTGCTTGTCAGTTTTGCCGCCAGCACAAAACTAGATGAATCGGGCACATGGTGCAAAACCGGCAATGGCGATACAATTGACATTACGATTAATGGCCGCTACGGCACATTCGAGTTTCCCATTAAGGAGAATACAACAATCGAACTACAACTCAGGGGCCATTTCGGCGAAGGATTTGAAATGGAGGATCCCGAGAAGATTGAGATTATTGCCCAAGAGGACGCGGCACCAAGGATCAGCCTCACGACCAAGCTTTCCGAAGATAATCTAGTGCTTGGTCAAGCCGCTGGACTGCCCATTGCATGGCGTGCGCGCGATGACTATGGCATCAGTGAAGTTCAACTTGAATACACCGTAGAAAACCAATTTGAAGTTCTCGGATTAAAGGATCGAAAAGGAACCAGACCCTTAAAACTTAGTCCCGCACGCGAGAGGGCTCGAGGCCGGTTTACCAGCATCTTCGCAGGTATGCAGCCGCCCCTGTCCCCAGGCGACAAAGTTACAATTGGGATTAAAGCTATCGACAATGCGCCGACACCCAGGTCTGCGGATGCAACTCGCAAACTGGTGTTTACCGTTGTTGGCACTGATCTTGGCGCATTTGTCGCTGGTCAGGATTTTGGCTTTAGGAGTCGTGAAGAATCCGCCCTCTTGCTCACGGGCCTCAAGCGGGTCAAACGCTCCACAGACTTAATGGAGGATCCGGTGAAAACTCTCCACACTGAGGGCAGGATTGTCGGTCTGAATCGTCATGATGTTGATGCGGCTACACGGGCCGAGACGGTTCCTTTTGGACTTGAGGAGCTTATTTCACAATATTTCCAACTATTGTCAGGAGCCAAATGAGAAGTCGACATATCGCCTTGTTGCTGCTCTTCGCCGTTTCTTCGATCGTGGCGGAGACACCGACAGGTGAGTTGGTTAAACAAATTGCTGCAAGCGTGGCGCAGGGCAAGTTCCCAGCAGCTCAAATGCGCGAGGCGGCCGAACGTGGCGGGCAAACCGTTGCTGCTGCCATTCCCCTTTTGGATAAAAAACAAATGCGATCGCATGGCCCTCTTTGCCAACTTATAGCTGATGCTGCGCGTATCCGTTCCGCGCCGAAGGAATTGCTGAAACTCTATGACCCCACGGCTCATGATTTGTTTTACACCGAAGCCGGCTTGGCAACTGAAAGACAGCTGACTGCCGCACTGGACTGGAAACAACTGCCCGCCCAGCTGCCCATTGCTGTCGTGCGCGCTGCTCCAAGGGCAACCTTGGCCTGGCTGCACACGGCTACTGATCCTGTTCGCATTGCTTGGGTGTTGAGGGAATGGTCGCGCTGGATTGCCACGGGAAACGAACGGCAACATCGTGGGGCGTTTCTCGTTGAATTGAAGCAACTTGCCCGGCGATTTCCGAATAACGACAGGATTTTGGAGGCTGTGCTGGCGGGCATCGGTCACGCCAAGGGCGCGGGCTTGCTGCAACTGGTAATTGAATCCACGAAACATGAATCCGTATCAATTCGCGCGCAGGCATGTCGTTCTTTGTCAAAATTGGGATGGCCAGTGAACCGACCAGCACTGGCGGCATTGTTATCCTTAATGGAGCGGGAAAAGGATGTCACGGTTCTGTCCCGTATTGGAGAAGCACTTGGGGCTTTTCCTCGGGAACCCCAGTCAGGTGCAGCAGCCCTACGGCTTTTTAAGCATACGCATTCGCCCGTGGTGCGGCGTGAAATTTTATATGCCACGGCTAAAGCACAATGGCAGGAGCGGGGTGAGATTCTGCAGGCAGCCCTGCGCACGCCCGAGGCCGGGGTGCTNAGCGTGGCTATGGCAGCTGTTACAAGGGATTCCCCGNAGGAAGTGCGTGAGCAGTTGGTGTTGTTGTCGAAACAATTCGAAGACACNTCACCTGATTTGGTGGATGCNCTAGGCAGATTGGGTGATGCGCGCTCGGTTCCGTATCTGCAGATCAGACTACGTGCGGAGAANCGGGCAGTTTTAAGAGCAAAGATTGTACTGGCACTCGAGCAAATTAAAGGTGCTGTGGTGGACCGACTCATAGAAGAGAGGCTGATTTCTGAGCCTGATCGTGAGGTGCGACTGCAGTTGGTTCGAGTGGCGGCACGGCGGAAAATGGAATCAACACTGCCACTGTTGCTGGACTTGGCAAGGGATGAATCAGCAGCAGACGATTTGCGCGTAGAAGCAATTTGGGGTCTTGGGGCGTTTTCATCTGCCAGAGGAACGTTGCTGGCTCTAGGGCAAATGAAAGGCACGCCTAGTCTTTATGCTAACTTGGCATTGACTCGAATGGGCGACCCAAAGGCAAAGCAGAAATTGTTCGCCCATTATGAGAGCGGAACCCCAACGCAAAGACTCATCATTTTGGTGCTTCTGGGCGAGGCAGGCGTGGATCATCCGCTTATTGAACGTGGATTGCGTTCCGATGAATTCGCAGTGTTACTCGGGGCGGTTCGCGCGGCTGGGCAGGTGGGTGATCATCAGGAGCAATTGAATGTTGTGAGGAGTGATCCCTATGTTAACTCCCTCCTCAACACAAGCCTGCAGGATGTACACACGTTGGCGTTTTATTTGAATCGGAAAAAGTGAAGTTCTTGTTTTGTATATTATTTTTCGTGTTTGCGGCAATGGCGCATGAGTCACCTATTGACCATGTGGATCGGCAACTGGTGTTTGTGCTCAAGGGAGAGACGCTGGAGTTGCGCTATCGTTTCCGGAAAACACAACGGGCGGCGCTCATGCAACTGCGTTCGATGGACGTTGATCGAGATGGCAGCATCAGCGCGTCGGAAAGGGAGCGGTTCTTTACACAAGTCGGACAACGTTTGGCCGGGCAACTGAAGCTAAAGTCAGAAGGCCAAGAGCAGGTATTCCGGATGGCGGGTGAGGTGGTGTTGAGGCCTGATTTCAGCCAGGAATTTCGATTCACAGCGCCGCTCAAGGACAATGTGGTAGCAACCACGTTTTATGACGAATTTTCCGGAAGACTACCAGGCAATGTGACCATTGCACAGCCACCGATTGTGGAGCAAAAATCATTGCTTCAGATAAAGCAGTCACCCAGCATGAAGAGGTTGCGTGGTCATGGCGGGATGACAGTTCTGGAGATCAAAATTATACGGAGTAAGTAATATGAAATATCTTCCCATTACTGGATTGTGGCTTGCGGGTGTGATGCTTGTTGGTGCGCAGGAATCGTGGCTTCAGAAGGCTCGCAAGCTCAACAGTCGCGCGATTACCAAGGACGAGATTCAGCAGTTCGCGGCAGAGGAGGATCTCGACACTAGAAACAAGCTGGCACTGCGGCGCATCAAGCCACGTGCGGGGCAAACAGATTGGGACACGGATCCCACGGCAATCCCTTTCATGCTGTATCAATTAAAGATGCGCACGGGGCTTCCGGTTCATGTGAACAACGATGGACTAGACGTGGGATCCGATGAATTGTTCGAGCACACTGCAATTTACCTTACTAGTCATTACTCATGGTCGTTCACGGAAAAGGAAACAGAAAATTTAACGGCTTGGCTGAAGCGTGGCGGCACTCTGTTTCTCGATGACTGCTACAACAAGGGCAGCCCGTTTACCGATAGTGTACAGCCAGAAATCGGCAAGATGCTTGAGGACGTGCAACCGCAAATTCTGCAAAAGAACGATCCGAAAGTCGAAAACGTATTTCGCATGGTTTACACCGAAATCTTGTGGCCGGGGGAATCGCTGGAGGCAATGCGGCCATGGCAGTACTTTCTAATGGACGATCGACCGGCGGTGTTCTTTTCACCCAATGATGACGGCTGTGGCTGGGAAATATCCACCCCTCCAAGCGCTTCTAATCCAATTGGCGAAGGCATTGGGCATGGCGGCGGCAACTCGAAGCGCGAACGGTTTTACAAGTGGATGACCAACTGGATGATATACGTTTATTGCCATTGAGGTAAAAAGATGAGAAACGCACAAATATTGCTCCTAACGGGATTGTTGTTTGCGACGGCGCAAGCCGCAGAGGTGGAAATTCGACTGGTGCCATTCAACCAGCCAGACATTGAGGTAAACATACCTGTGGGCAACAAGACGGCAATGGATGCCCAATATCTCTATACTCTTACGGAAGGAGAGCGGCACTCATTTCACGGCCCACTCTCGGCATGGGCACGCAACATCCGGCTTAATGGCCAACCCACCTTTGAAATTTATCTGAATGGCAAATATATCGATCGGGTGCCAAGGGCGCGCCGCACATTGGCTCCAGGCAAACACACTCTCACCCCCGGCAATCATGTGCTGGTGGTCAATCCCGACGGTACGGTAACTAGCGAAGATCCAGACTATTCCATTAGCACCGAGCCGCGCAGCGCATGGCTTCCCGGAAAATCGGTTGTTGATGGAGCCATTGCTGCCAATAACACCAAGTCGCTTGCTGAGCCTAACACCCGTGCGAAACCCTCCGTTACTTTTAACAAAGGCGCAAAGGTTGAGGTTTTGAAAACAGAGAATGGCTGGAGCGAAATCAAATTGCCTCCTCGATACATTTGCAAACTCAAGTGTTATCCATTCCACCTGCGCGCGGTGCGTCATGAGGAACTGAATATGGAGAAGGTTCCGGTGCGACCCGGTCTGGAGCAAATTCCTCTGCCGAACATTGCCCTTCGCCTTGGCGACGACAAAGGCAAAGAGCCGCTGGAGCTTTTGCCGCAGGGAGGTGGCCGTTTTCTGAATCTCACTCTTTGGTTGCCAACCAACACCAATGGCGTCGGTTACCTTGTACACCCGCTAAAGCAGACCTTTCACCTGACCTCAAAGGGCCTCATTTCCGGCGAGGGCGAAGGCGGCTACAAGGAGGATACATGGAAAAATTTTGGCCATGAAATGCGCATTCCTGTTAACCGGATCGCTGCCAGTGGTGATCCAGAGAGCTCAATTCATATTCGCGAAATGCAGATGATTGGGTTCTCAGCCGATGAACCGGAGAAGTTTGCCAATCTTTACGCGCGTGAGGCGCCATTCGAATTCCGTGTGTCAGAATTGGGGCCTGGATTATTGATAGACGGAGATCTTTCCAAACTACCGAACAAATTCCTGCGGGTTGATTGGACTGACGCCACAAAATTACGCCAGAAGGGCCTCGTCGCCGAGACACAAACAAAGCATTTGAGAGCCGGTCAGTCGGTTACGGCCCGTGTGCGCGCGTTGGATCCCACTAGTGGTAGCCTGACCATCGAGGCAATGCGAAGTGTCACCAATCAACTGCATCAGCTCTCACTGCAGATTAAAACGGCGACACAGCAAGTTACCGCCACCCGAACACGGCTATACAACGGTGACCCGATGATCAAAACGGCCGCCGCCGCATCGGCACAAGCGCGCACGAAAGTGACGCAATTAACCGCCCAGTATGCCGCCGAGCTGAAGAAACAAGTGACTGCACAGACGGCTGTGGATACCGCATTGGCGAATGTGAAAAAGGCCGAGGCCGACCTTGCGGCGAAAAAGAAAAAACCCGACACCCCAGCGGCCATCCAGGCTGCTGAGACGAAGGTGACCCAGGCTAAAGCAGCGCATACAACACAAGTAACAGCCTTCAATATGCAAAAGGCCAAGGTGGATGATTTTGCCAAGCAAATTACTACAGCGAAAGCTGCCGTGACCACCGCCGACACAAAGTTGTCTCAGATCATCACGGCCGTCTTGAAAACCAGCAAAACTGTGCCGGCACTGCACAAGGCGTTTACGGCCAGCGAAGTCACATTGAAGAACCTGAAGGCGGCAAACGCGGCGGCGGAAATGGATCTCGCGGCGAAAAAGGAAATTGTGACCCAACGTGGTCACATAAATCCGTTGGCCAACATGAAAATTTTCGCTGCGATTAAACCACATTACTCCAGTGAATGGCAGAAATTGGAAGTCACCCCTTCTGGACAAAATGAGGTCACCTTTACCGTGCCTGCTGACAAGAAGCCGGGTGTATACCAGCTACGTCTTGGGGTTTTGCCGTTGCTGGGCCGCGACGCACCGTTCTTTGGCGACCAATGGGTAACCATCGCAGGTGAGCAGAAAGCCGGCGTCGGAGCGTTTACTCGGCGAGGTCGAACAGCTTTCCTCCGTGGCGAACCGTTCTGGTTGGCCATTGCTGCCACTGCTGCAGCGGGTGAAACGTTGCAGTCAGCTCCAGTGACTGCGTCATTAGTTGATGCCAATGGCAGAAAATTCAGGATTCTGCAGTCAGAAGTGAAGGCTGATGATGGCGCGCGCCGTACCTTTATCGTTTCATTGGATGGTGCGACCACGTTGAATTTAGCACCTGGAAAATATCAGGTGGAATGCTCCCTTGGCACCCAGACTGGACCACCATTGCAGATCGAGATAATCGATCCGGAGCCCAAGACTCATTTCAAAAATCTGTTGCTTGGAAAGTATAACAACCTAGGCTTTGACTACGCTGGGTTCAATAGCACTGGAGACGCGGTGGGCTCACGCGACTTATGGAATTATAACCTGCACAAGGCTTCCTCGCTGAAAGCAGACAGTTTGGTTCGGGAGATGGTCGAGAATGGCTACAACGCTTTCAAGGGGATGGATTACGGGATGAACCGGGTCAGTTTTCCGCAAAGCATGCGCATCCGAGGTCTTGTGCGTGATCGTGCAGCACTCGGGCCGTGGGAAGCATTTGCCCCACCGAGCGCTCGCGATAGGTTCCTCGATGCGGCAGTGCGTTATAGACTGGAGTTTTATGAGAATCTTTTTACCCAGCACGATAGCATGATGCCTCGCGGGGAAAAATTCCTGCAAGCCTGCGAGCGCTATTCCACATTGGAGACCGCCAGCATGATGCACAGTCCGGCCTTCAAGGGCGTGTGCCTTTACGACGAGTTGACGCAGTCACTGGACCACGATACGTCCGGAGTGGTGCTGAAATTCTTTCGCGATGCGGAAAACCAACTCTTCCGCCAGCGAGCGGGCTACTCCAGTGCGGAGGCAATAAAGGCACTGGACACCTTTACGGGACTGCCGGAAGGGCGACGTGATTATGCGCTGCTGGAGAAATACCGCGCTTGGCCGCGGCACCTCGACTGGCAATGGGCGGAGTTTAGTCGGCGCATGGGAGGTGCGGCGAAAATTGTGATGCCCTCCGCCCGAAACTTTACGCTCCACCATGTTAACGCGCTGCCGGGCATGAATCTGTCCACCGGCGACGGCAACATCCACACAAAGTTTGAAGCCTTGGATATGATTTCAGCAGTGGGCTACAAGGACATGGGTGGCTGGGGCAGCATGCCGGTCTCCGGGCCAATGATGGGAGACGCGATGCGGGTGCGCGATGACATCACGGTGATGCCGATGATATACGGGCTGGGCACCGGAATGTGGGGCGACTCCAATGTGCGCGATGCCTTCCTGACACTCTCGCAGAATGTGGATGGGTTGTCGTTTTTCCAGTTTGAATCGTCGCCCAAGACCCCGAAAGGGTCGGACAATCATAGCGGGGTGAAGGATATTGCCGCTCGTCTCACCACCCCTTACGGGGATTTCCTGCTTGCTGCAAAGCGTGGCTATAAAAAAATTGCTATCTACAATTCTTTTGATGCTGACACCTTGTCGCCGAGAAAACCCATCATACCCGCATACCTTTGCGAAGGCCTTTGGGTGGCATGTCTGCGCGCAGGCTATCCGGCTGATTTCCTGACCGATGAACAGATATTGGCCGACAAGGGCGCGGAATATGAGGTCATATTTGCGCCTGGTTGGTATTTTCAGGAGGAAGTCCCGCCAGCAATCAAGGCAGCGCTACAAAGATTGTTGGATGGAGGCAAGATACTGGTGGTCGAACGTGCCAGCAAGCTTCCGAACGTGCTGCCAGGAGTGAACAGGTTAGACTCTGACCTTGACGAGATTGCAGATCGCCTTGGTGGTTCATTCCCCAAGCATCTTGATTTTGACAACGAACGTTGGTGGCAATTTACGGTAAAAACCAGGGACGAGGTCACAGCATTTTTAAAGAAGCATAAAATCGAGCCTGCAGTAGAGCATGACATGCTCGTTGGGCCTGATTGGCTGAGCTGCAGACAGGCGCAATATCTCGTTTTAGCAAACCATGCATATGTTGGTTTCCGCGGAAACCACAAGACACTTTATCAGGCACCCTCTCGGCCGGTACTGCGTTTTCCTAAGCGCCCCCCGGTTTGTTATGACATGCTGGAAATGAAGCCTGTACCGGTGAAGACATTGCCTGACGGCCGTATGGAGCTGACGGCGGATTTAATGCATGTTCCCGGTAAGATTTATGCCTTTTTGCCCGCCTCCATCGCGAAATTGGATTTGCGTGCCAAGGGCCCGGAAACGGGAGGGGCTGCCTTGGTATTTGAAGTATCCGCACTCGACGCAACGGGTAAAACCATCGATGCGGGCATTCCTCTTGAGTACCGCCTAACCGATGCCAAGGGCAACGAGTTAAGACATGTCTACCGGGTTGCTGCCCCAACTTATCGTGGAGTATATCACGTGCCGGTTAATGTGCCAAATGGTGGGGTCACATTATATGTGCGCGAACTCATAAGCGGCACAGAAGCAACCGTAAAATTCTCCGTGCAACCCGGCGATTTCGCGTTACCCAAGTCTGCCTCGCCTGATTTGCGTGTGATGCAGACAGACCACATAAAGCAGTTTTTAAAAGATGGCACTCAAAAAGCCCAGCGGTTGCTCAGGGTGGAGGATTTCAAGGATATTCGATTGCTTGCGTTAAAGATTCGTCGCAAAGACGGACTCCGGAATACTTTTCACGGTAATGCCCTGCCCGACAATTTGGCGCCTTATATTTTTAACCATCCCGGCTTTACGGATGCTCGAAAGCTTCTCGTTGATTATGATCCCCAAAAGCCCTTTGAGGAGAACATTCAAAAAGCGTTTGTGGATGGATTAAACGCAGTCATTCAAGAAAGTAGATTATTTAATGACGAACGCTTCCCACCCGGAATCCTATCAGTACGGGCGGACGCCTTGGGCAAGGAGGTTAAGGATGACTACGTCGATGTTAATCGGTTGCTGCTTGAAGAATATTATCACGGTGAGATTTATGAACGGCCGGTGATCTATATAGGGCTGGAGGATGAAAGCCTGCGCCCGGCAGCAAAAAAACTATCTGACCATTTTATCAGTCGTGGGCTACGGGTTCGGGCAACCTCAATGCAGGCTTGGGTCAATGGACCTGGAGTTGGCTGGTCAGAAGGAGACAAGGAGCTTCCGCCACTTTCGGGCATGAGATTGTGGAGGGGCGAAATTATAAAGCCGGGCGTATTCGTGCATGGGCCATTAATCCTGCTGGGGCATAATCAGGGACTGGTAGAAAAAATGGCCGATCGTGACCTGTTTCCCGAGCCGGTGTCGGAAAATTTCCCTGGTACTGGACGCTGTGTGATTGGCTGGGTTCGGCAGGCGTTTCATACCCAACATGACACGATTTATTTACTGGGCGACACCAGTGGAGTTTCCAAGGGAGTAGATGCCCTGCTAGCGGGTAGCTTGCAAGATACCGTTCAGCCACGGTCTTCGTTAACTAAACCCAAAACTCCTGCTGCGGTTGAGTTAACGGCTTTCCCCAGTGGTAAAAAGAATCCGGATGCCTACAGTAGCCGGTTTTCTACGCGCGATCATGTGCGTAAGATTGCAATAGATGACAATACAAAGAGGATCGCCGTAGCCACCATGGGTTTTGGGCAAAATCTGTTTTGTCTGGACGGTAATGGTAAAAAGCTATGGTCGCAGTTTTTACCGGAGCATAATGTCTATCATGTGGAATGGATTGACGATGGCAAAAAGATTTTGGCGGCGACTGGACATGGCTTCTTCCTGTTCATTGTTGATGGTGCGACCGGCAAAGTGTTGAAAAAATTCGCCTCTACTGAGTGGCCTCAGATGCATGTTGACCGCGAACATAATACCGAGGTGGAAATCATTCAAAACCCGCAATTGCGGCAGTTTATCGTGCTGGGTGCTACAGGACTAATCGCGGTTGATTACGACGGCAACCTGTTGTGGAAATATGAGCGCATCAAAGACATAGTCTATTATCCAGAAGAGATGACGCAAACGAGCCGCGCCGGTTTTGGCAGTTACCTGAAGCCAATAGCCGTGGCTATCAGTCCGGACGGTACGCAACTGGCATATAATGAAACGACCGTGATAGGAAGCACCATGGGATTTGGCGGCATCATCTCGCTATGGCAAAACCAGCCGCAAATCATCGATGCCAAGACCGGCAAAATTCTCCTGTTGGATAAAACAAGTGACCCTGCCAGCAGTGATGAATGGCAGGTGACTTGGCCGGAAGGCTCCGAGGCACCGTGGATTCACGCCAATAACCTTTCGGCTCCATTGGAGTTCGACCCCGCCGTGACGACCACGCCCAATCCCGGCAAGTTGGGTAATTTCGTGGCACCCATCACGCGTGAGTTAAAGAGCGGTGGTGGGACCCTGAACCGAGACTTTCACATGGTGGAGCGACGAACGGCCGCAGGCGAGCGCAAGTGGCTCTATACCAATCGCAGTGATGTATGGCTGCGTGAACGCGATTTGTTTAATGCCACAGACACACGCCTTTGGCGCAGTGGTCGTGCGGGAAAGATCATTTGCATCGATCTTAATAACCGCAATCTGATTTGGGAGCACGACAAAATTTCCGAAGGTGCTGTGCTTGCCGTGACGGGCGATGAATTGGCAGCGGGCACACGAAATGGCGTGGTCTCACTCTTTGATGCTAACGGAAATGTGAAATGGTCAACAAACCTTGGTGAATTGCACACGCTTCCAGAGGGAGATTATCGTGAGTATCTGGCGAAGGCACTTGCGCGCGACATTGACTCGACTGGCCCCGGGAAATTTTTCCCCGTCATTGAGGCCGGTGAAAATGATTTTAATGGCATTCTTAAGTTTGGCATCGATGTGGTGCGCAATGGAAATTTTGCCTCCTCGAACATTTGGGCCGGTAACAAGCCCTTCCAGATTGTGCCTAATGCCTACCTTGGCGCGGGAGCGTTGCGGATGAAGGATCAATTGGTGACACAAAAGATAGAAGCCAAGGCTGTTACGAGCGCAACGTATTTGTTGGAATTCTGGTATCGTCCGGTTGACGCAGATAGTCTGTTGGCTGCTGGCGCAGTATTACATGGGGAGGGAGACAATCCGCATTTCACGGGTTCAAATTACAAAGGGCGGCCCGGCGAATGGACCTTTGGCCGTTTGGCGGTCAAAACAATGGCTGACACAAAAAAACTGGAGGTAGGCTTTGAAGCAGGTGGCGGCGTGGATGTTGCCAAGGTGAGTTTCCGTGTAGTGCGGTTCCCTTCGGCCAATCTGCTGGCCAATCAGGAATTGCACAAGATTGAGCCCACTCACCCCAAGGATCAGCGGGTGCGTTATGCACGGATCCCTCAGTCATTACGTGATCGAATGATTGGCCAAAACAACGTGGCGGTGATGATGCAAACCACCCCGCTAAACGAGGTTGTATTTACCCAGGAACAGGCATTTCTTCAAAATGGACGCCTTGATGATCTTCACGAAATGTGGTGTTTCCGACCAAACCCAATGGGCTTTTCAGTCACGCTCGCGCAACCGTCTTATGTGTCACACGTGGTGATATATATGAACAACACCAAGCCAAACCTGAATTATCGTGCCATAAGTGTGCTGGCAAATGACATGGAAAAGAAAGTTCCACGCACGGTTGGTTTGGTTAGAGGTGACAAGCGTCGGTTTGTCGTCATTCAGCTGAAGGAGCCTGTGTTCACGGATAGCGTAAAACTTATGCCAGGACACTCAGGCGGACGCCAAGATGGGATAACAGAAATTGAAGTGTACGGCCCGATTGGCGGACGCGACCAACTGGCAGCGGCAGGTTTTGCTGAGGATCCACACGCTATGCCGATGTTTATGGGGACTCCTGCACATGTGCCTTCTTTACCGGAAGATCTCGTCGGTGGCTACTCCGAGGACACCAAGTTGGCCAATCACCAGCAGGGTGAGCGTGCGCCGGCATTAAACGCTGGCGGTACGGCAGTCAACGGTGTCTTTGCTTTGCCCATGGCCTCGGGCGACACGCGAATTCAGGGTGAGAATAAAAACCGCAATCCCATCATTCTTGCCCGGCCCATTAACGAGGATGTAAAGAAAACCATGGATGCTGAAGCCACCGAAGCCAGAAGGGTGAAACGCACTCCATTTTTAGGTTGGCAATCCAGCACAGTTACACCGATTTCTACGCCTGCTCGATACGCTGGTCGACTCATTGTCGGCAGCTCCGACTACAAAATGCACGCGGTGGCTGATAACGGTGCGCACTTGTGGGCCTTCGCTACAGGTGGGCGTGTGTATTCCTCACCCACGCCTGAGGGGCGGGACGTTTATTTCGGCTCGGACGATGGAGTCCTGTACAAGACAGATGTGGATTCTGGTATCCTGATTTGGGAATTCAAAACTGGGGGTCGGATTCGCAGTGCTCCCGCTGTGGTTGGCGGACGGGTATACTTCGCATCCTGGGATGGTTTTGTTTATGCCTTGGATGCAAGGCTCGGCAGGCTGCTGTGGAAATCCCCGATTGCCAAGAACACTTCGTCATCACCCGCAGTTTTCAACAATCGCATTTACATAGGCGATGAGAATGGTCAGTTGCGGTGCCTGAATGCTGCCGACGGAAAACAGGTATGGATTAGGGAGCTAGCTGGTCAACGTGTTTCCGCTTGCCCCGTGGTTACGCCCGACGGTGTATTTTTTCAAGGAGAAGAAGGGATGGCTATGATGCTTAATCACTCCGGCGGGGTGCTTTGGCAGAAAGACACCTTTACCCATATGCGTGTGGTAGGACAGCCTCCCCCGCTGCTTACGGGGCAACCAATGCCCACAAAGACGCAATTATTCATAACCACTACGCGCGGTCTTTCCGTGATCGTCCGGGCAACCGGCGAACGCGATCCTCGTTTTTCCGGCGGGCCACCTGCCGGTCGCAACCTCACCTCGGCCATCATCTATGATGATCGCCTTTGCGTAGTGGAAGATTTTACGGAAGTGCAAGGAGGACTCGACAATTATATTGTTCGTCACGGGGTGAAACTCTCCGTGTACCGCAATCCAGCAAAAAAGACGGCGGCAAAATGAAAACATTGACCACCTTAGCAATCGTTCTGGGCACGGCGTTGACCACGACAGCCCAATTGCCGATTATTGAAGAACCTGAGGGCTATCATCTCGTCAATAATTTTTCCGGGCCGATGCCCGGCAATTCCGAGCTGCGTGCTAGTGTGGACACAAATCAGACCAAGGTTGGCTCTGCCGCTAGCAGGATAGATTATCAATTTACAACAAACGGGCCGGCAAACACGACGGTCCAGTTTGCCCCGGGGCGTTATCGGGCCAAGACCGGTGGCACACTCAAGCTTTGGATAAAAGGTGACAACAGTGGCAATCGGTTGACGTTTAATTTTTACCACTCCGCTTTCAACTCACAAACCGACCACCTTTCAGGTCA
Organism: Rhodospirillaceae bacterium; assembly: GCA_002717225.1. Classification (GTDB taxonomy): domain Bacteria; phylum Pseudomonadota; class Alphaproteobacteria; order UBA828; family UBA828; genus PTKB01. The sequence goes on along the minus strand of PBDG01000059.1, from coordinate 8,497 downwards.
TCAAGCCATCCCTTCACCTCCTACGGTAACGCTTGATTTTAACGATTGGCGTGAGGTGGAGTTCCCTCTCAAGTCACAGGCAGGGAATCGCATTCTTTGGTGGCACAGCCTGCGTATCGATCGTGTCTCCAGTGAAAACTATGCAGGCAAGGTTTGGCTTGATGATATGCGCGTCATTCCGCCCACGGGGCGTCCACTCGCATTGGCGCAACTAGACTTAGTCGGCGAGCATCAGCGTGATTGGTCCACGGTTTTGGCCTTCAGTCTTGATGTTCGCAATTTTTCGGACGAGCCCTTCTCAATTGAACGCAATATTAGTGTTGTCGATCGTCACGGCAATGAAGTGCTAAAAACCAGACCGCTCACCTTAAAATTTCAAGCTGGGGAAATGAAGGAGCAACTCATTGAATTTCGGCCAGACAACCTTGCCAACAAGGAGCCACCTTTCTCGGTAACCACTGAATTGACTTCTGTCGAACGTCCTGAGTTGGCTGCTACACGCACACACCCACTGGTGATAGCCAACAGTGTTTTCCTGTTGGACGATTTCAGTGACGTGCACGGTACGTGGTTTGCCAGCGGATGGCCTTTTAATCTTGCAGATCGGGGTCAGCAAACCTCCATTTTTGGGGAGCCTCAGCGGGCGCATCCAGGTCCTCAACTGGCCGCGCGTATCAGTCGGGTGACCCTTACTTCCGAGGAGAAGCAGCCTTCCACGCCGTATGCAATGCGCATCGATTATAATGCCGATACCATGATCCACCGACGTTTGCGTCGGGAACTGCCAGGGGCTCCTTTTGCCGTGGGTGCTTGGGTAAAAGGTGACGGGCAAGGCGGTGAGTTGTGGGCAGTCATCATCGATTTCTCTGCGCCGGGGTCTAATTTTTATAATTGGAAACGTACACTTGGCAAAGTCAAGCTGTGTGACCTCGACTTCAAAGGATGGAAGTATTTTGAGAAGCCGGTCATTGGTGCTGGCCTTGGCAAAAAAACCATCCGTGGTTCGACCGACGGCATTGACTATCCGCTGGAGTTTGTATCATTAGCTGTCGTCGCCCCGCGTCTGCCAGTTGCCCAAGCCGGCACGGAAGTTTCCATTCCCTTACCTGCAACCGGGCAATTGCATATTGGGGGGCTTAAGGTGAAAACTCAGCAAAGCAAGTCTGAAGCGCTGGCCGTTTTCGCCGGATATGATGATTCTCTCCATGTTTTCGACCCCAAGCACGGTGTCACCATCACAGTGCAAAACAGTTGGGCCCCCGCCGCTCGCGAGCTAGTACGACTTAAATGGCGCCTTACTGACCGTGACGATGAATTAATAGCTACGGCCACGGAGGATTTTAGTTTGGATTCTTTGGGTCTGAAGACATTCCGTCCTGACCTCTCCTCTCACGTTGGCAAGGCGGCTTCCCACGATGGCCCTTTGCGCCTGCGTGTAAACGTCGAGGATAGGAAAGGCAAAGGAAATGCGGAAACCACACTGATTCTAGCCAAACCAGACAGTGCTGTGACACTCACTGGCTTCGAGTCCGCGCGGCCAAAGTTTGGATTCCCTCCCGATGACGTCTATCGCGCCATGGGTTTTGAAAAGGGGCAGCAGGTAATAGGAGCTCTCAAAACAACCACCGCAGAAGCTGTTACCACTCAGAAACACGCAGGTGCGCGTGCTTTGGCGATGAAATGGACTAAAGGCCAACCTGCGATGGTTGCGCTTGATCCTTTGCTGCCCGGCATCCCAACAGAAGTCAGTCTCTGGGTGTATGGAGATAAATCAAATGTCATTTTATATCCTTTATTGGGCGATCAGAATGGAGCCATTAGCGATAAGTTCCCTTTTGACCTCTTCTTGCCATTTGCTCCAGAAGGCGGTTTACAGAATGTCGTACGCGTCGATTGGGCTGGATGGAAACAGATTCGCTTTCGATTGCCCGTCATCCCCTCCACCTGGAATGACGCCAAGGCCAACCACGGCTTCATCCCTACCTACCCCCTCGGACTTCACCTTGCCGTGGCTGCTGACCAAATGGCTACCGACGAGACTCTTGCTGTCAACCGAGCCAACTCCTTTGTAGCCGCCGCCCGAAAGGCGCTCGCCGCCGCCAACACCCGGAAGACATCAACAGACAAAACCATGGCCACGGTCAAGGCCGCCCTCATGAAGCAGACCATGGCTCTGATGGCCGCCGAAAAGGCTGCTGCCGAGGCCGCTACTGCTGCCACCACTGCCAAGGTTGCCACCGCCAAGGCCACCACCGACCTTGATGCTGCTGAGAAGGATGTCCTCGCCAATACCCAAGCCCTCCAGAAATACCTCCAAACCGAGGCACCCATGAAGCGCAAGCCCGCCATGGACAAGGTTGCCGCTGCTGCAAAGACTTTGCTGGATGCTTCCCGTGCTCACGCGGAAACCGGTCGTGTGTTGGTCGCCCTTGATACCGCGATTGCCCAAGCTACCCAGTTGCACACCGCCGCCACTGCAACCACCAAGGCTACCGAGGCTGCCGCCACTCAGGCTGCCACCGATGCCAAGACCGCCGCTACCGCCAGCATGACTGCCGCCCAAAATGCCGCCACGAAAAAGACGACTGCCGACACCGCTCGGACCGCTCTGGAGACCTTGGTTGCCACCAAGCAAAAGCCTGCCATGGTCGCTGTCAAGGACGCCAAAGCCAAGCTGACAGCGGCGACTCGCACCAAGACTACTGCAGACACCGCCCACAATCGCGCGCGCACTGCTCTGGCCAATGCTCAGATCGACGCCCGCACTGCCGAGACCATCGCCGCCGCGGCCGAGGCCAAGGCCAAGGCCGCCGAGGGTGACCCCCGGAAAACCCCTGCGCAGAAGACTGCTGCCATGAACTTGGCCGCCGCCAAGCGCAAGCTGGCCACTGCCGCCGCAAGCCGCCTGACTGCCGCCACCTCCGCCGAGTCCACGGCCAAGGGTACCGCCGCCACTGCCACTACCACCTTCACCACGGCACAGACTGCCTTGACCACCGCTGAAAACACGCTGAAAGGCATCAATACCATGGCCACCAAGGCTACGGCTGATGCCGCCGCCGCCGACAAGCTGCACAAGGAAGCTACTGCCACTGCAAACACCGCCAAGGGCGCCGCAGACCGCGCTGCGGCCCTGCAGGCACGGCTGGATGCGGCCGTTCTTGCGCGCCGTGCACTGGAGGCTACAGCAAAGAAGAACGTGGATCAGTTGACCACCGTCTCCCGCAAGGCTGCCATGGACAAAGACACCGCCGCCAAGACCGCCCAGACCACCGCCACCACAGCCAAGGCCACAGCTGATAAGGCGCTGGAAGCTATCAACAAAGATATCGCCACCGCCACCGCTGCCGCCATCACCGCCCGCACCACTGCCGAGGGCGTGGTGAAGAAGGCGGAAATGGATCTTGAAAAGGCCCAGCTGGCGCAGGCCAAAGCTGAGCAACTGGCGGCAGACCGCAAACAGGCGGCCGTGGACGCCAAGGCCTCACTGGAGGCGTTCAAGAATGATGAGACTTCCGGTGGCGCGGTATTGACCGCCGCGGCCAAGGCAGTTACCGAGGCCACAACGGCCCAGACCGCCGCGCAGGCCCAATTGAAGGCTGCTCAGGACCAGAAGGCCAAAAAAGAGGAGGGTGTGTTGTACATCGACGACGTGCAGGTGGTCACGCACCTGCCTTTAGCCGAGCGTATCAGGATGTCCGTGGAGCGAGAAGGGGACAGCAACGTGCTACAACCCGGCAACCCAATGCGTGTACGCGTGGTGAATGCTGCACGCGCTGGCACAGTTGCAGTTACGGTGTCCGGCGGGCTTTATAATTGGCGCGGAGAAAGGGTCAGTGGGGAAGACAAGCCCTTATCATTGGCACCGGGGCTGGAACAGACGGTTGATTTTGCCGCAAAAGTTTTGCCTGGTGCATACCGACTGCAAGTCGACATGAAAAGTGGTGACAAGATACTTCGCTCCTTGTCGGAAGAATTTCTCGTTCTGGATGCCACCACTGTGCTGGGTGAGCAATGGAAGACGGATATCGGCAGCACGGACAAGCTGCGGCATCCCATTGGAGGAGCGTTCACGCTAATCCGCCATGACTGGGACTGGATGGAGTTCCAACCCGGCAACTTGCAGGTTCACACGCTGCTGAACTTCGCCTACCAAGTGCGGGCCCAAGGTCATTCACCGCAGGTTATCCTTGGCTACAGCCCGTACTGGGCCAGTGGTTCGGGCTATGAAGCGATGGTTAAAAATGAACTGTCACCTCGTGGGGGATATGATCGTGGTGGTCGCGATTGGGGCCATGCGGTGGACATCTTCCACGCACCGCGTCGCATGGACGATTGGGATAATTATATGCGCGAAGTGATGAGAAAGGCTGGTCGTCACGTGGAGGGTTTCATTGTCTGGGATTCTCCCGACAGTCCACCCACAAAGATGGGGCTTGGCATCAAGCCGGAGAATTTTTCCAAAATGCTCAAGCTCTCCGACCAATGGCGGAAGCGTTTTTGTCCGCAAACCCCGATTATCATTGGAGGATTGTCGCGCAAGACAGCCATTGGATACCTGACAGAATTGGAAAAACATGACTGCCTGAAATATATAGATGGTGTGAATCTCCGCCTGGATGCAGGGCGCAGCACACCGGAAGATGCACGTATTCGGGATTACCTTGAAGATGTGCGCGGACTACTCAACAAGTCGACCGATGCCAATGCCTCTGCCCCGATGAAACCCAAGAGTATTCTGGTTACGGACCTCGACTGGGCAGTCGAAAAGTCTGCGGATGATGCGCTCGATGGGTTCGATCAGGCCGCATTTCTCGCGAGGGCGCGCCTGTTGTTGCACTCCATGGGGGTGGAGCATGCTCTTACCATCGCCAATAAAGATGCCAAGCAGATAGGCTTTGGGCTTGCCTACAGGAAACCGAGAAGCATCCCGCCGCTGGAGGTCAGTCCTGCTGCGCATCGACTCAAACCAGGCTGGTTGGCGATGGCACGCACTGGAAACCTGCTGGGACAGTTGCGGTTCGAAAAGGAAATAACTGTGCCTGACCGCTCGCCTGGGCGTACATGGTGTTTCAAATACATAAGCGAGGCAGATGGTGCGCCAGTGGTCATCATCTGGAGGAATCATCAAGCTGGTGCCGTTAATTTTTCCGGCACAGGATTAACAGTCACCAAGGCGGAAGACTTGTTCGGTACGCCGACCACTGCCAAAGACGGTTGGTGGCCGATTGGGAAAATGCCGGTAGCTTTCACGCTAAAGCTAGGAACACACGAATCACTGGGGCGATTGTGGGTGAAGGATGCAGGTACGGGACCACACTGGACTCAACGTGCATTAGCGACCTTCACGCCTGACACGGGAGCCAGTTACCGCCATGAAATTGTGGGTGGTAAGTCGAAAATATTCACGGGACGTGATTTTTCAGGTCGCCTGCAGTCCCTGCACGGCATCTTCACCGACAACAACGGCACCGAGCGGTTCGCCCTGCCGGCCCAATCAAATGCAGGTATTCTGATTCGCAAGAAATTCTATCTTGGAAAAACCGGTCAAAAAGCCAGCGTGTGGGTCAATGGTAGATCAATTGGGTCATGGGATTTTCAGCGGAATGCTGATGACTCCAAGCTTTCTGAAGGCATTCGTGAAGCAGCGTTCATAATTCCTCCAAGCGCATTAACGAACACTAACATTGCAAATATCGAGCTGCGTTATAGTGGCCCGGCCAACACACTTGGATGGACGGCTCTGGAGTATGACGGAGCGCCAGCCCCACTGCAATCGCTTGGTGCATTGCATGTGGATTCTCCTGTCGTGTCACCGCGGCGCGCTCGTAACGTTGTCGGCCAGTCATTGCGTATCGGCGAGACTGAATACGCGGAGGGCATCTCCGCCTTTGCCCCGGCTCTGCTGGATTATCCATTGAACGGTCAGTATGAAAAATTTACCGCTCAAGTGGGAATCGATGCTGCGACAGAAGGTAAAGGAAGTGTTGCTTTTGAGGTATATGTGGATGGCAAACAGGTGTGGACCTCCGGCCAAATGACGGGGCTTGATAAACCGAAGGACGTTGACGTTCCGGTTAAAGATGTAAAGAGGTTGCGGCTGGTAGTTACTGATGGTGGTGATGGCAATAAGTTCGATGTGGCTGACTGGGCCAACGCGCGACTGCATACTTCTGCTGCCACTTGGCAAGGAGTGAAGCTAAGTGCCGTCCCGCCTACGACAGTGATTGCCAAGGCGAAAACCACGAAACCATCCGCTGTCGTGTCTGAACCTAACAAGCCCGTCACAACACTCAAGCCTCGCCACACAGGCACCCGCATGCTGGCTAGCAAGGACCTGGTGGTGGAGGTGATGGATCCAGCCGCCGCCAACCGCTACTACACTGGCGTGCGCTTCACCCCTCTGGCCGCTGTGTTGCGGGCGGTGAAGGGTGGCAAGGAATACTTCTTCAACCCCGTCACCCACAATGCCGCCAGCGACCACGCGGGCCTGGCGAGTGAGTTTGACCTCATCACCCCCGGTGGCCCGCCAGGCTTCGCCGAGGCAGCGGCCAACGGCGGATTCCTAAAGGTGGGCGTGGGTGTTCTGACCAAGAGTACTGACCAGTACCAATTTTGGAACAACTACCCAGCCAAGACTCTGGCCAAGACCGCCGCGCAGTGGGGCACCAACACCGTGACTTTCAGCCAGGCGCTGCCACCCACCGGCGGCTACGGTTACCTGCTCACCGCCAAGGTTACGCTTGATGGCTCCTCGCTGCATGTGGACTGGACCCTGAAGAACACCGGTTTCAAGCCACTGAAGACGCGCCAGTACACGCACAACTTCTTCCGGTTCAGCGAGAAAAATGTAGGTCCAGGATACGTCATTAGCTTCCCCTACACTCCACAGCCAGGCGGGCTGAACGACGGTCAGCGCCACTCCGGTCGTGAGATTCACTTCACCAAGGCCTTGGCCAACCCGATCAACGCCAACGTCCCTTGGCCGGCTGGCTTTACCGGTGCCAATGCGGTGACCGTGCGTCACACCGCGACTGGACAGGCCATCGAGTGCATTACTTCCATTCCAGGTATCAACACCGCACTCCATGCCACTGCTCAGCATGTGTGTCCGGAACAGTTCGTGGAGATCGCTCTGCCCCCCGGCAAGGCCCGGCAATGGCGCCGAAGTTACATTTTCAAATGAAAAAAATACTCGCCCTCCTTGTGGCGGCGGGCCTCGGCGGCGCAACCGGGCTGCTTGAGGCCGGGCCGGGTTTTCGCAGCCCAAACGAAAAAGACGCGACGTCGCGCGCGGGACTCTCGGGTGTCACCTTTCGGCTTTTCGAGGGCGACTGGGAAACGCTGCCGCCGGACCTCGGTGGCTTGGCGCCCGCCCGCAGTGGTGTGCTGCTGTCCAACCGCGTGGACCTCAGCCCTCTCAGCGCCCAAGACGGAATGAAACGCGTTTTTAAACTCTCGCCCGGCCAAATCCTCAAGCGATGGGAATCGCCGACCATCGCCGGACGGCCTTTCGTCATTCATGCCAACATCCAACCTGCTTCGCCTGACGGTGTCATTCTCGCTCATGGCGGCTACATGGATGGTTACGTATTACACCTCGATCAAGGCCGCCTTGTCCTCAGCCTCATCTCGAATCGCAAGCTTTCGCGGGTAAGCTCGGAACAGTTGCTGCCACTGAATCAGCCCTCGGTTGTCACCGCTCAGGTGAAACTGGACGGCACTCTGCTACTTCAGGTCAACGGCCAGCCCGCTGGGCAGGCTGTGGCCACGGAACTGCCCATGCGCATGCCGTTCGATGGCCTTAGCGTGGGGCGCGATACCGGTTTGCCCATGTACAAGGCCAAGGGCGAGAACCCTTTCGAGGGCGTACTGAAGGATGTGCGTGTGGTTCTCGGTGGCACGGCGCTGGTTTTTACGGGCAACCTGCAGGTGACTTCCGCTGGACCGCACCAATTTCACTTGCAAGCCGACGGCGCTACACGACTGGAAATCGATGGCCAAGTGGTTATCGACAACTCTGACTCGTCGAAGTCAAGCCAGTCTCGGGGCACTGCCGACCTTGCCGCTGGGCCGCACCAGTTCCGGCTCACGTATGCCCAACTGCAGACTTCCCAAACTGTGTCCGGAAAGACCACTCCTCCTAGGGTTATAAAAACCACCGATAAGCCGTGGATCGAGGACAGGCTGCCTGCTGGTGTGATATTTACCCAAGGCGAGTTTGAATTTGTCTCCGAACCAGCGCCTGTTTACAGCGGCGCGCGTTCCCTGAAGCTTTCCGCGCCGGGAAAGAGTTCGGTTTATTTCAATAGCGACCGTCAGGTCAACAAGGACATCGAGCCGGTGTTTCTAGCCGAGGACGACCGCTTTTACGCCTATGCTTACCTTGATCCCAAGGATCCGCCTGAGGCTCTGGAAATGGCCTGGCACGACAGCCGCGGCTGGGAGCACCGAGCCTACTGGGGCCAGAATCTCTTTGATGGCCATGATCAACGCC
>PBDG01000058.1 GCA_002717225.1 Rhodospirillaceae bacterium | reverse complement strand
CGCATCGGGCGCCCAGAGGAAGTCGCGAGCGCCGTGGTGTGGCTTCTTTCGGATCAGGCAAGCTTCATCACTGGCCACATCATGCCGATAGACGGGGGGATGCTAGCGGAAAAGGGTTAGTTCTAATGAGGCTAACTTTCGTCCTGATGCAGCCCTAATTGCGACGAATCTTGTTTGTCTGTGAAGACGTTGGTGACTAATTATTTTCCTTGTTTGGTCACGCGCGGAGGGGTCAGTGCTTTGTTGACAATGGGATAATCTGGCATCTGACGGTCGAAATTAATATTTTAGCGAGCCTTGTCGGTGATTCATGAATTACTCGAAAGCGATTGCCATGACGTTCACCCTGGTTTTCTCTGTTTTTGCTCAGCTTGGGGCGGCGTCTTTCAGGAGTGCCACCGCTTGGGAATGCAGCAATTCATCTCCTGCCGCGATAACCCATCCGCCGCCACGAATCGGGGCACCGTCCCAATGGGTGATAATTCCACCTGCACCTTCCACTACGGGTATTAGCGCTTGAATATCCCAAGGCATCAAATCGCCCTCTATGACCAGATCAATTTGTCCGGCAGCTAGTAGCGCATAGAGATAGCAGTCACCTCCGATGCGGAGATACTCGACCTGTGCGGTAATTTTGTTGAAGGCGTTGTTCTGAGCGTCAGTCTTCATCATATCCATATCGGTAATGCCGAGCCGAGCCGCCTCAAGGGATGGGCAGGCGCGAGTCTTGATTTGGCGGTCGTTCAACATGGTCTGTCCCGGCATCCCGATGAAGCGGTCGCCGACATAGGGTTGATTCATCGCGCCGATCACTGCCTTTTCGTTCCTCATCAGCGCGATCAGAGTACCGAAGGTTGGCAGGCCGGTGATGAAGGCCTTAGTGCCGTCGATTGGATCGATCACCCAGACATATTCGGCATCGGTTTTCTCGTTGCCGAATTCTTCACCGATTATGCCGTGATCAGGATAGGTTTCGTTGATCAGTACGCGGATCACTTCTTCAGCACCACGGTCGGCTTTAGTCACTGGAGAATAGACCCCAGGGCCTTTGTCGGCCTTATCGATTACGTCTACGGACTTGCGGAAATAGCGTTTGATTACCTCGCCCGAGGCATTGCACATCCGATTGAGAAGCGTGATGTAAGCCTCGATTTCCGCCGCCGGAATCTCTTGGTTGTCAGTAATAGTTCACGCCCCCACAGACGTTGATCGCCTGTCCGGTGATGTAACGGCCGTGGCGTCCGGAGAGATAAACCGCCATGTCGGCAAGACTTTCGGGCCCGATCAGGGTCCCTAGCATGTTGCCGCGCATGGTGTTTTGATAGGTTTCCTCGATATCTTTTCCGCTTACTTCTGCCGTTTTGCGCAGTGCTGCACGTGCCATTTTCGATTCTGCCCAGCCGGGACAAATAGCGTTGACCCGAATGTTCTGCTCGCCGACTTCCATTGCTAGGCATTTCATGAATTGAAGCAATGCATGCTTGGAGGAATTGTAGGCTGTCCAATTGGCGTCGGCGGCTTTGCCGCAGGTCGACGCGTTATAAAGAAATACGCCTCCTTCTCCGGCTTCCAGCATGGCCGGTAGCAAATGGCGCGAGATTAGATAAGGCGCCTTGACGTTAGTGTCCATTATGCGATCCCACATCTCCTCATTCATATCCTGCACCGGTGCAAAATCCGCCAACCCGGCATTGTTGACGACGATGTCGACACCGCCGAGACGGGTCAGTGTATCGGTGCACATGGCCTTGATTTCAGTCGGGTCGAGTAGATCGGCGGCGACGGAGATAGCGTTGCCACCTGACGATTTGATCGATTGCCTGACCATCTCGGTTCGTTCCAAATTGCGGCCATGAAGCGCCACGATAGCGCCCTCCAGAGCCAGAGCCTCCGCGATGGCGAGGCCGATACCACTTCCTGCGCCCGTCACCAGCGCACGTTTCCCTTCTAGACCATGGTCCATAATGCGAAAACTCCTTATCAAACCCGCTGACGTATAGCGGAAATCGATACGTCCCCAGAATTGACCCAATCTAATCGTTATACAATATGAGGCAACAGAGGAAATTTGGCTTGGAGCCACTGCCATGAATATCAACAAATATAAGAAACTTCTTTTGGAACGCCTCAAGGTCCTGGCCGAAGTTGATGGGTATGCCCAGAATGCATGTCAGCCAGTCGAACTCGACCAGACGCGGGTTGGCCGGCTTTCTAGAATGGACGCATTGCAGAGTCAGGCGATGGCACAAGAAACTGCACGCCGGCGTGATAATGAATCTGCAAGAATACAGGTCGCTTTGAAGCGCATTGAGGAAGGTGAATATGGCTACTGTTTATCGTGTGGTGAATTGATCGCCAGCAATCGGCTAGCGCTTGACCCGACCGCAACGGTTTGCATCACTTGCGCGAGCGTTTGACTTCAGCTTAAAGCGGCGCGATGAGGAGGGGCATTTCTGGTGCATCATCGGGAAAATCGCTATAACATCGCGCTAGACGCACTTCAGGGAGCTAAATTTATGAAACTTGCCATATTTATGATGCCGATCCACGCGCGTGAAAAGGATTATCACACAGCGCTGATGGAAGACCGCGAAGCGATAATCCTTGCGGACCAACTCGGTTATTCTGAGGCCTATATCGGCGAACATTATGCCTCTGGGCCTGAGCAGATTACTTCACCAATGATGTTCCTTGCCAGCGTGATAAACGAAACGAGCAGCATCAAGATGGGTACCGGCGTTATCTGTTTGCCGCAATATCATCCAGGACTTGTTGCTGGCCAGGCGGCGATGTTTGATCATCTCAGCAAAGGACGGCTGATTATGGGTGTAGGCCCTGGTGGCTTACCACCTGACTTTGAGCTTTTTGGCACCATGGAGGCCGAGCGCAACGAGATGATGAAGGAATCAATCGATATCATTCATCAGATTTGGGATGGCGACCCGCCTTATGAAATAAATGGAAAATACTGGCAATTCGCTGTCAAGGACTGGGTTCATGATGATATTGGGCTTGGCTACATGTGTAAGCCGTATCAAAAGCCACATCCTCCAGTAGCGATCTCCGCAATGAGCCCATTCTCAAGCTCGATACGATACGCGGCGGAGAAGGAATATATTCCGATCTCCGCCAATTTTATTGGTAACTGGTCTGTCAAATCGCACTGGCAGGTCTATGCGGAGGAAGCGGAAAAGCAAGGCCGTACGGCGAATCCCGAAGTATGGCGAGTGGCTCGCAACATCCATGTTGGCGAGACTGACTCTGAAGCTGAGTCTTTCGTAAAGGAAGCCAACGGAAGCTGTGATTGGTATTTTGATTACCTCTACCGCATTTTTGATCGTGCTGACATGAAAGGCGCGTTTGTCGTAAACAAGGGCGACGATGGCGATGCGCTAACTCACGAACAGCTACGTGACAATTACACCCTCTATGGTAGCCCAGATACGGTGGTCGAGAAGATTCTCACCTTCCGTGAGGAGGTGGGTCACTTCGGAACACTGATGCAGACCGCGCAAGATTGGACGGACGTTGCAGTCATGAAGCGCTCTATGAAACTGCTCGCAGAAGAGGTAATGCCGAAGGTGAACGCAGCCATTGGCAGCCAGGAAGCAGCAGAATAAGCGGCAACAATTTAAGGTGGCAGAATACGCCTTAGTTACCGGCGGATCGCAGGGAATAGGCCTTGCGATTTGCCGCCGCTTAAAGACGGACGGCCACACTCCGATTATCTTTGACCGAGTGGCGCCGGAAGATCCGAACATTGGCGAATTTTGCCAAGTCGATCTCTCTGATTTAGACGCGACCAAGAAAGCGCTTGATTGGGCACTTACGCTTGGGTCCATCAGTCGGCTCGTGAACAATGTTGGCGTCGTCATGCCGGCGCTTCTCGAAGACACGCGGCTCGAGGATTTCGACAAGCTGATGGCGCTCAATCTGCGTTGTGCTATCCAATGTACACAGGCCCTAGCGCCTGGAATGCGGGAACGTCAGATGGGGCGTATCGTTAACATTTCTAGCCGTGCGGCTCTCGGCAAGGTACTCCGTACTAACTATTCGGCCAGCAAGGCCGGGCTGATTGGCGTTACACGAACTTGGGCACTGGAAATGGCGCCAGACGGCATCACCGTCAATTGCATCGGTCCTGGGCCAGTCGCCACTGAACTATACAAAAAGGCTAACCCGGCAGATGACCCGCGCACCATCGCCTCTCTCTCAACCATCCCTGCCGGCCGTGTCGGCAACCCAGAAGACATTGCTCAGACAGCAGCTTTCTTCCTGCACGAAGATTCCGGATTCGTCACCGGCCAGATGCTCTATGTTTGTGGCGGTTCCAGTATCAGCCGGGCGGGGGTGTAATTTAACAGGCTTTTCTGTCAACTCGGCGAGTTCGGTGCACGCTGAAACATTCGACAAAACCTTTAATGTAGATCTTAACTGTTTGGTTCTGGCATTCCAGAAGGGATCGCTGGCCGAGAAGTTAGCGTATCTTGCAGCACTGCTTCTATATCTTTAAGGGCATTACTGTTTTTCCCCAATCTCAGCATGACACAGTCCTAGCCTGCTGAGCAGTAACAGCACCAACGGCTCAGGCCACTGGTGCTTACGGGGAGTTGACTTTATCCGGGTAGAAGGAAGAATCCGCGGGCGCAACGGCGAAGGGGAGCGGCCATGGTGGCGGCAATATCGGCGAAAGACATCGACCCGGTCACATTGGAAATCGTGCGTGGCAAGTTGCTTGCTGCAGTCGACGAGATGGGCATCGTCATTGCCCGAACCTCAATGAGCCCGGTAATTTATGAGGTGCTCGATTTCGCCTGTGGCATTCTTGACACCAAGGCGCAACTGATCGTTCAGACCAATGGCATCACTCTCTTCACCGGCACCTTTTCGTTCCAGCTCAGGGCTATTATGAACAAATTTGGTGATGAGATGCGCCCGGGAGACGTCTATATGATAAACGATCCATATGAGGGCGGTACCCATACTTGTGATATGGCGTTGATCCGCCCGATGTTCTCTGGCGGTGAGCTCAGAGCTTTTGCAATTGCCGTGGCCCATTGGAGCGAGGTGGGTGGTTCTGTCGCCGGCAGTATCGCGCCCAATGCTACCGAGATATACCAGGAAGGCATTCGCTTTCCTGGCGTGCGGGCTTGCCGTGACGATGAGCTGATGCCGGATATTGTCGAACTGATCCGAGAGAATGTCCGATTGCCTACGATGTGCCTTGGCGATCTCAATGCCGAACTCGCCGCTGTACGTATAGCTGAAGTACGTTTCCAAGAGATTGAAGAGAAATATGACTCAGCGACTGTCGACGCTGCATTCGAATATATTCTCGAGACTAGCGAAAAGCTCAGTCGTGACGCTGTCACCGCGATGCCTGACGGTCGCTACTGCGCCAAAGATTTGATAGATGGGGATGGCGTTAGCGAAGAGCAGATCCCAGTTTGTGTCGAAGTCGTCATCTCAGGTGATAAAATGACTTTCGATTTCACCGGCACAAGCAGCCAGCGGCCGGGCCCCATCAACTGCGCCTATGGCGCGCTCCATTCGGCGGTCAAAACCGTATTTAAGTCTCTCGTTGATCCACAAGGGGCATCGAACGAGGGTTGGTTCCGCCCAGTGGAGATCATTTGCCCGGAAGGCACGGTCTTCACCGCCGTCAAGCCGGCGCCAACTGGTTGGTATTATGAGGGCTCGGCTCATGCGTCTGAGTTGGTGTGGATGGCGCTTGCTGAAATTGCGCCCGATCATCTCAGCGCTGGCAGCTACATGTCGCTCTGTGGCACTTACATCTACGGTAAGAACCCGGAGAATGGCGAGATCTTTGTTCATATTGAGCCGGCAGTCGGCGGTTGGGGTGCGACGTCCACGCGCGACGGTACCGCTGCTCTGATTGCTACCACGGATGGAGACACTTACAATTATTCGGTCGAGCTGTTCGAAGCCAAGTTCCCCCTCTATATTCGGCAATACGCCCTCAACACCGAAGGAGGGGTCGGTGCGGGGCGGTATCGCGGCGGTTTCGGCGCGGTGCGCGAATTTGAAATTTGTGCCGATGAAGCATCGACCTATGCAAGCTATGGCCGCACCAAGGAACCGCCATGGGGTCTCAAGGGCGGTGATAAAGGAAGCTGCAACTTCCTAGAGATCGCGAGCGGGGAAGCGCGCGAACGCATCTTCCGCATTCCCTTTCGTACTCTAAAGCCGGGTGACCGGGTGAAAATTGTTACTGGTGGCGGTGGCGGTTACGGCGATGCCTATACACGTCCGCCTGAGGCAGTGCGCGAGGATGTGATGAACGACTATATCACCCCGGAGATTGCACGCGAGCAATATGGTGTGGCACTTAACACCGATCTCAGCCTCAACGAAGCAACGACTCATGCGCTGCGGGAGGCACGTTGATGGGGCGTTTGGCAAGCGATATCGGCGGTACGTTTACAGATCTTGTCTTTTTTAATGAGGACACTGGCGAGCTCAAAGTGGAGAAATCGCTTACCACGCCCAATGACCTAACTCAGGGCGTGGAAAACTCTCTCCGGCTCGCTCAGGTCGATCCAAATTCGATCGAATTTTTCGTTCATGGCGGCACGACAGTTATCAACGCCATCACCGAGCGTAAAGGAGCAAAGACGGCGCTGGTGACGACGGCGGGGTTCCGCGATGTACTCGAAATAGCGCGCGGCAACCGTCCTGACCTTTATAATCTCAGCTTCGAAAAGCCGACGCCTTTCGTTCCACGGCGTTTACGCTTCGAGGTGCGTGAGCGGCTAAATGCAGTTGGCCAAGAAATTGAATCGCTTGAGCTTGCTGACCTTGACGCCGTGGTTGAACGCTGCCGGGCGGAAAAGGTCGAGGCAGTTGCCGTACAACTCCTTCACAGCTATGCCGCACCAAAGCATGAGGCTATTTGTGCTCAATATTTGCGTGATAAATTGCCTGGTATAGCGGTTACCGCGAGTTATGAGATCACCCGCGAGTGGCGTGAATATGAGCGCGCAAACACTGCGGTGCTTAACGCCTATGTCCAGCCCATTGTGCAACGTTATTTCAACAGTCTTGAAAGTAGCCTGCGCAGCCAAGGACTTGATTGTCCATTCGCGGCAATGCAGTCAAACGGCGGCTCTACCAGCTTCGCATGGGCTAAAGAGCATCCCATCACTTTGGTAGAATCTGGGCCATCGGCAGGGGTGAACGGGGCTGCTCTTGTTGGCACTCTCTGTGGTGAGAAGGATGTCATCTATCTTGATATCGGCGGCACCACTGCTAAATGTTCGGTAATTGAGAATGCCCAGGTAAGCGTGACGACCGATTACAAGCTCGAATGGTCGCGCATTAATCCGGGCTATCCGGTCAAGGTGCCGGTAGTCGATATTGTCGAGATTGGCATGGGCGGTGGCTCGATCGCATGGTTTGACAAGGTAGGCACTCTGAAAGTGGGTCCGGTGAGCGCTGGCTCCGATCCAGGTCCAGCATGTTACGGTCAGGGCGGCACCGAGCCGACTGTGACCGATGCCAAGCTGCTGACAGGTGTGCTCAATCCAGTCTATTTCGCCGGAGGTCGCATCACACTCGATGTGACCGCGGCCGAGAAGGCGATGCAAAAGATTGCCGACGGGCTTGGATGCTCAATCGAGGCAGCAGCGGTCGCGGTTCTCCGTCTAGCCGATGCGGACGCTATCAATGCTCTCAAACTGGTTTCTATCCAGCGTGGCCATGATCCTCGCGATTTTGTCCTTGTGGTGGGCGGCGGTGGCGGTGCCATGCACGCGGCGACGTTAGGCCGTGAACTTGGGGTGCGAGAGATCATTATACCGCTCTACCCCGGATATTTCTCAGCTTGGGGGATGCTCGCTACTGAACCCAGGCGTGATTTTGTGCAGACCGCGCTCACCCGCAGCTCAGACATAACGGCAGCGCGCATTGAGGAGTTGTTCGCTGGCCTTGTAAAAGAAGCGGAGGTGTATTTTCGTGAGCAGGACGGCGTCGAACCGGACTCACTCAATTTTGAATTTGGCATAGATCTACGCTATTTTGGTCAGGAACATTGGGTGACGGTCCCAGTTGCGTTGGACGGCTTAGGCGTGGAGGGAATCCTAGCCGACTTTCATGTCGCCCATGAGCGTGCATACACCTTTCAGCTCGATGGCACGCCGGTCGAATTCGTCAATTTCCGCCTAACCGCCACCGCCAGCGTGCCGCGACCCGAGGTTAAGCTGCTCAATGGAGCCGGCCGATCTGCAGAAGCGGCAGTCAAGGGCGTCCGCTCGGTTCATTTTGGAGAAGATGGCCGCCTCGAGGCGCGCATCTTCGAGCGTGGCGACCTCCCCGCCGAATTCGAGGTGGAAGGGCCAGTGATCGTCGAGGAGCCTTCGGCTAACATCATCGTTCATCCGGGGCAGAAGCTACGGGTGGACAAGTTGGGATTTTTGCATATTTCAGCGANTTGATGGNTGCAGCAGCCGTTCTGGTCGCCGGAGCTTCATCGCCAGTGCAGCNAAGAAAAGCACGATAGCNGGCGGAAGCCATATNTNATGTTGACAGTGCTACGCGCGCTTTCTTTTTANTCTTCGCAGCCTTATGTAGCCANGAGGGAGCTTTTGGTCNTTTANACCACACTTCGTCCNGCGCAAACGTAAATAGATTGNGCNGTCACATTTTGCGCACCGGGGCCGGCAAGGAAGACCATCATGTCGGCGACGTCTTCTGGTGGAATTATCGCCTTCATCGCATTGACCCGCATACCTTGATCATAGACTTGCTCGAATGGCACGCCCTCATCTTCCGCCATCTGCTGGTGTAGTTCGACAGCCATTTCGGTAGCGATCCAGCCAGCGCATACCGCGTTGGCCCGGATGCCGTGCATGCCAACCTCTTCGGCGAGGCAACGGGTAAAACCGACGATGCCAGCCTTGGTTGCGTTATAGACTGAGCGCTCGGCTTGGGCCATTCGTGCAGAGCTCGAGGAATTGAACACGAAAGCGCCGCCGTTACCCTGGTCGAGCATTGTTGGTAGCGTGTGATGGGTGACCAGAAAAGGAGCCTTAAGGTTGACGTCCATCACTTGATCCCATTCTTCTTCTTCTAAATCCACCACAGGGCCGTGAGCGGCAATGCCGGCATTGTTGATAACGATGTCGATACCTCCAAGAGCATTAAGCGCTTGGCGGCAAAACAATGCTACGGCATCGCCATCAGTGAGATCACCGGCCACGCGGACCGGTTCGCTACCAAGGGCATGCAAGCTATCTGAAATCGCGTCGAGTTGATCCATTCGGCGAGCATGCACGGCGACCGTTGCGCCTTCGCGCACCAGCGCTTCCGCCGTACGCGCGCCGATGCCCCGCGCTGCTCCCGTTATGAGTGCCCGTTTCCCGACGAGTGTAGGCGCTGAATTCACCATATCTTGACCCCGTTTAAGTCCTATTTTCGCATTTTGCCATTAACGGCGGGTATCGTGTCACCATGCGGCAGGTGTTGTACCAGCCAAACCATGGCGTGGGATATATCATGGGCTACTGCCTCACGCGCAGCGATGCTTTTGCGCGAGCGCAGGGCATTGACGATCGACATGTTGGTCGCTGCAGCACGACCAGCAAATCGAATATCGTCGAACAAATAATTGAGCGTAGGCCCAATGCGCAGCCAGATGCCCGCGATCATGTCTAGTAATAGCGGTGCGCGTGCGGCACGGTAGACGGAAAAATGCATTTCCTGATTCTGGGCGAAATAAGTTGTCGCATCATGGCGCTCGGCAGCAGCACTCACCTCTGCGCATAGGTTCTGGATGCGGTCGAGTTCGTGCTCAGTGATAAGCGGTGTCGCTTTCTCTGCTGCGAGACACTCTAATGCAATACGCACCTCACAAATTTCGGCATATTTCGCGCTGGTTACAATGGGCACGCGAGCTGTGCGGTTGCTTCCAAGGTCAAGTGCGCGCTCTGCGACGAGCCGGTGCAGCGCTTCGCGCACGGGCATGGCACTTGTGCCGAGGCGCTCAGCCACCCCTCTCAATGTCACCGCTTCACCTGGCTGAAACTGGCCGGCAATCAGATCGCGTCGTAATTCCCTATAAACATTTTCATGCAAAGGCGAATTCGCGGGGTCGGCGGGATTAGCTTCGGTTAATCTCTTAGCGGAAGAAGCAACCGTCCTCATTCAGCCACCTCGTGGACGTTACCACCCATAACGGCATGAATACCCTCGATCACTTCGTTGACCCCGGCAAGTGCCGCCTGTTCCAAAATTTTGGATACCACCGGCGCTGATTGTGAGCCGGAAACGCGCAAAATTTGATGATCGAGCCAATCAAACAAGCGTTCCTGGCCTTCTTGCGCGATGCGTGCGCCGAGCGAGGGTCCGCGCGCAGTTTGCTCTGCCACCAGCAAGCGGTTGGTGCGTTTAACGCTAGCGCTTATGGTGTCCCAGTCCATGCTGATTGGATCCAGGGTACGCGGGTCGATTACCTCGGCGTCGACGCCACACTTCTCGACCGCTTCAGTACAAATTGGTGTCATATTCCCACAGGCGAGAATGGTGCAGGCTGATCCCGGGCGAATGACGCGCGCTTTGCCGAAGGGAATACAATAATCCATGTCATTCGCTGGCACCGGTCCTTCTTCTTGATATAGTGTCTGGCATTCTACGATAACCACTGGATCGTCGCATTGTACGGCCGAGTTAAACAGGCCGATATAATCGAATGGCGTGGATGGAGCAATCACGCGCCATCCTGGCCACAACGCGAACAGTCCGCTTGGATCCATGGAATGCTGTGACCCATAGCCATGACCGCCGGCGGCACGGATGCGTACGATCAGCGGCACCGCTGATTCTCCGCCGAACATGTGCCTTACCTTGGCAATTTGGTTGAACAATTGATCCGCCGCGACGAGGCAGAAATCGGCATACATGATTTCTATGATGGGACGAAGACCGTTGATTGCGGCACCTAGGCCCATGCCCGTGAAACCATTCTCGGCAATCGGGGTGCCGATCAGACGGTCAGGAAATTTCTCAGCGATACCTTTGGTTGCACCAACCGTGCCACCGTTGAGGCGGTGAACATCTTCGCCGATTACAATCACTCGCTCGTCGCGTTCCATGGCATGGAGTTGGGCGGCCGCGATGGCTTCTATGAATTTTATATTCCTTGTTTTCGCCGGATCAACATCCTCGACCTCCATCGTGCGCTGTCCGGTGAGCTCGCTGAGATCGCCGCGGATACCACTCTCCACACTGCCTGCATCGGGCCAGAGCGACGGGATAATGCGAATTTGATTAGAGTGGGGCTCATTCTCGGTCAATGCTTCGGCCGCCGCCTGAACGCTGTGGTCGGTCCGCTGGTTGATCCGCGCCAAACCTTTCTTGTCGATTACGCCGAGTTCCAGGCACCTCTCCGGCAGTGTCTTGAAGGGGTCACGCGCGCGCCAGGCCTTCTCCTCTTCCTTCTCGCGATAACCGAAGGCGCTGCCACGCATCGGACCGTGTTGGTGGAAGAAGCGGTAGGTTTGGGATTCGATTAACACCGGCCCATTTTGATCGCGGATCTGTTTGAGTGCCCAGTCCATTGCTTTGCGCATGGCCATAACATTCATGCCGTCGACTTCGAGTGAAGGCACGGCAAGACCCTGCCCCCGTGCTGAGAGCCTCGTCTCGCGCGTCGCGTCGCTGACATGAGTTGAAACGCCATAGAGGTTGTTCTCGACGATGAATATCATTGGTAGATCATATAACGCTGCCATGTTCATCGATTCGTAGGCAGCGCCGTTCTGCATCGCGCCGTCGCCAAAGAAAGTAACGGTGATATTGCCGGTTCCCAAAAGCTTGTCGGCGAGTGCATATCCGGTCGCTTGTGGTGGATTGCCGCCAACGATGGCATTGGTGCCAAGTACGCCGGCCTCGTCGCGACGCATATGCATTGAACCACCGCGGCCACCGCAATAGCCTGGCGTGAGCCCCATGATTTCTGCCATGGATCTGTAAACCGCGTCTTGCATCATATCAGGAAAATCACCATTGCGCGGATCGTAGTTTGCCGGCATTTCGTGATACAGAAAGCGAGACAGGAACTGGTGATGCGCGCGGTGGGTGCCGTTTATCTTGTCGCCTTCACTAAGCATGGAGATTGCCGCGATCGAGCCCCCCTCTTGGCCGATGCTGGCATGGGCCGGTCCGTGCACACAGCCTGACTTGAACAATTCCAATATGCGCTCTTCGAATTTGCGGACTAAGAGTAGTTGTTCAAGAAGTTGAGCCAGGACCAACGGGTCTTCCTTTTTCCAATCGGCTTCAGTGGCTTCAATTCGAAACCAGGGAACATTGGTCTTTAGCGGCACGAGTTTTGGCACGTCCATATCTCCATTTGCTATTGTCCCCGCACGCGCGGCGCACGGAAAATTCATTGCGTTCTGGCGTGTAATTACGTCACACGCTACAAGGTATATCAGATCGCCGTGCCTATCTGTAGAGTCGAATGAATCCGCTCTGCCTCGGCGGAAGGGAGAGGATCGTGTGATTTACGACAAACCGAAATTCTTGCCAGGCGGCGATCGCTTCATTGAGATGGAACTTGGTGACGAGCTTAATTTTGACCTAAATTTTCTCGTCCATGCCTTGACAGCAAAGATTCGCGAGGCGGAGATACAAGGCCTGATCGAACTCTTACCCAACATGGCTTCGATCGTCATTAGTTACGATCCCGATACAATATCGTATGCCGATATAAAAGCGGAGATTCTTACCCACCACCTCGCTATGGGTTCTCTCGAAGATATGGAACTCCTCAGCCCTATTTATTACATCCCGGTGCTCTATTGCGATCATGTGACGCGTGCTTGTTGGGAAGACTACTGTGCCAAGATCACGGAAAAGGAGTACGATCCGGATCTGATGGTTCGGCTGAACGATCTTGACGGTTATGATCAGCTTGCCCGCATCCATTCGGGAACGGAATATTGGGTCGCGGCTCTCGGGTTCTATCCGGGCCTAGCTTCGCTCATTGCGCTCGATCCACGCTGCCGCATGACAGCACCAAAATATAACCCGCCGCGAACTTGGACGCCTAAGGGCACTATCGGTTATGGCGGCTCGGTTACCTGCGTCTATCCGGCCCAAACGCCTGGCGGGTATCAGATCATTGGACATACGCCTGTCCCGGTCTGTGATATCGCACAAACCTTGCCCGCATTTAAAGATGATCTCGCGCTTCTGCGCCCGGGTGACCGGGTCCGTTTTTTCCCAGTTGAGCGAGAGGAGTATGATTATGTCGAACGCCGGGTTGAGGCCGGTAACTATGTGCACAATGTCGCGAGCTACGCTAAATTCTCCATCCGCGATTATCATAAATGGTTGGATGGTCTAGAAATGAAGGAGCGCTTCTAGATGCCATTTACCATCGACATACAAAAAGCGGGCTTAGAAACTTCGGTGCAGGATTTCCCTGGTCGCTACGGCTATTGGGAGCAAGGCTTTCCACCTTCTGGTCCGTTCGATATGTGGTCCTTCCGTCTCGCGAATCTTCTTGTCGGTAACGCCCCGGACGCGGCGGGTTTGGAATGCCAGTTCATGGGACCAACACTCGGCTTCACCGCACCTTGCGTTATCGCGCTGACCGGCGCTGAGATGAACGCTACCCTTGATGGCGAACAGCTAGCAATGTGGGAGAGTGTTGCGGTCGAAGCAGGCCAGATCCTAGCGACCGGCTTTGCCGCCAAGGGGGCGCGAGCCTATCTCGGTATTTCCGGTGGAATCGAGGTGCCTCAGGTTCTCGGCTCGCGAGCCACTTTTCATATGGCTGGTGTTGGCGGCCTGGAGGGCCATGCGTTGAAGGATGGCCAAAATCTTACAGTCGGTGACGGGAAAGGGGTTGCAGGGCGGCACGTCCTTGAGTGTTGCCGCCCAACCATCGTTGATGATGGCATTTGGCAGATAGAAGTAGTTCAGGGGCCCAATGATGACTGGATTGCACCCGAGGGTATCGAACGCTTTTTCGCAAGCGAATGGAAGCTCCAGGCACGGAGTAACCGTACTGGATATCGCTTAGAGGGCCCGGATTGGATTTTTGCCGAAAAAGCTAGTGCCAAAGGGCCTGAGCATGGAGAACATCCCTCTAACATTCTTGATCACGGCTATCCGGTGGGTTCAGTAAATCTCTGTGGCCAAACACCGATAATACTGGTGAATGACGCGCCGAGTGCAGGTGGCTTTATCAACCCCTTCACTGTGGCCTCGGCTGCTTTTTGGAAGCTTGCGCAATCCAAGCCCAACGATGTTTATCGCTTTAAACGCGTTTCGGTGGAGGGTGCACAAGAGATGCGCCGCGAAATCGACCGTCTCTGCACAGAGGCAAGTATCCAGTGAAGTTTGATGCGCCGAAATTCCTTCCGGGCGGCGACCGCTTTATCATGGTACAATTCGGTGACGACGCGGAAATCGACCTCAATTTTCTCGCCCTTGGCCTGACTACGGCGATCAAGGCGGACCAAACCAGAGGTGTGATTGATACTAACCCGTCCTACAACTCTCTGGTCGTCGAATATGAATCGGATGAGATTTCTTATGGTGATCTTCAGAAGGAGTTGGAGCGCCTGATTGGCGGCCTCGGCTCCGTCGAGAAACTTGAGCTTGATAGCCGCCTTGCCTATCTACCCGCTATGTATTTGGATCCCTGGACGCGCGACTGTGTTGCTGATTACAGTGCCAAGATCACACCACGCGACTGGGATCCGGCGTATGTCGCAGAGTTGAACGACCTTGAAGACGCGCAGCAACTGGCTCGCGTCCATTCCGGAACCGAGCATTGGGTGGTCGCTGTGTGTTCGACGCCCGGTCTGCCACTAATGCGCCCGCTGGACCCGCGTTGCGCCATCACCTCGCCAAAATACAATCCCCCGCGCACTTGGACTACCCTCGGTGCGATAGGCGTTGGCGGCCTCTCGACCTCGATATACACAACATCTGGTCCGGGTGGCTACAATCTGATCGGACGCACGCCGGTACCGCTTTGGGATCCGCGCCAGCGCTTGCCGGTGTTCAAGGATCGCGTGGTGCTGCTAAATGCGGCTGACAGGGTCAAGTTCGTGCCTATCGATAAGGACGAGTTCGGCTATATTGAAGCCCGCATTGCCGATGGCACTTACGAATTCAATATTACCGCTTATCAGCGATTTTCGGTAGGTGCTTATAAGAAATGGGTGGCTTCGCTCAACGCGGACCGGCGTTTTTAGCTGAGGAATAGGACATGTCGGAGCACTTAGTTATTATTTATTTACGGCGTAACACAGAGCTTCGCGACGAGGATCCCATAGTGGACCATGATCGCTGGCGTGCCCACGCTGGCAATATGTTGCCCTACATTTGATCATGATAGAGGTCTTGAAAACCGGACTTGAAACCTGTGTCCAGGACTTTCCCGGACGAAAAGGTGCCTTTGGTATGGGGTTCCCACCTTCCGGGCCAATAGACCATTGGTCCTTCCGTTTAGCTAATCTCCTGGTCGGCAATGAACCGGGGGATGCAGCGCTTGAATGCCAGTTCATCGGCCCTGCGTTGAAGTTCAAAGCGCCTGCCATTTTTGCCCTTACGGGCGGCGACATGCAGGCGAAGCTGGATGGTGAGTATGTCCCGCTCTGGCAAAGTGTAGCGGCTGGAGCCGGTCAGAAGCTCGAAATGGGGCCGGCGCTAACCGGCGCGCGTTGTTATATCTCCTTCGCCGGTGGCGTAGATGTGCCACCTTTTCTCGGCTCGCGCTCGACCTTCGTGCTTGGCAAATGCGGCGGTATCGATGGTGCGCCGCTTGCGGTCGGAGGTGAGATCCCAGTTGGGGTAGGGGAGGGTATTTCCGGACGTCGGATTAAGCGGAAGTGTCTACCGCCCCTTCCAAATAATGGAAAATGGCTAATCGAGGTCTGTGCCGGACCAAACGATGATTGGATCGACAAAGCAGGACAGAAAAGATTCCTAGAGAGCATGTGGAAGCTTTCACCAAAGAGCAACCGGGTTGGTTTTCGGTTGGAAGGTCCGAAGTGGACCTTCACAAGGAAGGCGATCGACAAGGCGCCCGAGAACGGCTCTGATCCATCCAACACTATTGATCACGGCTATCCTATCGGCGCAATCAATCTTGGAGGCCAGACCCCGATTATCCTCTTGAACGATACTCTTACGCTCGGCGGTTTTATAAATCCGTACACTGTGCCCTCCTGCGCATTCTGGAAGCTCGGCCAGTCTCGGCCTAACGAAATCTACGAATTTGAGCTTATATCAATCGAGGAGGCGCAGGCGCGTAAGCGTGCCATCAACGCCACCTGTTCGGAAGATAGTATCGAGCTAGCATAGATGCGCATTACTGACATTCGCGAGGCGGCAGCACCACTTGGCGCCCCCATGCGTAACTCGGTGATCGATTTCAGCAAGATGACCGTGAGCACGGTGGCCGTCATCACTGATGTGATACGGGATGGTAAGCCGGTGATCGGCTACGGTTTTAATTCCAACGGCCGCTACGCCCAAGGCGAAATCATTCGCAGCCGCCTCGTGCCACGTATTTTGGCACTTAGCCCTGAGGAACAACAGACTGCGGCGGGCGACAATCTTAACCCGGCACAGCTCTACGCTGCCATGTTGCGGAATGAAAAGCCTGGGGGGCATGGTGAGCGCGCTGTTGCGGTGGCAGCGGTGGAGATTGCGATTTGGGATGCTACTGCCAAGATCGCCGGTCTACCACTGTGGCGCTTCCTTGGTGGCGATGATGTTCAGCCCCGTGCTTTTACCTACGCTGCTGGAGGCTATTATGAAGCGAACGAAGGAATATCTGGTCTGGTTGAAGAGGTGCAAGGCTATCTCGATCAGGGCTATACCTGGACCAAAATAAAGATTGGTGGCGCGTCCTTGGACGACGACCTGCGACGTATCGAGGCGGTACTCGAACTCTTGGACGGGGATGGTAGCCGCCTTGCTGTTGACGCCAATGGCTGTTTCGACCTCGAGACCTCCCTCAGGTACTGTGCGGCTATGGCACCGTATGGTTTGCGCTGGTTCGAGGAACCAGGCGACCCTCTTGATTACGCCCTGAACAACGAGGTCATCAGAAACTATGCTGGCGCTGTTGCTACCGGAGAAAACCTCTTTTCGCTGCAGGATGCGACAAACCTTATTCGTTATGGCGGCCTGCGCCGAGATGTTGACTATCTCCAGTTTGATCCTGCACTCGCCTACGGTGTTACCGAGACCGTGGCCATCACCCAAATGCTCGAAAACGAGGGCTGGTCACCCCGCCGTTTCATCCCTCATGGGGGCAATTTGCTAGCCCTCGCGCTCACTTCTGCCCTCGGGTTGGGCGGGTGCGAATCCTACCCCGGGGTCTTTCAACCTTTTGGCGGTTTTGCCGATAACACGCTAATCGAGGATGGCTACGTGACTCTGCCTGATGTCCCGGGGATTGGCTTCGAGAAGAAGGAAAAACTATTTAAGGTATTGAAAAAAATGGTGGAATAATGGCTATCCTAGAGAAGACAAGGTGCCAACTAGCGTGAAATGGGTGTTTGCCAAATTGTTTGGATAGATAAACCGTGCCTCGCTAGGTGAAATGGTGAGGCGAAGGTTCGAAACAGAAGAGCACTTAAGCCAAGGAGAAATAATTGGTCTGATTCAGGGGTATCAGAATTAGCTGGGTGTGTGAGTTGAAAAATCCTATATCCCTTAAGGCAACTAGATCCGCCACGCTGCGGGTAGTCCAGGCATAGGTCGCTTGGCGATATCATCTCTGCCATGTGCGATTAGGCCAAAAAACACTCGGATGAAAAACCTCCGGTGTGAACGAGTATGTTTAAGTCAATGGCGCAATGGATGGCAGTAAACCTTCCTCGCTTGCCTTAATCTGAAGGGCGAGATAGCGGGAGTAGATGCGGCATTGTGCGAGTCCGCCGGCGATAAACCAGAGGCCGGGCTGGCGAGTGCGGCAGAACATGTTGCGCAGTTCTTCGTTGGCACCAAAACCCCAAATAGGACCAACGCGCTCGGCTACATCGTTCCCAAAAAGTTTGCTCACGAGTACTTCCTGGCCTTTATAGCCTGTGGCGAGCACGACGAGATCCGACTCCAGCGTTTTGCCTGATTTAAACCGTGCACCAGTTTGGGAGAAATTGGCGATGTCGTCGTAGTGAACGAGCCGAATCTTACCATCTGCGATCATGTCGGAGCAGCCTACATTAAAATAGTATCCGCCCCCTTGGGTCAGATATTTAAACTGCCAGCCAGTTCCCTCGACGCCGAGGTCGAGCTTGAATCCCACCCGTCGCAGTCGGTCCAAAAGCGGCTTGTCAAGCTCCGCTGCTCGCTTCGCCAACATGATATGTGCCTCACGGGCGATGGCGAAAGGCGTGCCCGCCACGATCAAGTCACAATCGTCAACACTTAGGCCTGTGTCATAGAGCGCATAGGGCAGTTGGGCGCTAGGTTCAATCTCAATCACTAATGTCGAGCTCCGCTGCACTAGCGTTACCGTTGCCCCACACTCATAAAGGTCCTGGGCGATGTCATGACCACTATTTCCGGTGCCAATGACAAGAGCTTTCTTACCACGCCAGGGCCTGCCGTCCTGATAGGCGCTGGAATGGAGCACTGCGCCGACGAACTGATCGAGGCCGGGGATCTCAGGAATATTGGCGATGCCGCTGACGCCGGTGGCAAGCACCACATGCCGCGGGTGCATCTTGCGTTTTTTACCGTCCTCAACTTTCAGTTCAACTTCCCAGCATCTGGATGCTTCATCATAAATGCCACCAAGAAACTCTGTATGCGGCCAATAATTGAGCTCCATTGCCTCGACATAAGCCTCGAACCAGCTGGCCAGCTTATCCTTCGGAATATAGGTAGGCCATGTAGGCGGGAAAGGCATATAGGGCAAATGATTGACATGAACCTGATTGTGCAGCGTTAGAGCATGATAACGTTTTCGCCACATGT
The DNA here is from genome assembly GCA_002717225.1 of Rhodospirillaceae bacterium. Classification (GTDB taxonomy): domain Bacteria; phylum Pseudomonadota; class Alphaproteobacteria; order UBA828; family UBA828; genus PTKB01. The sequence continues at coordinate 289 of PBDG01000058.1, read as the reverse complement.
CACCGATACGGGGATAACGGTCAACGATCAACGTATCAACACCGAGCTGGCCGAGCCGCGCGGCGATGGATAGACCGGCCTGGCCACCGCCTACTACCAGCACATTTGGGTCGTGTTCCTCGTATGCGGTAGCGGCGTTGCGTTGATCAAGCCAATTGGGACCGTGGAACTCGCGCGAATAAGATACGCCTTTAGGGCGGTTATTGCCGATCAATTCGGGGAAGCCCTGGATCTCCAGGAGTCCCGTCATCAACGTCCACGCCTTCAGCTTGCCGTTGTCGTCCACATC
>PBDG01000057.1 GCA_002717225.1 Rhodospirillaceae bacterium | reverse complement strand
CAAAAATCTACGACCTCAATGAGGCTCTCCTTCTCAGCGCAATCCGGAAAAATGGCAAGAGCGTCGAGTGCCATGGCGCCGTAATGACGCGCTCGCTCAAGTGTGTCTCGCATCGCGCCGTGACGTTCCATTAAAATTAGAGCACGTGCAAAATCTTCGTCACTCTGCTCGGTCTGTTCCACGGTACGGCGCCAAAAATTGCGCTCTTCCTCGCTACCGCGACGGAAGGACAGAACGACCGGAAGGGTGATCTTGCCCTCGCGAAAATCGTCCCCAATGGACTTACCAAGCTCTGCCTCGCGCGCCGAATAATCGAGCGCGTCATCAACCAATTGATAGGCGATGCCGAGATTAACGCCGTAATTCTTAAGCGCCTCCTCCTCCCGGGACGGACGCTCAGCCACCACACCGCCAAGTTGGCAGGCAGCAGCGAACAAGGTCGCCGTCTTGGAGGTGATAACTTCAAGATAGGTCGCCTCACTGGTCTCGGTATCATTTGAGGTGAGAAACTGCATCACTTCGCCCTCTGCCAAAACGGCGGAGGTGTTAGCAAGAATGGCCAATACCTTTAGCGAGCCGTCAGAAACAGAAAGCTGAAAGGCGCGGGAAAAGAGAAAATCGCCGACCAGTACACTCGGCTTGTTGCCCCAAACGGCGTTAGCCGTCTCCCGACCGCGCCTCAAGTCACTCTCATCGACCACATCGTCATGCAGGAGAGTCGCCGTATGGATAAACTCAATACAGGCAGCGAGGCTAATGTGGCGCGTGCCCGAATAGCCGCACATTTTAGCCACTGCCAGAGTTAGCATAGGCCTAAGCCGCTTGCCACCCGAAGCAATTATATGCCCTGCGAGTTTGGGAATGAGCACCACATCTGAATTCATATTATCCAGAATGACACGGTTCACCTCGCGCAAATCCTCGCCCACCAAAGCCTGCAAACGATCAAGCGTTGCGTCTTCAGCGCCCGGCGCCGATGCCTCCGGTTCAAACTGAATGATGTCGCCCACGAATTCCCCTATTTTTCACTAATGGCCACACGCTTTCCAGCGACTCTAAGGGTTGCAAAGCTTTACCGTCTGAAACCCTGGGGGCCATTAATAACCTTTGCACACGGCATTGCACCCTTTATTTGTAGCCTGGGCCCTGTTATCTGATTCCTGCATTAGCTGATTTTACTGAGTAATTGGCGGGCAGATCATGCTAGAATTAGTGAGATTAAACGATCCAATCAAACTATCCTTTCTCGAAGCGCTACTGCGAGACGGTGGCGTGGAAAGCTTTGTCCTCGATGAGCATATGAGCATTCTGGAAGGTAGCGCCGCAGCGATTCCGCGCCGCCTGATGGTGCGCGACGAGGACGCCACTCTCGCACGATACATATTACGCGAGGCAGGAGAGATTGTCCCGGAAGCAAATGGCACAACCTGAAGATATCACTCATGACTCGCTTCTCGGCGGCAAAGTGATTCTGCGCCAGCACGCTGCCGGGTACCGCGTTGCAATGGACCCGGTGCTGCTTGCGGCGAGCGTCCCGGCAACTGACGGGGAGACGGTGCTAGATGTCGGTACCGGCGTGGGCGCGGCGATGCTGTGCCTGGCTACACGTGTGCCCAGCATTCGCGTCACAGGTGTGGAGGTGCAACGTGAACTTGCACATCTCGCGGCTGAAAATATCGCCGAGAACGGCCTCACCGAGCGCGTCGAGGTAATGGTCAGCGATCTGCAACGCCCACCACCGCCCCGCCTAGTGCCTCGCAGCTTCAACCATGTCATGGCCAACCCGCCATATTTTGAAGCCGGTCGGGTACGCGCCTCAGGCAAAGACGAAAAAGCAACCGCCAATATTGAGGGCTCCGGCGGGCTTGAAGCCTGGACTGCCTATTGTCTAGGCATGGCTCGCCCCGGAGGTACCATTACTATAATTCATCGCACGGACCGGTTGACCGAACTCCTTGCCCTACTGACCGGCAAAGCGGGTGATCTTGTGATCTTCCCTCTCTGGCCGCACCAGCCGTTCGATGAAAATGGCGGCGCGGCGGACAATATGGAAACCTTCCCAGGGCAATCGCCCATCGCTGCCAAGCGCGTTATCGTTCGCGCAGTCGCCGGAGCCAAAGGTCCACTTCGGATGGCCGCTGGTCTGGTACTACACAAAGCCAACGGAGACCATACCAAGGCTGCTGATTTCGTGCTGCGTAATGGCGGCAGACTTATGCTATAGATTCCACCATGCTTTCCCGCCTTATTGCTCGTCTCTCCTTCCGGCGCCCACCGCCTGTGGTCGGGGTCATCCGTCTCAGCGGCGTGATAGGTCAGGCCGGTCTGTTGCGCGGCGGCATGCAACTCGACAGCCTCGCTCCGTCGATCGAGCGCGCCTTTCGCCTATCCGGCCTCAAAGCCATCGCGCTTGCTATCAATTCACCGGGCGGCTCACCAGCACAATCGGCCCTCATCCAGCAACGCATCCGGGATCTTGCCATGGAACGCGAGGTACCGGTGATGGCCTTCGTCGAGGATGTCGCGGCGTCAGGCGGCTATTGGCTAGCCTGCTCGGCGGACGAAATCTTCGTCAATGAAAACTCGATCCTCGGCTCTATCGGCGTCATTTCTGCCGGCTTTGGCTTCACCGATGCGATTAAGAAACTTGGCATCGAGAGGCGCCTGCACACCCAAGGCAAAAAAAAGTCGCTCCTCGACCCGTTCAAGCCGGAACACCCGGAGGATGTCGCCAGGCTAGAGCATATACAGCGCCAGATTCACGACAATTTCAAGGAACTGGTGCGCAACCGGCGGGGCCAGCGTTTGAACCTTAAAGAAGAGGAACTGTTCAGCGGCGATTTCTGGCTGGGCGCGCGCGCCGTCGAGATCGGACTCGCAGATGGAATTGGTGAACTAAGGGGCGTGCTGAGGGAACGTTACGGCAAAAAGGTGCGTATCCGGAACGTCACCCGCCGACCCGGCTGGCTTCGCCGTCGCTTCGGCTTTGGCGCGGCAGGCTTGATCAGCGCCAGGTTCCTCGGCGCTCCGATGGAACAAGTAAATGACAGCTTTATCGACGACATTCTGTCCACAATAGAAGCTCGCGCCTGGTGGAGCCGCTTCGGATTGTAAAGTTCGCTCAATTAATGTGACAGAAGCAATTTATTGTCGCATCAAGATTTTTTACCTGATCCAAAAGAGAAATACTGCAACGCAGTTCTCGCACTGACCTATTTTTGATCATCGTAATTCATTTCTTGCCTTTATTGATGGCCAAAAACTTGGCGTTGGCGTCTACAATCCTCAACAGAGTTAATCTATCGACAATGCGTAAACCGGCGATACCGATGAAGCAAAACGATGCGACAAGGCTTGACCCGGCAGGCCAGAAGGCTCAAATTACTGTCATAACTTGGCGGGGGCATCCTGGGATTCCTCGTTAGCCGTCAATCTGATAGATCGGTTTGCGCTGACCCGGCTAGCTCCCACCACTGGAGGAAAACATGTTTAGTCCCATGAAGCTGATCATCCTGATCGCCGTTATTGCCGTCGTCTGGTACGGCTTTAAAGCGATGGGCAGGATGAGGGCGAAAGCGGCGAAGGTTGATGACGCCTCTGACCAGGACAATATTGAGGACCGCCGCTGACCGGAGATGTTCGGTTTCAGCCTATCCAAACTCCTCATCCTGATCGCGCTTATTGTGATCGTCTGGTACGGCTTTAAAGCTGTTGGCCGCGTCAATCAAAAACGTCGAGCACGAGCACGGGAAGCTGGCCGGAACCAGTATTCCGAGCTCGCTACGGAAAATATGATCCAGTGCCCTAAATGTGGGGCCTATACCGCGTCGCTTGACGCTCATAAGTGTGAGGCCTAACAGGCGCCGCGCCGCGCCTAACGGACGTTGACCGCCGCCCGAGAAGCGGCTAGGGGATAAAGAACCTCATGGGCGCGAGTCGGGACACTTCCTTTCAATCATTAATCCTGGAGCTACAGCGTTTCTGGGCGGCCAAGGGCTGCGTCGTTCTCCAACCCTACGACCTCGAAGTCGGCGCCGGCACCTTCCACCCGGCAACCACACTCCGGAGCCTTGGGCCCAAGCCATGGAACGCCGCTTACGTTCAACCCTCTCGGCGACCAACGGACGGGCGCTACGGAGAGAACCCCAATCGGCTACAACATTACTATCAGTTCCAAGTAATCCTGAAACCCTCACCGATAGATGTGCAGGCGCTTTATCTGGAGAGCCTAGCCACACTTGGCATCGACGCGACAGCACATGACATACGCTTTGTCGAGGACGATTGGGAAAGCCCGACGCTCGGTGCATGGGGACTAGGATGGGAGGTTTGGTGTGACGGCATGGAGGTGACACAGTTCACCTATTTCCAGCAGGTCGGTGGCATCGATTGTGACCCAGTCTCGGCCGAGATCACCTATGGCCTAGAACGCCTCGCCATGTATGTCCAAGGCGTCGACAACGTCTACGATATAGATTGGAATGGTGCAGAGGGCGAATCTAAGGTTCTCTATGGCGATGTATTCCAACAGGCCGAACGTGAATTCTCGACTTTCAATTACGAATTGGCGAACACGGATATTCTACAACGCCACTTCACCGATGCGGAAAAGGAGTGCCAAGCACTACTAGACCGCAAGCCGGCCTTGCCTTTACCAGCATACGACCAATGCATGAAATCGAGTCATGTCTTCAATCTACTCGATGCACGTGGGGTCATCAGCGTTACCGAGCGCGCCGCCTATATCGGTCGCGTTCGCGCGCTCTCTAAGGCTTGCTGCGAGGCATGGCTGGCCAGTCAAGAGAGCGGAGTCTAAAAGCGATGTCAGAACTCCTCTTTGAGCTCCTGTCAGAGGAAATCCCATCGCGCATGCAGGCGAAGGCAGCACAAGACCTCGAATCCCTCGTTACCGATGGCCTGAATAAGGCTCGTCTCTACTACGATAAGGCGGACGTCTTCGTCACACCACGCCGCCTCACTTTGGTTGTGCACGGCCTGCCAGCAACCCAATCGAACATTTCTGTCGAGCGCAAGGGTCCCAAGGTGGGCGCACCGAAAAAAGCGATTCAGGGCTTCCTTAATTCCGCCGGCGTTACTCTCGATGAATGCGAACAGCGCGAGACCCAGAAAGGCATGGTTTGGTTCGCAGTCAGCGAGGAGAAGGGTCGCGCCACCTCCAAGGTGCTGGCAGATTTGATCCCTGCGGCACTCGAAAAAATGCCCTGGCCGAAATCTATGCGCTGGGGCTCGGAAAGAGGCCGCTGGGTAAGGCCGATACACTCCATCCTTTGCATCTTGGACGGCATAGTTGTGCCGCTAGTAATTCGCGGTGCAAAAGCGGGCAATGCCACACGTGGCCACCGTATGCTAGCCAGCAGCGCATTTGCCGTCACTAATTTCGCTGGTTATCGCTGTAGACTACGAGACGCTCACGTCATGCTTGATCACGAAGAGCGGCAGCAGGTGATTGCCAAAACCGCCGCGCGCCTCGCAAAAACGAAAAATCTCCAAATCATACCAGACGATGCTTTGGTAGCGGAGAATGCCGGACTCACCGAATGGCCCGTAACGCTCATGGGGCGGATTGATGCTGAATTCATGGACGTGCCAGGCGAAGTGCTAAGCTCGGCCATGCGTAAGCACCAAAAATATTTTTGCCTGGAGGATTTAGAGGGCCAACTTGCCCCGTTCTTCGTTATGGTCGCAAATATTGCTACTGCAGATCAGGGCGCAGCAATCGTAGCTGGCAATGAACGCGTACTGCGTGCCCGCTTGGCGGACGCCAAGTTCTTCTGGGACCAAGACCGCAGGGAAGCGCTCTCCTCACGTGCCTCAGCCCTCAAATCTATCACCTTTCACGCCAAGATTGGCACACTACATGAGAAAGTCGGCCGTATCCAAACACTTGCCGTCGAGCTATACCGATACATTCCGGATGCGGACTGCGACAAACTGCGATCCGCAGCACAACTCTGCAAGGCTGATCTCACAACCGAGATGGTTGGGGAATTTCCGGACCTTCAAGGCGTCATGGGGCGTTATTACGCGCTTAACGACGGCGAGGCACCAGAGGTAGCCCAAGCCATAGCCGAGCATTACGCGCCCAAGGGCCCAGGCGACGATTGCCCGAGCGCACCGGAATCGGTCGTCATTGCACTTGCAGACAAGATTGACACCCTTGTCGCCTTCTGGACGATCGACGAAAAGCCAACCGGATCGAAAGACCCCTTCGCACTGCGCCGCGCCACCCTCGGCGTGATCCGCCTCATCCTCGAGAACGAACTGCGCTTGCCGCTTGCCAAAGTATTCGTCGCTGCTGGCGCAAACGGCGAAATTGTGAGCGATCTACTCAATTTTTTCGCCGACCGCCTCAAAATACATCTCCGCGAGAAGGGCGCTCGCCATGACTTGGTAAGCGCCGTCTTCGCTCTCGGGAACGAAGACGATCTGGTGCGTCTCATGGCACGGGTCACCGCACTCGGTGAATTCATCGACAGCGAGGACGGAACCAACCTACTCACTGCCTATAAGCGTGCTGCCAACATTCTCCGCATTGAAGAAAAGAAAGATGGGGTTTCCTATACCGAGGCGCCAGACGCTAAGGATTTTGCACAAACAAAGGAAAATGCATTGCACGACGCCATTGCTGACGTAAACGGCCGCACTTCCAAGGCACTGAAGGCCGAATCCTTTCGGGAAGCGATGGCAATCATGTCCACGTTGCGCCAACCGGTAGATTCCTTCTTTGATCATGTCACGGTCAATGCCGACGACGCAGGTGTGCGCAAAAATCGACTCAACTTGCTCTCAGAAATTCGCGATTCCCTCGACCGCATCGCCGATTTCTCTAAAATCGAAGGGTAAAAGCGGAATGACTCGTTGGCTTCGGACATTTGGCGGAGGCGCATCGGAGGGCTCTGCCAAAATGCGCGACCTTCTCGGCGGCAAAGGTGCGAACTTGGCAGAGATGGCCAATCTTGGCTTCCCCGTACCACCAGGCTTCACCGTAACCACCGAAGTCTGTAGTGCCTATTTTGCGAATGGCAGAAACTTCCCCGAGACTCTCGCCGGTCAAATGGAGGCGGGCATGCGCCATATTGAGGGCATCACAGGTGCACGCTTTGGCAACAAAGTGAACCCGCTTCTCGTTTCAGTGCGCTCGGGCAGCCGAGCTTCCATGCCGGGCATGATGGATACGGTGCTCAATCTAGGTCTCAATGACGAAACCGCCGCCGGCCTCGCCGAACGTACCGGCGACGCCCGCTTTGCCTATGATAGCTATCGCCGCTTCATTCAGATGTATGGCGATGTCGTACTCGGCGTTAACCATCAGGAATTCGAGGATTTGCTGGAACGCACCAAGCACGAACTAAATATTGATCTCGATACAGACGTGTCGGCAAAGAACTGGCAAGGCCTGATTGAGGAATATAAAGTGCTGGTGAATAAACGCCTCGATGCGCCCTTCCCACAGGACCCAGTCGAACAGCTTTGGGGCGCCGTGAGCGCGGTGTTTGATTCTTGGATGAATCACCGCGCGGTCACCTATCGCATGCTTTATGACATCCCGGAAAGCTGGGGCACCGCAGTCAATATTCAGGCCATGGTGTTCGGCAATATGGGGGCAGACTGCGCTACCGGCGTTGCATTCACCCGAGACCCTTCGAGCGGTGACAAGCGACTTTACGGTGAATACCTTATCAATGCTCAAGGCGAAGACGTCGTCGCTGGCATCCGCACCCCTCAGCCGCTTAACACCGACAGCTACAATAATTCGGGCGCCCCGGTTCTTGCCTCAACTATGCCCAAAATTTATATCGAGTTGCAGGATGTCGCCGACCAACTTGAGGCTCATTACGGCGACATGCAGGATATTGAGTTTACCGTGCAGCAGGGCAAGCTATGGATGCTGCAAACTCGTGCCGGCAAACGCACCGCCGCGGCGGCACTTAAAATCGCCGTCGACCTCGTGACGGAGGGAGTACTCGACAAAGAGTCAGCGGTCACGCGCGTTGAGGCGGAATCACTGGAACAACTGCTTCACCCACGGCTTGACCCAGACGCGCCGCGCAACGTGATCGCGCGCGGCCTGCCGGCCTCGCCAGGCGCGGCGGTAGGCAAGGCGGTGTTCTCCTCGGACCGTGCTGAGGACCTCGCGGCCAAGGGCGAGGCTGTGATCTTAGTGCGACCAGAAACCAGCCCCGAGGACATCCACGGCATGCACGCGGCACGCGCTATCCTGACTAGCCGGGGTGGCATGACGAGCCACGCTGCCGTAGTAGCACGCGGCATGGGCCGGCCCTGTATCACCGGTACGATGGAAATCAGAATCGATGCTGCAGCAAAGACATTCGCCACCAACACTGAAACCATCAGGGAAGGTGATCTCATTACCGTCGACGGAACCCTAGGCGAGGTGCTGAAAGGAGAAATTCCTACTATTGAACCGGAACTGTCCGGCGCCTTCGAGACACTAATGGGGTGGGCTGACGAAATTCGTACCCTTGGTGTACGCGCCAACGCGGAAACCCCACACGACGCTGCTACGGCACGCAAGTTCGGCGCCGAGGGAATTGGTCTCTGCCGCACCGAGCATATGTTTTTTGATGCGGAGCGCATCATTTCCATGCGCGAGATGATTCTCGCAGAAGATTCGGTGGGTAGACAAGTAGCGCTCGCCAAACTGCTGCCCATGCAGCGCCAAGATTTCGTCGAGCTTTTCACTATCATGGCCGGACTGCCGGTAACGATCCGCCTATTGGACCCGCCATTGCACGAGTTTCTCCCTCACGGTGAGTCGGAGATGCGGGAGGTCGCTGAAGCCACCGCCCTTCCGTTCCAAGAAGTCCGCGCCCGTGTCGAGCAGCTGCGTGAAAACAATCCGATGCTTGGCCATCGAGGCTGCCGCCTGGGTATCTCTCATCCGGAAATCTACGAGATGCAAGCTCGCGCCATTTTCGAAGCGATACTCGATGTTGCCGAAGTGGGAGTGGCGAAAACCGCAGTTCTAGAAATCATGATCCCTCTGGTGCTTGGCTCTCCAGAAATCAAAATCCTCCGCAAGCTGATCGAGGACGTCGCCGACGAAATTGAATCGGTGCGCGGCACATTGCCGCCTTACATCGTTGGCACCATGATCGAGCTACCACGCGCGGCGCTTCGCGCTGATGATATCGCAGAGGCCGCCGATTTTTTCTCCTTCGGCACCAATGACTTGACCCAAACCTCCCTCGGCATTAGCCGCGACGACGCTGCAAGCTTCATGGACAGCTATGTGCGCCAGGGGCTATTTGAGCGCGACCCCTTTGCAAGCCTTGATATCGGAGGGGTAGGCGAACTTGTTGAGACAGCGTGCAAGCGCGGGCGCAGGCAAAACAGTGATCTCAAGCTCGGTATTTGCGGTGAACATGGCGGTGATCCAGCTTCAATCAGGTTTTTCCACCAATGTGGGCTGAATTACGTATCATGTTCACCTTATAGGGTACCGATCGCACGCCTCGCGGCTGCGCAGGCACAAATAGGTAGAGATTGATTCGGATCTGAGTTACGTCAAGGTTCAAAAGCAGAAAATTAATTATATTTAGAATACGAAGCGTTTGGGCAATACTGAGACGAGCTTAAGGCTGCCGAGAGAGAAAAAATCAGAATATGAATCACGACCGTGTAGATTACGACGCTTTCTTCGCACAAAAAATTGCAGAACTTAAAGACCAAGGCAACTACCGCGAATTTGCTGAACTAGCGCGCCATGCAGGCAACTATCCCCATGCTAAACACTATTCTAGCAATGGCAACGGAATCGATGATGTCACCATCTGGTGCTCCAACGACTATCTCGCCATGGGCCAGAATCCCAAAGTGTTGAATGCGATGACGGAAGCAATAAAGACCTATGGCGCCGGCGCCGGCGGCACGCGCAATATCTCTGGAACGTCGCATCCTGTGGTTCTGCTGGAGCGCGAGCTGGCCGATCTTCACGGCAAGGAAGCAGCGCTGGTTTTCACCTCGGGCTATATCTCTAACGAGGCAACATTGAGCACACTGGCCCAAGTGCTGCCCCATTGCCAGATTTATTCCGACGCGCTCAACCATGCCTCAATGATCCAGGGCATTCGCCACAGTAGAGCAAAAAAAACCATCTTCAAACATAATGATCCCGTCGATCTCGAGCGTCAGTTGCGAGACGCTGACCCGACAGCGCCCAAATTGATTGCCTTCGAATCGGTCTATTCGATGGATGGCGATATCGCCCCAATTGAGGAAATCTGCGAGGTCGCTGAATTGTATGGCGCAATGACTTATCTCGACGAAGTCCATGCGGTCGGCCTATACGGCCCGCGCGGTGGTGGCATCGCTGAACGAGAAGGACTGATGGACCGCTTAACTGTGATCGAGGGAACGCTGGCTAAAGCGTTCGGCATCATGGGCGGTTATATTACTGGCTCAGCCGCATTGATCGACGTCGTCCGTAGCTTCGCGCCGGGCTTCATTTTTACTACCGCCCTGCCACCAGCGATTGCAGCAGGCGCACTGGCAAGTGTTCGGCATCTGAAAGAAAGCAACAAAGAGCGCATCAGCCATCAGGATCGCACGACGCACTGCAGGGACGTGTTAAGCAAAGCAGGCTTACCGGTCATGCCGAGTGAGAGCCACATCTTGCCCGTATTAGTCGGCGATCCAGTACGCTGCAAGAAGGCCTCTGACATGCTACTAACCGAGCATGGCATCTATATACAGCCGATCAACTACCCAACCGTGCCCAAGGGTACAGAGCGCCTCCGCATCACTCCAAGCCCGTTGCATAACGATGCTATGATAGAGGAACTCGCCAAGGTGATGGTAGAGNTCTGGAGCATCCTTGGGCTCGATNTCGTCNGCTAGCGCTCGCTCCTACCCGCCAGANTNCCCTATANTAACGAGCNGATCGTGTGCCATGCACGAGGCAAGACCTNNCGCACCNTATATGNTAGCTTTACCGCAAGATCGACATCGATAAAAAGGAGNGAGAGATGAGTCTGGACGCGGCAGCTAATNTAAATCTTGAGCAAATGGACGTGGACGCGACGATCCACGCTTTCACCTCTCTGCCAGAGCACGCCGAAATTGGCCCACAGATCATGACCAAAGGCGACGGCATTTACCTAAGCGACAATAAGGGGAACACCTATATAGACGCGATGGCGGCATTGTTCTGTGTTAATGTCGGCTATGGCCGCGACGAAATCGCCGATGCAATCAGCAAACAGGCGCATGATTTCGCCTATTTCCATACCTTCGGTGGCAATGCTCATGAGCAGCAAATCAAGCTCGGCGAGCGCCTTCTAAAGATACTGCCCTCCCACATGAGCAAGGTGCTGTTTGCCAGCTCAGGCTCGGAGGCGAACGACGCCAACGTCAAGCTCGCCTGGATGTATCAGCAACTACGCGGCAAACCCGGAAAGCGTAAGATCATTTCGCGCCATTCGGGTTATCACGGGGTCACCTCGGCCTGTGCTAGCATGTCCGGCCTACCGCTTATGCACATACCATTTGGCCTGCCACTCGACGGTTTCCTACATACCGACAAGGCGCATTACTACTGGGAAGGCCGACCCGGTGAATCTGAGCGCGATTTCTCCAAACGCATGGCCGCCAATCTTGACGCAATGATCGAAGCAGAGGGGCCGGAGACTGTCTGCGCATTCATCTCCGAGCCCGTGATGGGTGCTGCTGCCTGCATCGCACCGGCGGAAGGTTATTTCGAGGAGATCCAGAAGGTACTGAAGAAGCACGATGTGCTCTTTATCGCCGATGAGGTGATCACCGGCTTCGGCCGTCTCGGCGAATGGTTCGCGGCGCAGAAATACAATCTAACCCCGGATTTGATGACTCTCTCCAAAGGCATAACCAGCGCCTATGTACCACTCTCGGCCTCAGTGATTTCAGAAAAGATGTGGAAGGTCTTTGCCTCTGATCCGGAAAAAACGTTGTTCACCCATGGTCATACGGCTAGTGGTCATCCGATTGCCTGTGCGGCCGCCAACGCCAATCTCGACCTGATGGAAGGCGAAGACTTGATAGGTAATTCCGCTCGCGTCGGAGAATACTTCAAGGCGCAGCTCCACGAGCGCATCGGCGACCACCCGCTCATGGGCGAGATCCGCGGCGACGGGTTGATGCTTGCCATCGAACTTGTTGCGAACAAAGAGACCAAGGAAGAGCTCAACATCGAATGGGACTGCTCGCACCGCCTATTCGATCTCTGCTACGAAGAGAAACTCATCTCGCGGGGTTATTTCGGTCACAACTCTTCATCTTTCGCACCGCCCTTGAGTGTCACAACCGATCAGGTCGACGAAATCATTACTCGCTTCTCACGCGGGCTCAACAAGCTTGCTGACGAACTAGTGCGCGACGGTCGCTGGAAACCGCCTGCCTGACCAAGTTCTTAATATACTGTGAGAACCAGAGCCAATTAACTAATGCCGGCCGCTTCGCGGATCATGCGGTTGTCAAAAACCTTCGAATTAACCTTCGCCGCGATGCCAGTGGAGACCATCGCTTTGGCGAGATCGCGGTCGGTGACGCCAATCTCTGGATTCTTGGCGAATTTCTTGGCCATCATCGGCAACGCAATATGGCGGTATATTAGGCCTGGCGGCTTCCGTTGATGGGTCGGTTGGATATGACCGGGGCGGAAAATATATTTGTGTGGAAATTCCGTCTCGTTCAGCACGTTCTCGGCCCTGCCTTTAACCCGTGCAAAATACATGCCTTTGCCGTCGGGCCGCGCGCTCTGCGCGCTGAAAAGCACGAAAGTCGCCTGCGGACTCATCGCAACCAAGGCGTCAGTCAGCGCCATCAAATAGTCGCAGGTGATCCGGAAGTAAGCCTTTCGTGACACCTGGCTTTGATAGACACCGAGGCAATGAAAACAAACATCGACGCTACCAAATTCGGCCTTGATTGATGTAAGATCGAGAAAGTCCTTAAGTATGAACTCTTTTAGCTTATTGTGGCTAAGTGGCGTTTCCCGCCGACCAACGGAAACGATCTCGCCGACCAACGGATTGTCAAGCAACTGCATCAGCACCTGCCGCCCTACCATCCCCGTCGCGCCAGTGACGAGGACTTTCTTTAGCACCTGTTCGCCCGCCATGGAACTCCTCGTTCGCTAGGCTATCGAATCGACTCATGTAGGAGTCTACTCCGTCACCGATTTTCACAAAAGTGACGAAGATTAATTCTGTAGCGGCGAAAATTCCGACGGGCAAACTGCCAGAGAACCACTTGACCTAAACAACTGGCTGCTCACATAGCATTCGACGAATTTTGCGAACTCACCAGCACTGGATTAACGAATCTTGCATAAATCTATCCCACTGCGCATTTCAGCTAATACGATCCGTTCCGCTTTGCATTTTTTAGCATACAAAATAATTGTAAACCCGCGTTACGTAACCACTGGTAGTGGTTAGAGCTTTCGTCTCAACTAGTCATGCTATTCCCTAAATTTGTTTTCCGGCCCTACGAAACATGACCGCGCTAGACAGGAAGAGAAATGGAATACGCTATCACAGTCTTACGGCTCGCTGGCCAATTAGACTGAGCACTACTTAGCAGTTTGGCTGATGGCAGCAATCTTAGAATCACGTGCTGCAACCATCATGCGGATACCAGCAAAAGCAGCGATGCCGAGGAAGATGTGCCAGAAGAAATGGGTCCCGAAGGGCATCGTCTTGCAGACGTGCAAGTCAATGCTCCGGAGCGCGAGTGCGAGGGCGGCAAATCCAACCGTCGGTAGCGCCAGCTTGAAAACGATGGGCCGGCGGCGATAACTGAGCCCGAGCAGGCCAAAAGTGAGGATGGCAACAAAGGTACCGAGAGTGATAAAAAGCGCCTCATGCGACAGCGGCCAGAGAAAATGAATAAGAAGAGCAATCGCAGCTAGCGGCAAGAAGCCCCAAAGTCGCCCACCCAGATAATAGATCCAGAAAAATAGCATCACGGCGAAATAGAGCAGGCCCGGCACGGTATCCGCAGTCAGCGCTACCTGCTCTCGGGTCGCGTGCCACGCGGTGCTGCCGAGACCTGTTGCAATGAGCAAAGCAGCAAGGAGATAAACCACCGGGCCGCCTTCGCGCCGGCGGATCAGAAAGCAAAACGCAAGCGCGCCAAGCAAGACCGGCATAAGGCTGGTACCGGCATTAAGCGGCTCAGCAGGGAAGTTGCCATAGCCATAGAGCCAAGTTTCACAATAAACAGGCATAATTCGGGGTCGCTCCCCTCAAGCGTTGGCGCAAAATATATGGTTCTTCGTGTTGTGGCCAGATGCGCCTGTCACACCGCTCACTAGATTGTTGCGATCACTGCAAATTAAGAAGGTAACAATCGGCGCAGAAGTAATGATTAAGGTTTGCTGCGACCAAAATATAGAAAATGGAGCCGGCTGAGTATCTACATGGCAGTCACGCGCAGTTGCTGCTATCGTCTCGTCGAACCTGAGAGAAAGTTCCCCCTGCCGATGAACCGTGTGCGATTTGCTTTTCTCAGTGTTGGACACGCCTACGACCATTTGTTCATG
>PBDG01000056.1 GCA_002717225.1 Rhodospirillaceae bacterium | reverse complement strand
CCGCCGACGCTTGATTATGATTCGCTGAAGGCGAAGCGCAGTGATCTCATCATGCTCAAGATTATAGGTAATCCTGATGCTTCCGTGGCAGTGGATTACACGGTCAATGCGCGCACCGGTTGGCCCTATGTTACTGGGCCGGAGGACCATAAGGGTCCGGTCAACAATGTGCTGCCGGGTTGGGATTTAACCTGCGGTCTCACAGCCGCGATCGGCTTGCTCGCCGCCGAGCGACATCGAACGCGCACGGGTGAGGGCCAACTCGTGAAGCTGAGCCTAGCGGACACGGCCTATCATCTCACGGCGTCCCTTGGCTATCTTGGTGACGTGCAGATCAACGGTACAACTCGTCCGCGCATCGGCAATGATATGTACGGCACATTCGGGCGTGATTTCACTACCAGCGACGGGCGCGAGATCATGCTTGTTGTCGTCACCCGCCGGCACATCAAGGCGCTTGGCGAGGTGACTAACTTAACCGCGTGGTTTCATGAGTTAGAGTTGGCCAGGGGCGTTGACCTCAATCTTGAGGCTGACCGTTGGAAAGTGCGTCACGAACTGAACGAAATGGTCGGCGCTTGGTTTGCCGGCAAGACACTTGCCGAGGCTGGAAAGGCGCTAAGTGATGCCGGTATTCTGTGGGGGCCGTTTCGCACCTATAAGCAAATGGTTGAAGAAGATCCATTTGTATCAACCGACAATCCTCTGTTTGGCGAAGTCGAACAGCCCGGTATCGGACGGATACTTACTCCGGGGTCGCCACTCGATTTTGCCGCCAACCCTCGTATGGAGCCCACTCGAGGACCGATGCTTGGCGAGCATAGCGACGAAATTCTCGCGGACATTTTAGGTATGAGCGACGGCGATATAGGCCGGTTGCACGATAAAGGTATTGTTGCCGGCCCTGATACCGCCTGCGGTTAATCCGTCAAAACTTGGGTGAAAGCTTAGCGAACGGCCTTATTAGGCTTCGGTTACACCACCCGTCGATGCAAAGTTGAACACGCAGCGGGTGGTCGAAGATTCGTTGTAGTGCCTTCCCGCCTCTTCTCGCGAGGACGGCGTTACAGATCTCCAACTCCAATCAGCTAATTGTCCATATTGATGAGGCATCAGACACCTTCAACAAAGATTATGCTGCCGGTCGCGGCCTTTTGGCGAATGGCACGGGCCTCGGTGTATTCCGGCGAATCGTACCAGCGCTTTAATGCATTCATATCGTCGAATTCGAGCACAACTATGCGCCCCGGTTGCCATTGGCCCTCTTTCACCTCGCTATCGCCGCCACGCACCTTAAAGCGGCCGCCATATTTTTCGATAGTTGCCGGTGTGAGCGCTTGGTAACCCTTATAGGTCTCGAGGTCTTCTATCTTGATATCGGCAATCGCATAGGCGGGCATCACTCACTCCTTTTCTCCTAAAACGGTTTTGGGTTGGCAAATCGCCGAAGCACGTTCGTTGTCAACTTGGCAACATTGTTATTGTAATCGTTCCACGGCAGGCTGGCACCATACGCAATGGAGCCGGTGGAAAATACAGCTCCTCCATTGGGTGTTTCGAAAAACACCATATCGGCGCGTACCAAAGGATTGTTTGGCCCCGAAGTCCCACCGGGGAAATTCACTAGAATTTCTTCGTTCACCACCATATAGAGATCTGTGTGATTTTCTGAGGTTGCGACGACCAGGGCATGGGGTGGGGTGCCGAGCGCTAGGTCGGCGCGGTCCAGTTCATTGCCTGCCGCGCCACCGCCATGGAAGCCAAAATCGCCAATTAGCTCATCGTTGCTGATGCCTTTGAACATGAAGGCCACCCGGGGGTTCCTCGCGTCGTTTGTTTGGCGATAATAGGACGAGATATCGAATCCTTCGGAGGTAAAGCCGACGCCGGCTAAGCGCTGTGGTTCAGTCTCGCCTTGATGGCGCCAGAGGCCGCCATGCTCGCCGGTGAAGCTATGGTAATATTCGCCTGTATCGGCACCCCAGGTCTTGATTGCTGCTTCGCAACGACGGACTTCGATTACACCTGGTATTTCTTGATGCAGCGCCACACGCCAATAGAAACCGTTGCCGCCAAGATACATTAGACGGCCACCCTGGTGGGTGAAATCAAAGACCGCGTCGCGCATCTGCTTAGAATAATATTCCGGATGGCTGCCAGTGATGATGACGTTGTGTGGCTCAAGGGCGCTGATGCCTTCATAATGAATATCTTCGTCAGTCACCACGTCATAGTCAAAACCGAAACGCTCCATCCAGTCGATGAAATAGAGGTCAAGATTGAATTCGCGCAGATTGGTGTCCTTCTCGCCGAAGCAGGACCATTGTGTCTGGTATTTTGGTCGCATGTTGAGAATTGGCCGAAGGCGCGAAGAATAGCAGACGCCTGAGCCGTCGGAATGAGTATCATAGAGCGAGGCACCATACTCCCGGTGCTTGTTCAGAAACATATGGGTATCGTGTAGCACCGATACTTGGCCGGTGAGAATCTCTGCAATCGGGCCGTTGAAGGCGAGATGCTCGTTGGCATACGCCATGTAATGAATAGTAGGTAGGATAAAGGCGATACGCGCTTCTTTACCCCGCTCCGGGCGGACGGCAAAGGGGATATATTCTTCCGCGTCTCCGGCCCGGAGGCGCGCGGCATAAATCCCGCTCTTTAGACCCTTCGGAACCGTCAGCTCGAAGTCTACTTCCCAGCCAGCATCGTAGAGGTCGTCGTCGTGAAAATGGATTGCACCATATTCTTCTGCGGCATGGCGCCAGCTCATCTCTACGCCAGTCCAATTGGCACCCTTCATGCCGCGCGCCGGTAAATTGACAATCTCACCGTCCATTTGACGGCTGGAGATATCGCTGATTTTGATCGAAGTAATATCGCGCGAAAAATCCCATGCGGCGAGGACCGATGAGGCGAGTGCAGAGGGGATTGCGTTGCCTTTCAGGCTTTCGATCTCTGCCGGGCTTAGTACTCGATCGCAAACTCTCGGGCTGTCGATTTTACCGTTATAGAAGCTGCTGCAGATCGTCCGCTCGCCGGATTTACTACTGAATAGAGCCGCCATGGTGAACGGAGATTTATTGGTAGCAACCTTGGCAATCTTAACTTTTTTAACCACTGAGCCGCCGTGTTTGACACCGAAATAGTTGTGCAGAGGCTCTTGATAGAGCCGTACTTCTCTTTTTGCAGCATCCCAACTAGCGGCGACCATGTACCAATGACGTGACAACATCGCCTTGCCCAGGGAGACGGTCTCAGTTTTTCCTCTGCCACTACCGAGCATCAGGCCCAGTGAGCCATCCTCAGCTACCACTAGGGCAAAGCCGCTCTGATTGCGCGGGCTCCATTTGCCGAGAATGACTTGCTGACCGCGCTCGGGCGTGGTCGGCCAGACCTTGGCCTGGACGGTGAAGTTTTTTAGCCGTTCAAGACTCGGATTGCTTTTGACAATGGCGTAGGAGCCAGCATATATGCGCTGGGCGCGCCCCTTGTATCTCTTATTGACTGGGGTGCGAATTAGTTTTTCCTTATATTTTGGTCCGTTTGGCGAGCTGTCTCCGCATATCAATTTGACGATATCGGCGCGATAACTGTCTAATTCGCAATTAACCATGAATTTGATCTTCTCGCCAGGACGTGCGCTGACTCGGTCCGAATAACCGGTGATCTTGAGCATAGACCCACTCCCCTATCCTTATGCCTCTGTCGATGATCTTACGCCCTGTGGGNGCGGCTCAAAACAGTTTTCCGCATTGTTGGNAGCGCGCCTGGACAAAACGCTGCGCTCGCATAGGATACCGGCGAACCGAGAAGGAGACNCCGACATGGCGGCTGGNCCAAAATATCTTAGACCCGANACCCTTGGCTTGCATGCCGGTCAGAGGCCCGATCCGGTGACTGGCGCGCGAGCTGTTCCTATCTACCAGACTACCTCTTATGTGTTTAGCGATACTGAGCAGGCGGCCTCGTTGTTCAATCTAGAGCGCGCCGGGCATATCTATTCGCGCATTTCTAATCCTACCGTAGCTGTTCTGGAAGAGCGTATCGCGGCACTCGAAGGTGGCGTCGGCGCCGTTTGCACGGCTAGCGGCCAAGCGGCGCTTCATCTAGCTGTGGCGACACTGATGGATGCCGGTTCACATATCGTCTCCTCGGCTTCGATCTATGGCGGTAGCCACAATCTCTTTGCCCATACATTGCCGCGTTTCGGTATCGAGACGAGTTTCGTTGATCCGCGCGAGCCGAAGGCTTTCGCCGATGCCATTCAGCCCAACACACGGCTCGTATATGGAGAAACCCTGGGCAATCCAGGCCTTGAGGTGATGGATATTGCACGCATCGTCGAAGTTGCTCATGAGAACGGGTTGCCGCTGATGATCGACAATACTTTTGCCACTCCCTGCCTGTTCCGCCCGTTAGAGCACGGTGCCGATATTGTTATGCATTCGGCGACGAAGTTTCTCGGCGGTCATGGCGTCGCCATCGGCGGGGTGATCGTCGATGGCGGTACCTTTGATTGGGAGGCAACTGACAAATTCCCTACCCTTACAGAACCATATGATGGATATCACGGCCTCGATTTTGCCGAGGAATTTGGCCCTGGTGCATTTATCATGCGTGCACGTGCCGAGGGTCTGCGCGATTTTGGTGCCTGCATGAGTCCGACCAATGCCTTCTATATTTTACAAGGCGTCGAGACGCTTTCCATGCGCGTCAAGCGCCATGTCGAGAATGCTCGTCACCTAATCACCTTTCTTGAGGGCCATGACTTGGTAAACTGGGTAAGCTATCCTGAGCTCACCTCCCACCCAGATCATAATCTTGCGGCGACCTTGCTGCCCGATGGCTGCGGTTCGATCTTTACTTTCGGCATCAAGGGTGGTCGCGAGGCTGGGCGTAAATTTATTGAGGCGTTGGAACTATTCTCTCATCTCGCCAATGTAGGTGACGCCAAGAGCCTGGTAATCCATCCGGCCAGCACAACTCATCAGCAGATGGGTAGAGTGGAACTAGAGAAGGCTGGCATTGCTGAAGATATGGTTCGTCTCTCGGTCGGACTCGAAGATCCGTCGGATTTGACCAATGATCTTGCCCGCGCGCTTAAGGCATCGCAGAGGAACTAGACGATGGAGCTCCAAGTCAACGGCCAAAAGGTTTTTTGTGCCACCGGCGGTCAGGATTTCGATACTAAGCTACCGACCACGTTGTTTGTCCATGGCGCCTCATTCGATCGAACAATCTGGAAATTGCAGGCGCGTTATTTTGCATGGCATGGCAGCAACGTTTTGGCCGTTGATCTTCCGGGCCATGGCCGCTCCGGTGGCGAGCCATTCACTTCGATCGAGGCAATGGCTGATTGGGTCGTTCGAGTGATGGACGCGGCGGGAATCGAAAGCGTGGCATTAGTCGGCCACAGCATGGGCGGGCAAGTCGCTCTCGATTGCGCTGGGCGGTATAATGACCGGGCGCGAGCTTTGGTGATACTTGGTGGAGCACTTGCTATTCCGGTCAATGACGCCTTGCTCAAGCCGGCCGCAGTGGATGATCATGAGGCTTTTGACTTGCTCAATGTCTGGGGTTATGGCCGGCGTGCACAGCTTGGCGGGCATCGCATGCCGGGCCTTTGGATGATGAGGGGCGGCTTGCGTGTCATGGAACGTGCCGCTAACGGTATCCTCCATACAGACCTTATGGCGACAAACGCCTATGAGGGTGGCGCGGCAGCGGCAGCGGCGGTAACTTGCCCGGCCCTGGTGGTCATCGGTGAAAAAGATATGATGACGCCGGCAAAAGCGGGCCGTGTACTTGCTGATTCTATTCCTGGAGCGGTGTCTGTCATACTACCCAATCTGGGTCACATTATGATGGAAGAAGACCCGGATGTGACGCTTGACGCACTTCGCGATTTTCTTGTCCCGTTGCAATCTTGAACCTTCCATTCGTGAAATTTTTTGCCGCGTTCATATTTGCTGCGTTGATTGCTATTCCTGCTCTGTCGAGTAATGGAAGATTTGAGATGAACGAAGGAGCTCGGGCGCTGCGCAATGGGGAATTCAATGCAGCGGTCACGCATCTGACAACAGCGATCAATTCCGGAGAAATATTCGGAGAGGCTTTCGCTGTCATGCATATCAGCCGCGCTCAGGCATTCTATCACCTAGAAGAGTATGACAAGGCGGTGGCAGATTTGACTCTGGCAATTGAGAGCAACGTGATCAACGACGCCCTAGTCGGAATCGCGCTAGCAACTCGGGCCAGCGCTTACCGCATGAGTGACAACTGGTCGAGTGCGATCGAGGATTTTGATGCCGCCATCGATCTTGGGACGGTAAATGCAAAGATGTATTTCCATCGTGGCCTTGCGCTTGAAGGCGCGGGCCAGAATGCTCTCGCGCGAGAAGATTTCCGCCGCGCTCGTGGCATGGCGCCGGACAATTACGCAATCCGAGAAAAACTTCGTGAATTGGGTGAAGCAGTAGATTAGCCATCGGTCTCAGTTTCTCGCCACTCAGAGATGGGCTCGAAGCTGCGCCACTTTCCTATCTCGTATTGCGCACAAGGTTATGGGATGATTTTAGGCGTCGCTATTTCACCACGGTGCGCGCCGCGATAGCGATGAGCACCGCGGCAATGGTACCCAACAATGGCCAGACAATCCGCCGGGTCATCTTTTTTCCGGTAAAACGGTCATAGATCATGGAAGCAAAGATTGTGATTCCGCCAATTAATAGAAGGAGCTTGAGAAGCATTTTCTAGAGGCTACCGACAACTATCGGTGCTCCGTGCTCGGCAGAGGCTACCATCGCTTGCATGACGGCAACCGTGTGGATCGCTTCTTCCGGCAGCACGCGAAATTTAACGCTACCTGTGCAGGCGTCGGCAAATTCTTCAAGTTCCGCTTTGAGGGTATCAATCGGCGTAAGGTTTACCTCCGTAGGCTCTTTGCCCGCACGATGCAAAGTTAGCCGATCTGTATCTGGAGCCGCAAAGGCATTGGCGCCGGTTCCGTAAAGATTAAAGAAGACAGTCTGTGGGCAGGCGCTGAAAGTACCGAGGTAGCCGGTGGCGCCGGAGGCAAATTCGAATAGAGCCGAGGTGGTATCATCAATGTCGACTGAGACTGCGAGACGCTTGCACTGCGCCTGTACGCGGGTTACCGGTCCAAGCAGGTGGGTCATGGCGTCAATCATGTGTACGCCCATGCCTGCAATACCTCCGCCTGGGCTCTCAATTCGGTTTGCGCGCCAGCCGTCGGGCTTGTATTGCAGTGGCCGGGGATTAGAGAAATTGGCTTCACAATGAAGTGGTATGCCGAATTCGCCAGCCTGTAGTAGGCGTTTCACCTCTTGGGTGGCGGCAGCATAGCGGCGATTTTGACCGACAGCTAGCACACGGTTGTGATCGGCACAGACGGTAGCGGCCGCTCTGCCGCTATCTTCCGTGAGGGTGAAAGGCTTCTCTACGAATACGTGTTTACCGGCCCGTGCCGCCTGCTCAACATGTTCTGCATGAAGTGAATGAGGTGTGCAGAGCAGAACCGCGTCAACGTCTTCGTCGGTCAACACTGTTTGATAGGAATTATGAATAGTCGTGCCGTGTTTATCGGCGAAGCTTATGCGTTTTTCTAGCGTCCTCGAATAACAGGTTGTAACGCAGATCTTCTGTGATTTTCCTTGGATGGCCTGGGCTAGTTCGTCGGCCCACCAGCCAAGACCGATAGCAGCGCAGCGCAACATGTAGCCTCTTTTTTCTCGGTTTCGCGCCGGACCATAGTCAATTATTCACCTCTCGCCAATTGCTTACACGGGACGGTGGCTGGCGGCAGGGATCGTATTGATTATGATAGTAACGCCGGGAAAAGTAAGCGCGGAGGAAGATCAGTTGAAAGCGGGTGTAATTCTTAAAACCACTGGCATCTCTAGGTTGCTATACAAAGGGATCAATGTTCGGTCCGCTGTAGTCAATTATCTTAATCATGATATCTGCGACAAGATCTCTGGCAATATCTCCCGGCTGCCTAATGCTGATGGAAAAACGACGCCAAGGTGTGTGGTATGATCGAGACCTATATGACCGGGTTAGACTTGGTGGCATTTTGATCGACGGGTGGAAGTGCAGGTGATTTCTCGGCCCGTATTTGGCGCTCTGCTCGCTGTTAGCGCCGGAATGTGTTTCTCCAGCGGCGGCTATTTTGTGCGTGCAGTCTCGATAGACAGCTGGGAAATCATCACTCTCCGTTGTTTCTTTGCTGCCATCGCGGTCTCCTTGATCTTCGTCATCCGGGAGCGTCGTCGCGCGCTTGCTTCATTTAAGGCAGCAGCGCTGCCGAGCTTAGTGATCGGTGTGTTCACCGGGTGGGCGATTATCGCCTACGTATTGGCGATGCAGCATACTCAGGTAGCTAATGTTGTTGCCATCATGACCACATCGACCCTGTTGGTGGCATTGTTTGCCCGGCCCTTCCTCGGCGAGCGCGTTCCTCTTTATACATGGATCGCCATGCTGGGCGGGCTTTCTGGTGTTGGGGTCATGTTCTCCGGTGCGGCTGAACTCAGCGGTTTCTACGGTAATCTTCTGGCATTTTCCATTGCCGTGGCGATCGCCGTGCAGACCTTAATCGCGCGTAAATTTCGGAATGTGCAGATGGAACCGGCGGTACTGATTTCGGCTTTGGTTGCGGGCATCGCGGCACTGCCGGTTGCTCTGCCGTTTACCGCCAGCGCTTATGATGTTGCTATGATGGCTGCGTTTGGTGTGGTGCAACTCGCTATTCCACTTACACTTTATTTCTATGCTGCGCGCTATATTTCGGCTCCAACACTGATTTTCGTGGTGCTGATCGACGCGGTATTCGCGCCAATCTGGGTGTGGCTTGGTTTTGACGAGGTTCCTACCCGCCTTACCTTTATTGGCGCAGCACTTATTCTGCTTTCGGTTGGCTTTAATGCTGGGCTTGGTGTGCGCGCGATGCGTTTTGTTTCGGCAACAGACTAATGGCGAGGTTATTCCAAGAAGCGGTAGCAACTCCGCGAAATTATAATCTGCATACATGGCTTGACGGGCAACTGCCCTTTGCCCTGGCCAAACCGATTGCACTGAGTGACCCGGAAGCCAAAATAGGCGATGCGCACCACACGGAGTGCAAAACCAAGCGCCTCGCGGTCAAGGTCCAGAAATCCATNTAANCGTCCATTAGGCTANGCAGGNGCCCATATCAACAAATCTTGGATGAGNCATACTATTCNTCTCTCTGGCAATGGAGAAGATCATGATCGTNGTCATATTCGAAGTCCAGCCTAACAAAGCGGGTGCACCGTGTTATTTTGACCTCGCAGCAGAGCTGCGCCCTGAGCTCAAAAAGCAGGACGGCTTCATTTCCATTGAGCGCTTCGAAAGCATGGTGACGCCCGGTAAATTTCTGTCGCTGTCTTTCTGGCGTGACGAAGCAGCCGTGTCGGCATGGCGCAATCACCCAGGGCATGGAGAGGCGCAGGTTCTGGGAAAAAACCAATTGTTTGAGGAATACCAAATCACCGTGGCGGAGACGATTCGTATTTATGGTCCTGAGGGAAACCCGCAGGTCTAGGCGGCGGTGCGCGGATAGGCTATTTGTGTCGGAAAGTAATGCGGCCCTTAGTTAGATCATAGGGCGTCATTTCGACATCGACCTTGTCGCCGACCAAAACGCGGATGCGGTATTTACGCATCTTGCCCGCTGGACGTGCAATGATCTCATGGTCGTTCTCAAGTTTTACGCGGAACATAGTGTCCGGGAGTTTTTCCGTCACTGTGCCGGAAAACTCGAGCAATTCTTCTTTGGCCATAATGCCTTCTATCGGTTTCATCTCTTAAGCGCCCTTTTTCGGCGCGGTGCGTGCGCACTATAGTTGGGCTAAATCCATCCTGTCCACCTAAAGGCGCGCCTTTAGGTGGTCGTGGAGGCGGAATATGTCATCCCCAGGGCTCCCGAGACCTGCCAATCAGGCTCCAAAACATGGCCCGATGGTGCTTTCAACCTAGTCATAAATATCTAGTGTCGAGATCGGTTTGCCTAGGTCCTAAGTTGTGTCCACCTGTTCAAAGTCCTCGGACTGCTTCTAGTCGCATAACAAGTGAAGTACCATTTTTCAATTTTGGCTTCTGTAATCCCAAAAAATGTTTATGAAACAAATTTCCCAAGGCACAGCGCGTTGTACGTTGAGTGCCATTTAATAGAAGTTATAGGGCTTGAACGGCTTCGCGCACTATGCCCAGGGCGCCAATACTGGTTATGAAACGCAATAGCCTTAGAGGTTAAGCTATATCGGTTAGTTATTGTCTGGAATTTTCTCGAAATATTTATTTCGAACTCCTACCGAAGCAGGATTATTTTTGCGGCCGCATTGGTTAAAGTGGGCATAGATACTCGTTATCGTTGCAAAATATTAAGGAAAACCGCCATGTTGGATAATTCCTATCAAACTGCCGGAATCCACGCCGAACAGAATATCGCTATTGCCATGCGGGACGGCGTGACGCTCCGCGCAAACCTTTTCCGCCCAGTGGAAAGCGGGCCAGTTCCTGCTCTGGTATTGCGCATACCTTATGATAAGGATGCCGCACAATCCTACGTGTATGCCCACCCCTCTTGGTATGCCCGGCATGGCTATGCAGTGCTGGTTCAGGATTCACGCGGTCGTTATCAGTCGGAGGGTGAGTTCTATCCCCTGCGCCATGATGACACTGACGGGTTCGATACCATCGAATGGTGTGCCGCCCAGCATTGGTGCGACGGTCAGGTAGCGAGTTACGGATTCTCCATCCCTGGGATCAACCAACTGCTTGCTGCTCATCTCCAGCCTCCATCACTCAAAACAGCGGTTCCAGCTTTTTATCCCGCCGGCATGCATGACGGATTTCTTTATGTTGGTGGCGCACTCTCCATGGCAACACTGGCGCAATGGGCTGCAATCATCGCTGGCGATGCGGCAAACCGAAAGGGTGACGATGAGGCTATCGCCCAGGTAGCTCTGGCTGACCAGATATCTGGCAAATGGCACCCGGCGACACCGATGAGGAAGACGCCGTTTTTTATCACACCCGATTCTCTACCCTTCATTGCCGACTATCTTGCTCATCCATCCGCTGACGATTATTGGCGGGAATGGGATTTGTCATCTCGCCTCGACACTATTGACATTCCCTGCCTCCATGTAAGCGGCTGGTATGACAGCTTCATTGCCAAGACGATCGAATGTTACGAAGTCTTTACAGCCGCCGGGCGGGCGGAGCACCGCCTGCTCGTGGGTCCGTGGTATCATATTCCTTGGACTCAGAAAGTTGGTGCCATCGATTATGGTTGGGAGGCACGAAATTTCGTCGATGATTATCAAATTGCTTGGTTTGATGCTCAACTCAAGGGCGACCGTACCAGACTTGACTCACTTCCCATGGTGCGCTTGTTCGTCACTGGTGCTAATGAATGGCGCGATTATGATAGCTGGCCACTTCCCGGTACGATGGCGGAGAAATGGTATTGCCATAGTGGCGGACGAGCTAATTCGCTTTCCGGGGATGGCAGCCTTTCGCGCGAGGCGCCGGACGACGAGGACGCTGATTTTTTTATCTACGGTCCGGCGGTGCCGGTCGAAAGTCTCGGCGGTCATTCCTGCTGCCTTCCGGATAGGGCGCCCATGGGACCCGCCGACCAGCGCCCGGTTGAATATCGTAACGATGTGCTGGTTTATAGCTCATCGCCCCTAGATACGCCGGTGTTTATCGCTGGAAAGGTAAACGCAGTGCTGCATGCGGCTACCTCGGCGGTAGATACGGATTTCACCGTCAAGCTGTGCGATGTTTGGCCTGACGGCACGTCGATCAATATTACCGAGGGCATCATACGCGGACGCTACCACAAATCGCTCGCGGACGAGAGATTGTTGGAGCCTGGCAAGATTTATTCCTTTTCTATCGCTGCCGGGGTTGCTTGCCACCAGTTTGAAGCGGGACACAGCATTCGCGTTGAAGTCTCGAGCAGCAACTTCCCGCATTTCGACCGTAACCCGAACAATGGTAAGCCGTTCGGGGAAGATAGCGAGCTGGTGATTGCAAACCAAACGGTATTCCACGACGCGTCGCGGCCGTCCTTCATCGAATTGCCTGTCGTCGCCGGCAGCTAAGTTCGGACACTGAGGGGAGGCGAACATGAGCGAGAGCAGATTTTTCGAGGCTGGAGAAATTTTATTGCAGTCGGGACACAGCCTGCATGACGTCAGGCTTGCCTACGGCACCTATGGCACACTCAATGAAGACAAAAGCAATGCCGTAGTGATTCTCACACCGTTCGGTATGCGGCACACCGATTGCGAATATTTCTTTGGCCCTAGTAAGGCACTCGACCCCGCTCGTCACTTTATTATTGTTCCCAACCTCTTGGGCAATGGCCTTTCTTCTTCCCCTAGCAATACGCCATCGCCATTCGACCGGGGCAATTTTCCCCACGTTTCAATTTATGATAATGTGATGCTGCAGCATCGGTTCATCACTGAGGTGCTTGACATTGATAAGCTGTTGCTTGTCATGGGCCATTCGATGGGTGCCCTGCAGACTTATCAATGGGCAGTGCTTTTTCCAGACATGATGGCCGCCATCGCGCCGATCTGCGGTTCTGCGCGAACCTCGCCTCATAACAAAGTGTTCCTCCAAGGTATGCGCGGCATTCTTGAACTTGATCCAGCGTGGAAAGACGGCTGGTACGACACGCCACCGGAAGTCGGTCTCAAAACTCTGGGTCGCGCTTGGGCCGCTTCCCCGCCGTCGCAGGGTTTTTATCGCGAGAGCAAATATAATGATATGGGTTACAACTCGATTGAGGATTTTCTTGTAGGCCATTGGGAAAACATGTTTGTGAGTCGCGATGCAAACGACATACTTTCTCATATATCGACTTGGTATCACGCTGACCTTAGCGACAATGAGATTTATTGTGGAGATTTTGAAAAAGCATTGGGAACGATAAGTGCTAAGGCAATCGTTATGCCTAGCCAAACCGATATTTATTTTCCGCCCGAGGACGGTGCCTATGAGGCGGCCCATATACCGAACGCTGAATTTCGCCCAATTCCGTCTATCTGGGGTCATTGGGCTGGTAATGCCCGTAACCCCGAAGATGCTGCCTTTATCGACCAGGCGCTGGCGGAACTACTAGCCGGTTGAGCTTAGCCGGTGTTGCGTTCGCGCAGCGTCAACACCGCACCAAGAACCACGACGCCAAAAACAATATCGCGCCATGCAATCGGAATATTGGTGCCAGTGACGAAGGTAGCTACCGCTGTGAGCAGGAGGGCACCGCCTAGAATGCCCAAATAATGGCCACGTCCACCAGTTGCAAGCGTGCCGCCAACCAGAACGACGGCGATTGCCGGCAGCAGAAAGGGTAGCCCCATATTAAGGAACGAAACGGTGCTGAATCCGGTCATCAGTACACCGGCGAGGGCTGAGCAAAAGCCGCTCAGTGCGTAGACACCGATGGTCGTGCGGTCGACACGAACACCCGACAGTAAAGACACGCGCGGACTATTGCCCAGCGCGAAAACGCGCCGTCCGAAGGTGGTTCGGTGCAGTACGATGATCGCCATAGCGACGAAAATAATCAGCAGCCAGACCGACGGTGCGAAGCCGAGAAACCGCCCGGTGAAAAGCCACACCAATACTGGTGGTGACCGTCCGGTTGGTATGCCGCCTGTATAGAGCAAACCAAGGCCCTGCATTATACCATTAGTAGCAAGCGTTACCACGATTGCCGGCATTCCAAACAGAACAATGCCAAGCCCGTTGACGATGCCTACCGTAATACCGATTCCGAGTACCATCGGAATGGCCCAATAGGCTGGCCCGTCCATGCCGTTAGAGAGTGCCGCTAGCATGACGCCTGTAAATGCCATGGTGTGCGGCACTGAGAGATCGAGGCCGCCGGTTAGCACCACAGCGCCCTGACCTAGCCCAAGAACGGCAAAAAAGATCGCTAGCGTAAAGAGTGAGTTGAAGTAATGTGTGCTCCAGGCGGAGCCGCCGATAAAGATAAGCACCAACACATAAACTACGACCAGCAGCACCCAAGCCGGGATAATCAGGCGGAGACTTTCCCAATTTTTTACGCGCCATTGATTGACCGCCGAGCCAGTCAGCTCATCGCTCACCCGCGTTTTCCAGTTGGTTCGCAACCTCCCACGCTGGACTTTGGGGCGTTCGAGAAATTGCGGTAACGAGCGGTTGCCGAGACCAGCAATATTGAGTCGAAAAACTCTAAGGTGTTCGGTGACCGGAGAATCCTTGCCGAGCGTCGCGCCGGCTACCGCAAGCAACAAAATTACCCCCTCGACAATTGGCGTGTAGTGTGAGGAAACATTCAGCACCAGCATTACGTTTGAGATTAAGAGGAGCGTGAGGGCAGCGAAAACGGTTCCGACACAGCCGCCCTGTCCACCACCGATGCGCGTACCACCCAAAATTGTTGCAGCGAAGATTAGCAACAGCATGCCACTGCCTACCAGAGGATCCCCGGACAGGGTCTGAGCACTCAGAAAGACGCCGCCGGCGCCGTAGAACATGCCGGCTAGAGTGTAGCCAATAAATTTTGTCCGTGTCACAGAAATACCGTTGGAGAATGCCGCGTCTTCGTTACTACCGACGGCGTAAAGCGCGGTCCCAAAACGCGAACGTTTGATCAGCGCCCAGATCAACAAGGCCACCAACAGTACGACCAGCGAAGCTGGAAGGATGTCCGGAATGATATCTCCGGTAAGGGTTTGTGTGATGCCGTAGGGTACCATACCGCCCGGATCGGGCATGATTAACAGGTTAAGGCCAAGAATGATAAACATTGTGGCCAGTGTCACTACCACCGGCTGGAGGCGCATGAAGGCGATGAAGAATCCGTTGAAGGCGCCAACGAAGGCACCTATGCCAAGGCCCGCAATGCACATGAGCACTTGACTGTGAACCGTATCGCGGGTGTAGAGCGCAATAACAACATTGACCAGGGAGAGTGTGGCTCCACAGGACAGATCAAAACCACGAATAAGGAAGACGATGGTCTGACCCATTGCGGCGAGCGCCAACGGTCCGGCATTCGCAAATAGAAAGCTGATTTCGAAGTAGCTAACTGGGCCTGGCGAGATAAAGTCAAGATAGACGAAAATGGCAATGAAGGCTCCGACGGCGACGAACAAACGCTGCTGGCGTGCTAAGCTACGGCGCCAACTTAGCGGCACGACGGAAAGAGCGGCTGAGCCGTTCACCTAGCAATCTCCTTTGGCGACGCAGCGGTCTCCGCCGCCGGTGTGCCAAGCGCGTGGGTCATAATATTTTCTTCAGAAATCTCGTCGCCGAGTAGTTCCTTGACGATGCGGCCGCGATACATCACCAGGACTCGGTCGCACACATTTACCAGCTCGGGAATTTCCGTCGTGTAGAACAGGATTGCGTTTCCCTCTTTGGCCAATTCGCGGATCAGAATATAGATTTCGTGCTTGGTGCCGATATCTACGCCGCGGGTTGGGTCGAACATTAGAAGCACTTTGCTCTGCGCCAGCAGCCATTTGGCGATGGCAATCTTCTGCTGGTTGCCTCCGCTGAATGAGGATGCGCTTTTGTAAAGTGCACGAGGGTGGACGTTGAGGCGGTCAAACACTTCGTCTACCGCTGCCGCCTCTGCCTCGCGCACGATCCACCCAAAATTGGCGAGCCGCTCGATGACCGGAATTGAGACATTGGCGGTACCAGATAGGGTGAGAAACAGGCCCTCTGTCTTGCGATCCTCTGGCACCAGGCTGATACCGATGCCGGCGCGCACGGCATCGGCTGGCGTCGTTAGCGTGACGGCTTTGCCATCCAATTCTACTCGGCCCTCCCGCAGGCCAGTGACTCCGAACAGCGCCTCGAACAATTCGAGCTGACCCATACCTTGTAGCGCGCCGATACCAAGGACTTCGCCTGGCCATAGTTGAAATGATGTATCGTACAATTGACCGCTGGTGGAGAGACCGTTTCCAGCGAGTGCCGGCGCAGTTGCCGTGCTCCGCCGGTAATCTTCTTTTAAAGGATAGATGGCGCCAAGCGAGCGGCCGATGACGAGACGTACAACATCGCTGTCAGACACTTCGTCAACCCCAAAGGAGCCGGCATGCTGGCCGTTGCGTAGCACCGTGAGACTGCCGCAAAAGCGCCGCACCTCCGCCATACGGTGGGTGATAAAAACGAGTGTTACCCCGGTGGCGCTCAGTGTTTCGATTAAGGCGCCGAGCCAATCGACATCGGAGACCGATAGGGTTGAAGTCGGCTCGTCAAGTAATAGTACGCGAGGGTCCCGTGATACTGCCTTAGCAATTTCAATTTTTTGTCGCGTCGAAAGGTCTAGCTCGCTTACCAGTGCACCGGGGTCAACATTTTCAAGGTTCAAATTGGCGAAATGTTGCGCGACCAATTGATGGCTCTTGCGGTGATTGATCTGTCCGAGTAACGGTGCTGGCTCGTAGGGCAGCAGCATGTTCTGCGTGACCGTGAGATCGTCCACTAGGGTCATTTCCTGAAACGCAGTGTGAATGCCAAAACGATGGGCGCGGACCGGTCGGCCAATTCCTACCGTCTCGCCAAAAAGACTGACGCTGCCTGAATCCTGGCGAATTAGGCCGCTTAGAATTTTGACTAGAGTCGATTTTCCGGCGCCGTTTTCGCCAATAAGAGCTCGGACTTCGCCCTTGGCGACGGAAAATGAGACATCATCAAGAGCCACCGTTGCGTCGAAGCGCTTGGAGAGTCCCGAAACTTCTATAGCGGGCGCAGAATTGTTCATTTTGTCACGCGGCAGCGCGAAGGCACCGAGGCATGGTCTAGCATGGCCATGCCTCGGTACTATCTAACGCGTGGTGAACCGATCAATAGTCGTCCGGTACACCGTGCAGAGCTGCTTTAAAGCCCATTTCTGGTACTTGTGGCGACCAGAAGTCGATGGCGTAATCAGGCGGTACCGAGCCTGGTTTGATAGTGTTACAGCCAGCGGCGAATTCCGCAGCTGAGCCGGTTTCACACAGGGCAACATTATCTTCGGTCACTTCGACGCCGGTGTAATAGATCAGATGGTCGACATTTTCGCCGTCGAGCACCTGCATGGCGACGCGAAAAGTATATCCCACAGCCCAGAGGCCAGAGCCAATGGATTGTCCCGATTTACCGAGCGCGCCCTCGATGCCGGATGAGGTAGGCAGCATCTGTAGGCGATTGCCATTGGCAGATTCGCCAGCGCATGGGATGATGGGATTTTCGGGCCACCAACCATCTTCAACCTGCATTTGTGAGACGGTGTAGCAGCCAGTCTGCACAACGATACCATCTATCTCGTCCCAACCATGTGTAGCAAGCAAATTGCGCATCTCGAGGCGCGCTTGGGAATGACTCCAGAAGCCGACAAGCTCGGCTAGCAAATTTACCTCGGGATGGCGGGCGATCTCTTCCTTGACGCCCTGATGATGCTCCTCACTATATGACACGCCGGGTACGCCGGTAATGGCGACGATGTTGCCCTTTCCACCAATCTTGTCGACTACATATTTTGTGCGGTAGGCGCCAAGTTTTACGCCGTCAATTTTGACTACATAGGCGCAAGGCTCGGTAACGCCATTGATCACCACGACAATCACACCTTTATTGCATGCGTTCTTGATGACGCCGTTAAGCGCTGTGGGTGAAATCGGGAAGGCAAGGATCGCGTCTGCGCCAGCTTGGATCATTGCATTCATCTGCTGGATCTGGCGCGCCGCGTTAGCCCCGGCAGCTTGAACGCGAAGCTCCACGCGGTCGCGATATTCTGGCAATAAGGCCATTGCGGTTATGACGTTTTTTGCCTCAGTCTGCCAAGCATTCCCGACATAGCTCATGCTATAGTAGATGAGATATTTTCCGTCCTTGGTCTTGGCCGATGCCGCATCGGGCGCGAAACCCCAGGCAAGCGACGAGCCTAAAGCGGCGAGCATGGCAAAACGCAGGAATCTTCTAATTGTCGGTCTTTTCATAGCGATAATTTCCCCTGGTTGTGGTGCAAGTAGCCCAATTTAGAGCACCATTGATCTTATCCTTACCAATTGTACAAGTTTGACGTGTGATTACAACATTGAGGCAATCAATTAATTGGTCGACAATGATTATGCCTCCTGGGCCGCGATAGTTTCCATTTCGACCAGCCAGTCTGGGTGGGCCAGGCCGGCGACGATAGATAGGGTTGAGGCCGCCGGGTGGTCGCCGAGGTAGGAATCTCGGATTTCCCGCATCTGGGCCAAATTTTCGCGGGACATCAGAAGCGTGTTCACCTTGACAATGTCTTTCACACCCATACCCGATTCTTCCAGCACCGCGAGGGTATTTTGCCATACCCGATGGCATTGTGCTTCGAAGCCTTCGGCGAGACTGCCGTCAGCATTGCTGCCAACCTGGCCAGAAACATGTAGCCAGCGGGCATTGGGTCCAGCTTCGGCGCCATGGCTGTAACGCGATGCCGGTGCGGCGATGGTGTTGGGAGTGTGCAGCCTAATCATTAGATTCTCTCTTTCGGTATTTGAGATTTGGTTTGTTTATGCGCCGAGGCCGGAAAACTTCGGCATGATTTCCTGGGCGAGTCGCTTTGTTGATTCGCGCCAGCCTTGCATGTTGCCGAGATGGTCGTAGGAAGTAATCAGTAGTTGGCCAAAGCCGCCAGAAATCCCGGCGATGTCGGCAATCTTCTGTTTCACCGTCTCGGGGCTACCGACACACATATTGTGGTCAATCATATAATCGAGTGTGACGTCGGAATCTGATACATCCGGATGATGTTTGCAGCTTTCCAGCATGCCGATACGGTTGAGGACCGGCAGCCAAAAGCCCTCATATTGATCACCAATCTCGCCCTCTTTCACCATCTTGCGCGCCTCAGCGTCGGTATCCGCGACATAGACGTCGCGACCGACACGCCAGATATCTCGCTCGGCCACGCGCCCGGCTTCCGCCGCGCCCTTTTCGACTGCTTCCCAATGGCCACTGAGATAGGTGTTGCCGAAGCTGAGAGAGAGCGGAATATAGGCATTGCGGCCGGCGAGCTCAAGAGTTGGCGAACCGGCACTGAAGCCGGCGATGGCAAGCTGCGGATAGGGCTTGGTAAAGGGCTTGATGTGCATCTTGTATAGATCTTCTGGATCATCAGGTGGGCGTTTGCCGCGCCAATATTTACCGTCATAGTCGAATGCTTCCTCGCTTTCCCACAGGCGGATCATGATCTCAAGCGACTCTTCCGTCATTTCCCGATTCTGGCCACTGAAACCGTCGATATCAAATAGGGCCCAATCGCTCGGGATCGAACCCGAGCCGATGCCAATATAGCAACGCCCCTGTGAGATATGATCGAGCCAGGCAATGCGGTGGGCAAGCTCAGCCGGATGGTGATAGGGTAGCATATAACCGCCTGGCGACACGCGGATATTCTTGGTCCGCACTATTGCCTGCGCGACTAGTAAATCCGGCGCTGGGTTGGGCTCGCGTGGAACAGTGTAATGACAGCCGACCCAGGCCTCGGAAAAGCCAATTTCGTCATAATATTCCAGCGTGTCTAGATTATGATAATGCCCTTCAGCGAAGTCGCGATGGGGGGGGTGATTCGGCATCAGGAACGCGCCAACTTTCATAGGGTTACCCTCCTGGTTATGGCGATTTTCTTATCTGTTACCTGGAGAAATACCCGGGACAAAAGCGCTGTGACGCCTGTAAGACCCGAGCTTTCGACTGCCGAAGCGAGGATGTGTATACCCATTTTTCGCCTTGCCTCCCAAAGCACTCATGTAGCCTCTTAACTATTTTAGAGCAATTTGTGGCTCGTCATTGGTGCAGGCTTCTTGGAAATATGCCACACCAGCCTCGATGGCATCATCGATCATCAACTGCTCCCACCGGCGCATAAGGCTCTTCTGGGCGCGAATTACCTTGGGGCCCGCCGATGAAATTGCGTCGGTCCATCCAGCGATCGCGTGGTCAAGATCTTCAGGCGAAACCACTTTTTCTAGTATGCCGAAACTCAAGGCTTCTTTAGCTGTAAGGGTTCGCCCCGTATAGAGCAATTCTGATGCTCGGCCCCAGCCCATTAACCGGGGAAGTAGAGCTGCCTCAATCACTGAAGGAATACCGATTTGCACCTCTGGCATCGCGAAGGTTGAACGTTCAGAAGCGGCTCGCATGTCGCAGCTTGCAGCAAGTTCTAGGGCGCCACCCAGGCAAGGACCATCAATTTTTGCAATGACAGGTACTGGACAATCCCTAATTGCCTGGCATGCAGTATGTAAAAGCCGAATAAACTGCTCTGCATTTCCAGGGGTTAGCTTCCTAAGCTCTGCAATGTCTGCGCCGGCTGAAAATGCGCTGCCCGCTCCGGTGATTACAACACAGCGCAGAGAACAATCATTAGAAATATTAGCGATTATGGCGGCCAAACTCTTCATCAACAACCGTGACATTGCATTCAGCTTCTCAGGCCTTCTTAGTGTGACCTCCGCTATCCTTCTATCCAGCGACATCGTGACCAGTTCTGTCATTGTTTTCCCTCACCCCTATCGAATGTTGGACACCCTACGCCGAGATTGAATTAGTTAGAACCCATAAGTCTGTGATAACGACTTAAGGCCAATGAAATCTTGAAAAACTCTAGAAACAAGATTTATCAACAGGAATAGACGAAAAATTGGAAGGCAAAGCCGTTAGCGTAAAAAAGTCTCGGGTTGGGTAGTTTGGTATGAGATACCAGTAGATCTACTTTACTAATTCATTGCCCCCATTTTTTAAATATTGTAAGCGGAATCATTGCCGGAAATCCGGTCACGGCAACACGCAAAAGATATGTTTTAAGCAGGTTATATTAAGTAAATATCTGGAGTATTTAGGAATTCAGTAAAACGCTATGGTTCTTTTAAAAACACCGATTTCAGCGAAATCCAGGCTAAATATATTACTATTTTTCATGGGTCGGTCTTTCTAACAGGCCTGATGATGGGAAAATTCTACCGTCCTAAAACCATTAGCTTCCTCTATGCTAACTTTCTGTCGGGCACGGCGATACTTCCTAGTTTCTTAGACGGAGTCGACATACTAATCACTGTATACAATATTTGATGAGAAAAGTTTTTAAGGGGAGATATACCCTTGGTTCCTGGTGAAGATACGGCTTGCCGGTAACCCAGAATAATCTATTATAAAATTTGTATAGCAATACAGAGGGGCCGATGATCATTATGAAGCGCTATCTTGGATTTGTGGTCGTTTTTCTTGCGTTCATTCATATCGCTGCGGAAAATTCTGTTTTTGCTGCAGAGTGTGATCCACTACGTCCATGGAAGGGTCTGTCCGAAGTTCCTTATGAAAGAAAAGGAGCGTTTGATTCAGATCCAAAACCTGAGTTTCTTCAGGAGGGGATGCAAAGAGCGACAGCTCAGGCCTTTAACCAGTATATAGCCATTTGTTTTGATCCGGGGCGAACTCAAGAATACCTGTCTATCAAGGATCAGATTCTTGGAGACCTAGAAGACTATGTTTCTCTTATTGCAAAAAAGCAGAGCTGGGATAAGGAAACAAAAATAGTTAAAACGAGGGTGAAGATACAGGTCAACACTACGTTACTGGATGGTATATTTATTTCATCATCTCAGGCATCTACTTCTGGCGGCGACGGAAGTTATATGGTTTGGTTATTTGCCGCAAAACAGGCAATTTCGACTGTCGGCGGTACTAGTCAGACTTTTGATGCTAAAAGAACAAAGATAAAAAAAGAACAAAAGGCGGAAAGCTCTACGGAGTCTGCTGCAGATGATGGTACTACTATAGCAATTTCTGAAGAAACAGAATCATTTTCAAAGGATAGTAGCGGCGGAAGTACAGTACAGAAGGGTGCTATTACCACAAGTTCTGAGCGTGAATACGTACTTGTTTCTACCAAGGATATAGACACAAAAATATCTAGTATCCTAAGCTTAGCTCAATTTGAGCCAGTTGATTATCTAGATGCCCTAGACGCATGCGGCGGAGAGGAACTCGAGATTATTCAGGAGGAAATAGCAATAAATGGCCGGATGAGTCGAGCTACAAGAAAACTTGTGATTTCGGGTCTTCGAGATTGTGAAATCAAATACCTTGCCATTGGAACAATCGATATCAATACCCCCAGACCGGATAAACGTACCGGTGGTTTTAGTGTTATGGTTAGTGCAACTGGAGAAGTTCTCGACCTTTCCCGTCGCTTGCCGAAAAAGGTGGCGGTCATTGGACCGGTACAAAAGCGCAGTGGAGCTATTGAAGATAACGAGGCTGTTCGTAGGGCGCTCTCTGATGCAGGAGATCTGGTTGGCCAAGAGATCGTTAGTCGTCTTAATGCCAAAAAGCTAAAATGAATATACTAGACCAGGGGTCTATTACTTTTCTGGTGTAATTCAATTTCCGAGGGAAAGTTAAAATATGCGACCGATTGGTATGAGTAGGCGAAATATTCTTAAATCGGCTCTTTCATTAATTGGAATTTCTGTCGCAACACGTTATTCCCCATTCATATACTCGCCGGTTTACGCTGGCAGCCAGGAAAGTGTGAACTGGGCTGGAATAAGCTATATTGATGGAGAGCACGCAGATTTAAATCACACCCGTGATGCCCTAAAAATCACAGTACCAGGATCAAATCAAACTAAAGTAAACAAGGCATTAGAAGACGCATTATCAGATTTAAACTGGGAAGAAATTGGCCTTTCGAACTTAGTAATGGAGGGATATGCAACTACACGATACGGTATGATATTCGCATTAGCTACTGAAATGATTATCAAATTAGACGTCAGGGAAGAATATACGGACGTAATTCTACGGCTTGTCGGATACAACATTCTTTTTAATAACGAAAGCAAAACAATAGTATCCACTTTCCCAGTAAGAGGAAAATATCTACAAATCTATGAGGGCTCAAAGGCTGTAAACATAACTGATTTATTTTTAGAGATGATTACAGGGGGTAACAATGCTAGTGATAGTGTAGCTTCCTGGTATAGGGAAAATCTTTCCTCTCGGTCCTTCAAACTAGGAGAAGATAAGGGTTGGACTTGGGTGGTCGCGCCTATTTTGCATCGCGATCGTGTAGTAGCAGATTGTGCTGGGATCGATACTTCTGTTGACAAATTCAAAGATATGATTGGGCTTGCAGCCACTGCTGCTTTCGGTGATGCTTTGAACACACCAGTAAGTCCTTTCCGACTATCTCGAGCCACGGAAGCCGATATGCTGGAAGTGGGTGGCGATTATGAAATGAGTCTAAAACTTCCTGAACCTGACTACGCAATAGAAATAAAACTCCGGGGCTGGCAATTTGATGAAGAACAAATAACACAACATCGAAAACAAATTGGTTTAGTTGTCGGGGTGAGTATCCGCTTTGTCGAAGTCAACAGAAGAGAGGAAAGCGGAAGCTTTAATTTTGGAGAAGAGTTCTTTAATCAGCGATATCGTGGAATTCATAAATATTTAGAAATGTCCAACAGAGATAGCGCATCAAGCCGCCTTTCCCGAGTCTATATTTTATATGAAGGACTTCTGGAAATAGCGTTCAGAGCAATAGCGGAGGACAGCATAAGAAAACAGTTGCTTGACGGCTATGTACGAGAAACTGAGTTTATGCAACTTTCTTACACTGTTATGCCGGATAATAAACAATCAATTGATAGTCAATCCAGAGCCGTTATGAAGGAATTAAGCCCGTAAGGTATCTCTCTTAATTTCTCTATTATATTCCTTCGTCGACTTTTAGTTCCTTAGATGAATTGATTGTTACATCCGTTCGTTTTCCGAATTCCATTATTGCCGCCCGGACGGAACACATCCTATTCGTCATACCATCAAGGCTTCTAAGCACCTCAACTGTCTCAAATAAATTCAATCCGCCACCACCGTTTGCCATATTAACTGCCTGATAAGAAAACCACTCAGCAGTGAGTTCTCCGGTTGTATACAGGAGATTTTCATTATCTTGATGTACAGACTCCAGTTTTTTAAGGCCATTTTCGTCTAACTTGTCAATTGATCCCATCCGATTCTTTAATTTCTCTGCAAATCCATCACCCAAGACTATAGTTGCTTGAACAACTAAGTTTGTTGGGTCTGCTTCCGATTTCTGTTGTTGAGCACTGACTTTAAATTCCTCTAAATCCTTTCCCATACCAGCAATTGTGCCCATCTCAATTAACAGGTCGTTTCGCATCACGGCCAGTTTTTGCGACTTCTTGAGTATTTCGGGATTTGCACTGCGGGCACTATTACTAAACTCTTGCATAATTGATTGGCGCATTGCTTCGGCTTGTTTACCAAGCTCCGCGTAAAGGTTCCTGGCTGGGTTCGCCGGTTCAGAAATCAATCGAAGGAATTCAGTTTGTACGGTTTTTGCGAAGCTATCACTACGATTACGAGCAATTTCATAGGCTACATTCATGTATGTAGTGGCAGCGGAAAGGTTAATGTCCTCACCGTAACCGTTATACCTTCGGGTACCAGCAATATACGACGCGCCATATTGTTTATGTTTTGTCCCGTGAATAGGTTTTGCAGCTTTCTTTATGTATTTAAAACCTTTCTCAGCATTGCCACCGACATTTTGGTAATAAATATGAACAAGTCCGTAAGCGAACAACGCATCAGCCTTTTTTACCCAGGTAAGCCTGTGATCCTTCTTCAGGGTTATCTCCCGAATCCACGCTAAATGCTCAAGTTCCCCACTATTTGTGAATTTACTAAATAATTCTTGGATTTCTGGGTCATCAAAAGCGTTATTGTATTGCTTGAGATTCAAAATGTAGGGAAGTTTTGGGGGATTATTGTTTGCAAACGCTTCAGAAAGTTGTTCTTCGGTGCTTTTGCCAAAGTCTCCCACCAGGCCCGTCAGCCCATTAGGAAGGCTTTTGGGCTCTGCGTCTGGGTCTAACGGGCAGAAAAAGTTAATTACGGCATTCCCCGAAGCAATTTCTTCGGCACTTTTTGCTGACGATTTGGTGCCTACTTCTGGGGCCTGGCCTTGTGTTGAATTAGAGTCTATCGTGCCCTGATCAAGAGTTTTCTCAATTTCTCCAACGGATTCTTCTAAGCTCTCCTTTAAATCATCCAAAAATCCTGCGTTGGACCCGCGCGAGAAAAGTATAACAAGACAAAAAACGAGAACTACGATGATCTGATTTTTCACTTTAAATACCACCCTTTGCGATCTGATGACCTTTTCAGCTGCAGTTTAAGTCCAGGTACTAGAAATCATCATCATCCGGAGATGATCCACTCGCGTCGTATGCTTCACCGGCCCCCCGGCTTTCATTATCATTCAATGTATCCGCAGACGAGCTATTTTTGATATTCTTTGTTCGTTTAGGTTCTTTGGCCAACCTTTTCTTAGTTTCACGAGCAAAATCCATTTCAGATGCCGACCATGAAACAACAACACCAATTATGACGTGACCAGTCAATGGATGACTAGTTTTCCATCTGAATAGGGTTTTGATACCTGATATGTTTAGATTTTTCGCAACCGCATTTACATGTTCTGAATAGCTTTCGTCAAAATCAGTCTGAGATGATTCATCAGCATATTCTGTTATATTTTCGGATTGCTCAAGAGATTCCCGGACCGCCATAATTTCACCAGCAAAGAAGCGTATCTGAGATTTTGCAACCAGGGCCGCCCTCTTGTAAGCAGATTTTTCTGATAATTTAGATTTGGTTCGAGATCCTTGTTGGGCATAAGCCACAATAGCGAACTGCCCTGTTTCGTCGCGCTTTACCTGTGTGCCGAATGTAGTAATTAGAGCTGTTTTGTTTTTTGGTATCTGATTTTTTAAAGATTCCTTAGGTGTCCCAACAGGTACAATACGAGAGTCGCCTGAGAATAGACTGTTTGCTACAGCCTCAAGTCTTGAACTGTAAATTGCGATGACACCTATCTCTCCCCTTCCTGATGAGGGGATTATCTCAAAAGTTCTATATGCTTGTACCCCCACTAAACGGGCTTTTGCTGCTGCTGTTATAGCTCGTTTAAATTTTTCAGATTCTAATATTTTTTTGATAAGTTGTTCTTCTACTGGTTGATCTGGATCAAATCCTCTGTTTTTTAATTCTCGGTCAATCTCCGCATTTAATAGTCTCTCCGCCTGTATTCCTGCGGTAGCTAGTGATAAGACGCCCTTTGATTCACTATAGTTTTCCGCGTCCGCAGAGAGCGATTCTGCCTGGGCCTTGGCCGCTTGTAGCGCCATTCCCTCTCTCGTTAAACGTTCAATTCGCTCCTTCTCCCGGGTTTCGCTAGGAGAGGAACGTTCATTGCTGAGTGTGCTGCCAATTTCTTGTTCCAAAAAAGTTGTTAATTCCTTCTTGGCCTCAAGCATCGCCTTGTCGAAAGCATTTTGTCTTGAAGAAATAAAATTCTTGCTATCTCTGTCTGAGGAAATAAGCCCAGTGCCCGTTGATATAAAAAATGTTTTTCCAGTCTTAGTATTTTTGTTTACACCTTGACTCCACCCCTTAGTACTTAAAAAATCCTCAATTTTTGCATAGGCGTCAGGAGATACATCATCTAAACCAGTTTCATTTATCACTTCGTATTCAATTTCCTGTACATCAATTCCAGCTTCGCTCGAGAGCAATGGGAAAATTGAAATAAAAGACAAAAGTGATATCCCAATTAATAGTCTTTGCATTGCATTCCCCCCTGGAATGATTTGACTAATTATCAGCTTACCAATCATTTTCGGAATTTTTTTCTAACGTATTTATAGATTCTTTACTATTTTTCATTATTTCTTGTGTTTTTTTATACTCATCGTTAATTTTTCCTGAACCTGATTTATCAGAGTGTTTTAATGGACGGATAATTAAGGACATATTTTTTATACCAGGAAGCAAGTCCTCAGAGCTTGTGATAACCCTTGCTGTTGATGATTTGGCCTGCACAGAAATTATTTTAACAGTTCCAACAATTACCTCCTCGCGACCTATAACTTCTTTAGTGTAAGGGTCGACAATTCGACCTCCTAACTTAACGACATTATATGTCCGACCATTTTTAATGGTTATCCCGCCTTGCCCGAGCGTCAACTGTTTTGTATTCCCCGACACAACTCTGATTGGATATATAGCATTCAATATGGTTTCTCCTGCTTCATTAGCCAGGCTTTCGGCGGCCTTTGCCAGCCCGTCTCCTGAAACAGAAATTTCAGCAGTATCTGAAAACTTTATCTGCGTACTAGCAACATCAATGATTCTATAAGACACCCGACCAGATGCTTTAGAAATTATAAAAGTTTTATCGCTTGTTTGCATAGTACGCCTTTTTGAGGTCACCCTAGCTTCCTCAATTTCACCGACAATTATGTAGTCGGTGCCCACACGAGTTCCAAGACGTGCAAATTCTTCAATTTTTACACCCTCATTAGCGATGAAGGACAATTCTTTTGATTGTTCTGAGAGAAAATTCCTATCTAGCATGGCAAACCGCCTGGACTGAGTTAAGTAATTTTCTAGTTGGCGACTGAAATGCTTTTGAAAAAGAGTTCTATTATCGATTTGTGAAACATCTCCCCCTATCCTGAACGGCAGAATTGACATTCTAAGGCGTTTTAGCTGTTTCGATGAATTATACTTACTCACATCAACTTCAAGTTTTACAACCCATAGGTCATTTAATTCTGGGTTTTGAAACGCATTAAGAATTCTCCAACTCCTTACGACACCTTTTGTGTTAGAAACTATGTTGCGCTGAAAATCCTCTGTGAGTGCGTAATCCTCTCTATTATCTGTATTCAGATATGTCTCCTTTATGGATGAACTCATCTGAGTGGCAATCGCTACGCCATTTACCTTGCTGATCGCCTGAATCAATGCATCGGTGGATGCTTCTGATTGGGTTGCACCTATACCCTCTGCTTGCACAGTAACGGAAGATAGTTTTGCATTGGGTTGAGCACTCGTCAAAACGAGCCCTAAGCAAAGTATACAAAAAAGCAAAAAGCAGAGAGTGACTGCCTTACGCCCACCACTGCAAAAAGCTATCTGGGAGCATAGTTTGTACATAGTTCACTAACTAAATTTGCGAGAGCATGCGAGTAGCTCTGATCCCCAATGGTACTTGGTCAAACTATATGTAGCAACTATACTGATTTTCGGTGCATTTAGGAACATTCTTGAATTGTTCTCTTTAAAATAAAAATTGATACGGTTATGTACCCATTGTGCTTCATTTTTAGAATAGCACTGTAGCTTGTATGGTGTATGAGGTTGGTGGTGTCTCTACCTGCGCAATGCAATCGCATTTAATTTTTGAACCTAAGCGTATTACTTAGGTTAGGGTAGAAAAGCAAAATTTATTTGGAAGTCACGTAGATCAGTAATTGATTCAAAATAACGTGTATCAGGTGCATCTGATACCAAGAGGACCTTTCTTACGAGACATCGGGTAGTGTAACGATCAGACGACGGACAGCATCATTGACCATTGAAGTTAGTTGTTCAGCATCCTGATTAAATATGGTCGCTTCGGCTGCGGCGATCGGGAGAGAAAGAAGTGAGAGCGGGAGGCCGCCTTCAGAGCGATAAGTTGTGTGGCTGGCGAACCAAAGTTCAGTGTCGTTCTCGATGAGCATAAGTTTGACTTCGAGCCCAATTTTCTTGCGTGACCACACAAGAATATAGCTGTCATCATAGTCCTTCAATTGCCATGCCAGATAAGCCTGACAACGCTCATTGCGAGCTAGGTAACGCCTGTCCAATGGGTTTTTAACATTGAGCGCTAGTTTCCGCTCTGCAGACCGACGATCTTCAGGTCCTATAACCCGGGCCACCTTTTTGCTGAGATGAAGAGCCAGTGCCTGTTCAACAATATTTACAACATCCAACGGGACTTCAATATCTGTGGTTGGCATTACAATTAAACAATGTGGCGGGTCCGTATAAAAAGCATCTGCAATCCGAAAATAAACATTCCTCGAAAAAGGCATCTCCATCTCTTCATGCGCGTTGATACTATGATACCTGGTTTGCGTGCAGGCGCCGATCGCGCTGCTAAATAACAGTATTGACGTCAGGGTTAAGCAGGCCCGTATCATGACCAAGCACCCGACGGGCAATGACGATTAGCATTTAAAAGGCTGATTTGACCAAAGACAGAACGGCCATCGATACTAATGTTTTCAACTAGGACGCT
The DNA here is from genome assembly GCA_002717225.1 of Rhodospirillaceae bacterium. Lineage (GTDB taxonomy): Bacteria > Pseudomonadota > Alphaproteobacteria > UBA828 > UBA828 > PTKB01. The sequence goes on along the minus strand of PBDG01000056.1, from coordinate 11,306 downwards.
GTCACCCTCACGGCGATAATGCGCACGGATTACCGAGATGCCAGCGTATTTGTCACCGATAATCATCTTGAGTCCGCCCAAAAGTAACGCATCAAGGCGACGCGGGAAAAGACGCACATTTTCCGCTAAGTGCAAGCCGCCATGATATTGATAGATTCGGTCGATAATTATCTGCTCATCCGGGGTAAGGCTTCCGGACGGTTGGCGCACAATGCCGCTGTAACGATCTAGATTGGGCTGCCATGGCTGACCCGCTTTTCCTACACTCCTGTAGAGCCCTCCATTTGAATCCATAAGGGCTATCTCCATGCCGTAACAAGTTTCAAGCAAACGATAGAGAGACCGCCGCTGTATCATCGATACGGGCCACGCAATTTCCACTTCTGGTCCTGAGCCGTGCTCAAGAATGCGCAACAGTGTTCGCCCTTCAGCTTCTTTTGCAAAATCCGACGATGTAAAACGTTCTTTTACATGTGATGCAGGAGGCAAAGATGATGAAGGACCGTGGCCAGTTTCTGTGCTTTTGACAGAGGTGCCATCGATTTGCGACCGCACTTCTAGTATATCGGTCGTATTACTCGGCTTTGGCGGTGCGGAAGTCTCGACAAGCGGTTTTTGCGACGGTGCAACAATGAGCGGTTGTTTAATTTCTCGGCCCAAAAACCTTTCAGGGTTTTTGGCGCTTGGAAATGTCTCGGTAGATTCCTTTTGTTTTGGTGGCAGTCTCTCAGTGTTTGTGCTTATAGACTGGGCCAAGTCTCCGAATTGCTTCGTCTTGGATGGGTACCGGTTAAGTTGTTCCGTGGACGGCGGCCTTGGCAGCAACAGAGCAGCAGAGTGATCTGACACGCCTCCGATCGATTTGTCAGCTATATCCGTTTTGACTTGAACCGTTGGTTTTTCAAGTTCCGTCTTTTCTTTTTGACCCCAAGCTATCTCAGGCAGGGTGCGTATCAACAATAGTGCAACGACCGTTGTGGAAGCGCCAAGGGCAATGGCCCGTTTTATCCATTTTCGTTGCACCGGGTCAACGAGCCATAATGTCAACAAAAATAAGTTCCATATCTTCAGCCAAAGTGTTGAGGGCATCTCGCCGGTTGTTGGCCTTCACTGAATTGGTGTGTATTTTGTTATCGGAGGTCATTTGTGGGTCTTCAACATCAAGCACGATAGCGCGTCGGCGTGCGATTTCAGGGTTGTCGAGCGACAGAGAATCTCCTGAGACATTCTCCTGCGGGCCTCCTCTGCCAGTCTGATGCATCTTGTCGGGTACAATTTCTGCTTTACCCGAAGAGGTCTCTACAGCATCGTAAATCTGTGGCGCTGTAATTGTATCCGTATCGGGGGTGGTTTCGGAATTTTGCAATGTCTGCAAGACATCCCCCTCGTTTTTTGACGACATCAAGGTGTCACGGGTATTGGTGGACTGCGTGGTATCGAGTTCTCTCTCTCGCATTGGTGCCCCAAGTTCAGTCACTTTGATGTTATTCGGTGAAGTCGTTTTCATTTTTGTGATTAGCACGTTATGGTTTTCTAGTTCCGACTCCGTCTGGGGCGAAGGCTCCGAGGGGAGAACCTTTCCGACTTTGCTATCTCGATTATTGAGTCTTGAAACCTCTACTTTGTCTTTGGCCCATTCAAAGTCGTTTTTGACGCGTACTTGTTCGCTTTCGCCAAGAAATAAATAAGTTAGTGCTGCAGCGACGAGTAGATTGAAAATCCAAATTTTCATGACTGCCTTACTTCCTGTTGCGTCCGCTGAAAAGAACCTGCCGTTATACGTGCTTCTGTTATCAAGATAATTGCTCGCAGGCCTGCCGCCACGGGGACACCGACAACACTAGTCAAAAACGCCATGCTGAAATAACGAGTTAGCTGACCGATCACCTGTTGAACAGTATCTGGAGTGAGTTGGTGTTGTGATAGAGCAGCAATGCCTAGGGAGATACCGAGCAGAGTATAAGTTAACCCAAGGGTTGCCACTCCGTTAGCGGCATGCATGCCGGTTTCGAGCCAGATGCGCCGGCGCCGCTCTTCGTCGCCAACACGTTGGAGGCGCAGCCAGCAGTACAGCGCAAATAGAACCAGACTAGAAAACAGAACCAAAAAACTCACGCCGAAGGACCGGTGTACCCATTGGGCAATCTCGTTGACGCCGGAAGAGGTCGTTAACGCCGCCGTAGCGAGGGCAAGTACGATAGTGCCCAGAAACCAGGTCAGCGCCTTGGGACCAGCGCCTTTGAGAATGGTGTCCATGTTAGCGCCTGCCGTGGCTCGTGCCCATCAACGACTGGGTAGTGAGACCGAGTTGTCCGAGCCAAACATCGATCAAAGAAACCCGTTGCTCTGATGCGGCATGCACCATGAAGGTGAGATCATAATTGGCAAATGCTCGCCGCACCGTTGGCGTATTACGTCCATTCAGGCTGTCGTCCCGGAGTACCATGCGCTCAAGATCGATCAGCCGATTACGTGATATCTCGACTTGATTTGCGCGTTCGTTCGCCGCTAGATCTGCGGCGCGCAAGGTATCAATTAGGATAGCGCGTTCACGCTCTAAATTTTCAACTGTGCCTGCGTCCACAGTTTGACCGACCGTACAGATGGCCGTGATTAGTGCTAGCGCGGTGGTGGCGTGAAGGCAAAGTTTGATAATCGATTGAGGCATAATCGCTGCTCCTCTCATTGCCGAAGAAAGTATTTAACTGCGTCGGTTAAGGTTTCGTTTGCGGGAACGTTGCTGTCGATGAACTCGGTATCGGCGACATCTTCAGAAAGCGCTGTCGCATCAAGTGCAACGAGCTTGGCCATATAGCCAAGGATGGTTTTCTCTTGTCCGAGGAGTTCAATTTCGGCCTGCGCTTCGGCAATGAGCTTTCGCAAATAAACTTCACGAGTAACCGCAATGCCATCGACCACTGGCCCCCGGTTCATGGGATGCTGTTCGATGGCGCGTGATAGAGAATCGATTGCCGCTACATTGTTAGCAAATTGCCGCGCATATTTACTTTCTGGCACGACGCTTATCTCTAGCAATTCCATATCGACACCAGGTATAGAAGTTTGGAAGCGTTCTCGCGCGGCAACTTGGTGATTGATCAAATCACGCCGTGCCGGTGTCATGCGCTCGGCGTCCTGCCCTAGACGTGTCATCAATTCTTCTAGTACGCCAGATTTCTTTTCGAGCGCCCGCCGCCTGAGTTGGTTTTTGCGCGATACCAGGTCAATATATTCCTGTTTCTCAAGCAAAAACTGATGGCGTAGATCTGTCTGCATTTCGCCGTCTGTCGCTTTAATGGCACCTTCCAAATCGGCCAAGGTTCCGGCCTTGAAAGATATTTCCGTATCGATGTCCAGGAGCGCTTGGCCGAGCTCCGAACTGTTGAAGTCTTTCTCAAGTGAGCGTTTGATATAGTTCGCTGGAAGTTTGACTAGGCGTTCGCTCGCCTGGGGCTGCCAGGTCGGGTCGCCACTGCTCGCAAGAACTTCCAGATCAACCGTGCCGATTGTCATGGCGCTAAGCGCTAGACCAATGATAAATCCACGCGAAACTCGTCCAATGGCAATATGGTTGTTGGTCTGCATGACGGTTCCCTTTCCTAATTGCGTTGCCAATAGCGGACGCGGCGAAGCTCGGATTTAAGTTCTGGGCTGACATTGACAGTGGAGAATTCGCCTAGCGCCGCGTCATCTGCTTCGCCGAGTATCAGAGCCATGGTATCGGTGAACGAGGCACCATCTGCGTAATAGAGATCCCCACCAGAGAAGGCTGCCGTAAAATTGGCGAGATTCTCGCGTGCTTTGGAGACGTTGCCACCCTTGAGATAGTTCTGTATCGAGAGAGCATAGGCGTGCATGCGCTCTTGGAGGGCAAGACGCGCAGCTTCTGGCCCGAGTGCTGCCTCGCAGCCCTCTATCATGCGTGCACTAGCAAGATACCGTGCCGGCGAACCGGCTTGGCGCGCCTTTTCGTCTAATATCAATGCTTCATCTCGACAGTCGCGGTATTCACGCATCGCAGTGATTTCTTCGAAACGATCCTCGCGAAATCCGATGCCACCTTCTGTGTTCTTTGGGAGGCTCATGTTACAAGCACCGAGCACGAGTACAGTGCAACCAATCGCGACAATGCCTGCGAGGCGATGTTTGTGCTTCGAAATTTTCGTCATTCCCGGTCCACCCTCATAAATCCGTTGTCATGCACGGAACTATGAAAGGACCAGAACAGTTTTTACGGCACAACGGTGAGAAGGGCGATAACAGATAACAGATTAGCGTCGTCGTCAGCCGAAAAATTTTCCGTCTTAACAGATTTAAGTATGTCGGCAGTGATCGGATTTTGAGCCGAAAGAAGGTGCAGCTTAAATACATACTTCGAGTTTTTGACGAGTGGTAAGTTGATGCGCCAGGTGATTGGGGCGGTGATAGATTTGCCTCCCATCAAGCTGATGGGTATAGGCTCATTCTCGACATAGCGGCCTAGGATTGGCTCAATCGCAAGCGCCATATAAGTTCGCTTCATCGTTGGTGTGACGGTAAAAGCAAGGGCACAGGTCTCAACGCCGGGACTAGATGCGTACTCGCCGATGCTTGTCTCCGTTAATTCACTGGCCACGCCGGCGCTAGCGCCAAAATGCACAGCCGGGCAGCCGCCACCTGGGGCAGCACGAATTTCAGAAATTGTTAATTGAGGCAAAGCAACTGGGGGCAATTTCTCTGCTGTGGACAGCACTTGAGTCTGTTTTGTCTCGGCCCTGGTTACCTTTTCTTTAATTGTATTGACTATCTCAGGTAAGGGCTCATTAGCGGAAAAAATACTTGGCACGATAAAGCCGGCAGTTATCGCACCGCTTGCTAATAGTAAAAACACCGTGCCAATCAGTGTCCGCTTGGCACGGTGCGGTTCGTTGGAGTGACCGGTTCTTAGGTTATGGTAGTCGCGGGTCTGTCGTTGCATCAATTTTGGTCTCGACGACTGCGATTCAAGAGGAATTTCGAGCGTCTGCAGCACGTCGATGGCACTGGTGACCGCGTGTACGTCGATGCCGGAGGGTAAAGAAGCGCTGGCAAGCGCCCGGGAATTTTGTTCAGGCGCGAAGATCAATACAGCTTTGCCCTCATTTATTAACGCTTTGAGGGGGGGGGCCGCGGCGTAAATTTTTTCTGGTATCTGATCGACAGCCCCTGTTTTGAGGTCGTGATCAACCTGACCTGTAAGCCACACCGCTCGTTGGTAATCATCCTCCGGACCAGCAAGTTGCCCGTCTCGCGCAAGAGCATGGGCTATGAAGATAGCGAGTTGCCAACTTGTCCCCTGGTTGATCCTGTCGGACAACTCGAGGCGGAACCCGCCTTCTTCGAAGGGCCCGAAAATGCGCTCAATTACGCCCGAAGGGCTCTTGACGAAGGCATTATAGGCTGTGCCTATTGGAAGAGTCTCTGTGGTACGCTTGAGGCACACCATGGATTCGGCAATACCTGCCTCGCGCCAAATACGCTGGACTTGTACCGGTCCGCTTGCCGTGCCGATGTAGATACGCGTTTTCACAAGCTGCGGCGGATCTCTATATCTTTGTCCATTAGACGAGCTAGCAAATCAGAGTTGTTATCGAGTAGAAGCTGCACTTTTCCACCCTGCTCCGCAGTGAGTGAAACCTTTTGGCAATTGTCGAAACGGTCGCAAAGGAAAAGTGTTGAGGTTGTCTCATTCGTCGATTCTACAAATTCAATGATCACATAGGTTTGGCTTGGCTCAGCAGTGGATGGGATGAAGCGCAGACGGCAACCGATTCCTTCACGCAGGCTCTCGGCACCGCTATCAGCTGCGAGCACCCGCGGCACAAACGGCACCGAAAATTTATTGATTAGATGCCGGTAATCCCTCCGCAGCCGAACGTCGGCAGCAAGCGCAGCCTCGATCTCTGCATCAATATCCGTTTCTCCGACGTAGGCGTACAAACGTGAGAAGGAAGGGCGCATGACCGCCGGCGTGTCATCGGCCGTCAATTGTTCTACCGTATGAAAAGCGGCAAAGAGGCGGCTGGCCTGTTCTACGGCTTGCGAGTCACCAAGGTTAATTTTTGGTTTCACGAGCTTTCCCCATAGAGACGGTTAAATTCATCTCTGAAACACATCGTATCGTTTTCAAATAGCTTGCCAAGACCGGGTGGGGCGTCGTCTAGGCTCTGTGCCTTATTGCACCATTGATCAACCTGGTCACGCAAACGCAGCATCGCCGTTGCACCGGTGCGATGTCCGGCAACAAGTTCTGGAACTCCGAGGATGTCTTCTGAAAAGCCTTGTCGGTTTAGTTTTTTGAATGCGCGTCGCGCTTCCATATCTTGATTACCAATTACCCGGTCATCGTCGTTCTCAGCTTTTTGTTTTCGGTGCTCCTGGCGCAAAATCCAGGCGCTAGCCTTGAGAGTTTCCAAAATCCGACTATGCAGTTCACTAATTCGGGCGATACGCGTGGTGAAATTTTCTGTATCGGCACAAGAGGCAATAAGGGAGATTTCTGCACCGCTCGCTCCCGCTCTCGCTGCCTGAGTCAAGCGCGACTGGGTGAAGCCAAAGGTTTCATGGCGCAGTAATGACAAAGGCCAGGCCAGAGCCAGCGGGCCCCAGTCCATTATCAGAGCAAGATCCTTGCGCTCCTGTTGGTTCAGAAAACGGATGGCACTCGCTGGTTCAGAGTCGAGTTCGATAAGTGGCGATTTCCAGTCGTCTTCAAGCTCTAAATCCTCTGGCAGGATGTCGGGTGAAATTTCACCAGCGGCGCGATCCTCTCCAATTGCCGCTGGGTGAGCCACAGCAATCTTGCTTCTGCCACTCTCAATGGCCTGAGCAAAGGCTACAAATGCTCGTAGCGCCGAGCGATATTGTCTGAAGTCTTTGTTCTCAATTGATTGGATCTGAGTCTGCCAAAATCCAAGTATCATTGCATCGTCGATCTCTACTTCGTCGCCATCGGTCTCTGCTTTCAGGAAAGAAACAATCTGCTCAAACTTTGCTTGCTCCTGTACTGGACGAAGGTGAGCACCGAGATAGTCGTAAAGCCGAGCCGACAAGCTGTTAGCTGTCTTCCCAATAAATTTCTTCCTAGCTGGATTCTTCAGCATGTTGGACAAAATTTTGTCGATTTCGACAAAACCAACGGTTTCCAACATCAAATACATCAGCGCGGCAAGAATGGGCATACGTGAATAGGGCACCTGAAATTCGCCGTCCTCGTAAGTCGTGATGATTCCTTTGGTAGTCACGGTGAAGCCAGCACGTCGCCATCCGCGTGCTATCAAACGCTCGCCAATAAGGCTACGAAAAGTCTGTGATGTGGCACGGCCACCAGAGAAAAACAAAACCTCCCAACCCTCGTTGCCTGCGGCATCGGCGATATTGACGAGATGGCAAAGCTGTAGCACCAAACTAGCATAAGTACGGCATGTCACCGACTTGGCTAGGTCGCGCGAAACACCGCGGGAAAACATCAGTTCACCGTCTGCTGCCGTGGCCTCTGCCACATTATAAAAAGCAATCTGCAGGTCGTTACTCAGTCCGGCCTCAATGACGTGGCGTCTGGCGTCTTGTGCGTCCATTGGCGATAACCTCCCGACCAAACTTCTCTCCGATAGCGTTGGCGTAGAACCTGCACTCGTTTGACGTATTTTCGCGTTGCTGGAATGACGCGGGCGCGGGGTGGTACGCCGACTGCGGATCCCCCATTGTAATGGGATAGGGCTAAATCCACGCGGCCATGATAGCGTACGATGAGGCGGTGTAGGAAGTGTATGCCGAGGCGTATGTTGATTCGTGGTTGCCAAAGCAAATTTTTCTCAATGCCATACTCGCTGCGCGCCGTCGCCGGCATGATCTGCATTACTCCGCGTGCACCCTTGTGACTGAGCGCGTTTGAATCAAAATTTGATTCTGCATGAGCGACAGCGAGTGCCAGCGCAACCGGCAGGCCGAGATCGAGCGCTTCTGTTACCACCATGGCACGGAGCGCATCGCGACCTAGGGGCTCAGTTTTTGCGTGAGCTTGATGTGCCGTACTCCCGGCGAGGAGCAGGATGGTGAGCGTAGTGACGCTGATGATTGGCCAGTTGTTTGCATAGAACATTATGTTCAGCCGTCATGCGTAGTAGCCGCCATCGTGAAATCATCGAGCGTGCCGCGCATCCTCAATACCCGTTGTTTGAGTGCCGCGCCAAAATCGCTCTGCGGCTGCGTCGTATATTGCCAAGTGGAATGCTGTTGCGTTTGCTTGGTTTCAATTTCTCGTACTACGATACGTTGAGGTTCGATGTTTTTTCGTGCGGTATCTCGGGTGCGTGCCGGACGCCAGCCATCTTCTGACGTTTCTGCCTGGGCCCAGATAGTAGCTTGTTCAGCATACCTCTTTTGCCAGTTGAGCACTGTCTTGACATAATTACGCGTCTCCGGCAGCGGCTCCATGTTTGAGCGCGTCCGTGTCACGCTACCACTGTTGTAGTGAGATAGAGCCAAGTCCCAGCGACCACCATAGCGAGAGATAAGACGACCGAGGAAATCGATGCCGAGTTGGACGTTGAGACGTGCATCCCACAGTTCTTCGGCGCCTACTCCATATTCGCCCATCGCTGTTGCAGGCATAATCTGCATAACGCCGCGCGCGCCAGCGGGGCTAAGCGCTTGAGATTGAAAGTTTGATTCAATCTTTGCTACAGCCATGGCAAGAGAGGGCGGAACATTGCTGTTCAACGCCTCCTCAACCACCAGGCGACGTACGTCGGTTCTTGTCGAAGCATCTGCGACGGTCAGAGGGGCAACGCTAAAAATAATCACGATGGTGGCTGCCAAGATTAACGAAAAATATTTCATGGATCCCGTTCCTCCAGGGTTTTCATCCAGCGCGAATCCAGCGCGGTGACTTCCAAACCGGCAGCCGTAATCTGCTTTCGCGCTGCCATCGCTTCTCTTATGGAAAGATCAGGGGCGATCGCCAGCACCAGGCGTTCATGGTCGGCGAGTGTCTCAGGTACGATGGGCTCAAGCGAAGAATCGAAAAAGCGCCCGCTCCAATAGATGATTACGTCTTCCGCCGCTACCTTCCGTGCCTTAACGGTTTCAACGTTCGTTTCAGCGGGCAAACTAAGGTGAATGCCTTCTGTCAAATTTGGTGCGACACTTGTCTCAGTCTTTAAAGCTGAGCCCATCGATAGCATTGCCAGTACCATAATACTGAAGAATGCCATTGCCAGTGCCAAGGCGATCTCGGTCATCGCGTTTGACTGATATTCGGAATGCATATTTCCCCCTCATCATGCAACAAAGACAATGAAAGGATTTAAGCCCCTATTCTCAGTTATCTAAAATTTCGACCATGTTATTCAACCACATTGATAACAGTACTCTGTTCCGTAATGGCGATGCCTTTCAGGTTACGGAAGAGGTTCGGAAGGTTGTGCTTCATATCTCGGTGTAGCGGGGCTAGTTCACTCTGCTCAAATTCATCTGGCAATAGCGCCGTGACGTCTTTGCCGAGGGCGAAGCACTTGACCAGCTCTTTGCCAACGGGCGGCATAATTTCGAAGTTGAAGCTAAGTTCTTTGCCCGGAATGGTGTGTGGTCGTCCGCCTGTAATGGCGCTTGTGCGCTGCAAAGGGTTGGGAAAGATCTGAAACACCTTGCCGTCTTGTTGTAGGTAATAGCAGCGTAGCCAGATATCTTGGTCTGACTGGACAATCAGATTCATCTTCTCACCAACACGGTAGACTGGATCCTTCCCATGATCTGTGGTCAGAGTAAAAACTATTGGTCCTATACCATCTCTAAGCCTCCAGGAGCCAAAATCGCTACTCGGGTGGAGGTCAACGTTGTCGATATCGGACTCAAGTACTGCGCCTTTCCAGCCGGTGGAAAGGCCATTCGACGCCGTCAATGAAAGGCGAATTTCGATCGTTTCACCCTGCGGCCAATAACTACCAGTGAGAGTGTATGTGCCAACATATGCGCCGAGATTTGCAGTCTTTAGATTATTTTGTGATGCCTCAATACCGCGCATGTTGTTCAAATCTTCGTTAGTAAGTTCGACATTTTGGATACGCAAGCCACGACCCGAAAGCTCATTGCCGTAGGCATCCCCAAACGCGATAGAGATGCTCTCTTCAAGATAGTGAGAAAAATTTGTCAATTGGCCGCTTGCCTTATAGTGAATGCCGCCTAGACGCAGCAGGGTAAGGTCGTGAGCAGCCGAGCTTAACGTGCTAACGGCATCTTTGACGGCAACCTCTAATGTGTGGGCCGTCAGATCCTGTCCAAACTCTGATCGCCAGGGCAAGCGCCGGGGTTGGGCCTGGGCAAGTGTGCTACCATTGCCGTCTAGAGCCTCGTAGGAGATGGTCAAGCTCTCGGTGCCGATGCGCTCAATACGTCCAACGATTAATATATCGACCTGTGCGCTATTGAGCAGCAAAGAAATGATAGTAGTGTCCAGCTTACCCGCGCCTTCGACCTCAAACATGTCCTCGATCAGCGATTGCAAGCTATCGCGGCTCTTAATGCGGAACGATCTCTTGCTCATGGAAATCGCGAGCAGTTCGGCGGTTAGCAGATCATTAAATTCCCTGCCGAATGCTGGCGCCAGGGGTAGCTCGTTATCCCTGAACGGGGCGATAGCGAGTTTAAGCAGCCCGTCACCACCGCCCTCAGCCTGGATCGTTGGATCGGAACTGATATGAGCCATCAACTCCGCGGCAATTTCAGCAAACACTTCACGTTCTACCGCAAGTTCGCTGGCATTGACGGCTGCGCCTGGCCAACCTTGGATAGCGTTTATAACGGAGGTAAATATTAAGGTAAATATTGCGGACCGCACAACTTGCCAAGCTCTTAATTTGAACATCAAGAAGCGCCTGTCGCCAACGGAAATTACCGGTGCCATTTTATCTCATCCTCACCTTCGTTGTGCAAAGGGTACATGAGCTTGAGCCATAACTCAGGGGGCTAGAGGGTTATGCTAAATTGGTTCGGCTAGTTGCACAAATGCTTCAGTGCAGATTGTCCAAAGGTTCAATGGAATCTAGTGTTTGGATTAGAAGTTTGTTTCTGGGCGTATTTGCGCTTTAGAAAAAAATGTTGTTTTCTGAGATATAAAATATTTTGCCTCTAAACCTTTCATATTCTAGGCAATAGCAGGTGTTTACTCCTTAGTTGGCATGAATTTTTTTTGGAGAAGACCATGAAACCCTTCGTTTTTGGTTTGCTGGCAATCCTTGCGACCTTTGCATTGAGTTTTACTGCGCCGGCGAGTGCCGGCGAGCAGCCCA
>PBDG01000055.1 GCA_002717225.1 Rhodospirillaceae bacterium | reverse complement strand
GCGAGTGCGAGGGCGGCAAATCCAACCGTCGGTAGCGCCAGCTTGAAAACGATGGGCCGGCGGCGATAATTGAGCCCGAGCAGGCCAAAAGTTAGGATGGCAACAAAGGTACCGAGAGTGATAAAAAGCGCCTCATGCGACAGCGACCAGAGAAAATGAATGAGAAGAGCAATCGCAGCTAGCGGCAAGAAGCCCCAAAGTCGCCCACCCAGATAATAGATCCAGAAAAATAGCATCACGGCGAAATAGAACAGGCCCGGCACGGTATCCGCAGTCAGTGCTACCTGCTCTCGGGTCGCGTGCCACGCGGTGCTGCCGAGACCTGTTGCAATGAGCAAAGCAGCAAGGAGATGACCACCGGGCCGCCTTCGCGCCGGCGGATCAAAAAGAAAAACGCAAGCGCGCCAAGCAAGACCGGCACAAGGCTGGTACCGGCATTAAGCGGCTCAGCAGGAAAGTTGCCATAGCCATAGAGCCAAGTTTCACAATAAACAGGCAAAATTCGGGGTCGCTCCCCTCAAGCGTTGGTGCAAAATATATGGTTCTTGGCGTTGTGGCCAGATGCGCCTGTCACACCGCCCTCTAGATTGCTGCGATCAAAATATAGAAAATGGAGCCGGCTGAGTATCTACATGGCAGTCACGCGCAGTTGCTGCTATCGTCTCGCCGAACCTGAGAGAAAGTTACCCCTGCCGATGAACCGTGTGCGATTTGCTTTTCTCAGTGTTGGACACGCCTACGACCATTTGTTCATGCTGCTGTTCCCCACAGTGGTGCTAACGCTAGAAGCGCAGTTTGATCTCTCCTATGACCAGTGGATGCTAATGTCGACCCCGGCATTTGTCGCCTTTGCTGCCGGCGCCGTCCCGGCGGGCTGGCTTGGTGATCGCTGGAGCCGCTCAGGCATGATGGCGATCTTTTTTATCGGTATCGGCAGCGCCGCGATTCTTACCAGCTTTGCGCGCACACCAGCGGAGATCTCTGGCGGTCTCGTTCTAATTGGCCTGTTCGCTTCAATTTACCACCCGGTCGGCATCGCCATGCTCGTCCAGGGTCAGAAAAAGGTCGGCCGCCTCCTCGGCATCAACGGTGTTGCCGGAAATTTCGGCATCGCACTTGCGGCCTTCGTTGCCGCTTCGCTCGGCAACCTGATTTCGTGGCGTGCCGCGTTCTACGTACCGGGCGCCGTGTCGATTGCTACCGGACTGATCTATATCTGGGTGGCGCGCGGCTGGCCGCTGGCGGACCGTATCGCTGGGCCTAAGGAACATGATATTGGCGCCGCCTTCAAAGCCTCAACCGAGGTGCGCCAGGCGATCCTTCGCGCTGTCATTATCCTGACGGTTGGCGCCCTGTTGGCCGGGATCGTCTTTCAGACCAGCACCATCTCCCTGCCTAAGCTCTTCGAGGAGCGCCTCGGCGATTTTACCGCATCGACAATTAGTGTCGGCGGTTTGGTGTCGCTCGTAGTCGGCATCGCCGCTTTCGCGCAAATCGCCTCCGGCTTTCTGGTCGACAGATTTTCAGTCAAGCGGGTATGGATCGTCACCCTACTGCTGCAAGTGCCGCTTTTAATTGTGGTTGGCATGATTTCGCAAACCGGGCTGTTAATCGCTGCGTTCGTCGTGTTGGTGATCATATTCGGAGAGATCCCTATTCAAGACGCGCTCCTAGCACGGCACACGCCGGAGCATCTCCGGTCAAGGGTCTATGGTATAAAATTCGCCATCGCGCTCGGCGCAAGCGCAGTCGCTGTGCTAATCATCGCCGCCCTGCATTCGGCCGGCGGCGGTTTTAGCTGGCTGTATGGTCTGTTAGCCGCTTGCGCACTCGTTCTCGGCACCGCAGCATTCTGGCTGCCGGACCGCCCCCGCCATCTCGAAGAGCGCAATATCTAAAATTCCTGACGCGGCTCCTCGACACCTTCGGGGTCAGCGTGGAGGATCACCTCGGCATTGGGGAAAGAGGCAAGAATGGAACTTTCAACCTCGTCAGAAATGATATGCGCTTCATCTAGGGTCAGCGATCCCTCCATCGAGATATGCATTTGGATGAAGCTGCTGAGCCCCGCGGCACGGGTCTTGAGATCGTGGCATTCGATCACCTGGGGATGGCGCATGGCAATCTCGACGATCTGTAGGCGGTCAGCATCGGGCAGTTCGTGGTCCATCAAATGGTTGAGTGACTGACGCGCAATCCGCACCGCGCTATAGATTATAAAGCCGGCAATGATTAACGCGACGATGGGGTCGGCTTCCTGCCAATCCATGAACATTACGATGAGCAGCGAAACGATTACCCCGGCATTGACCAAGATATCGGTAGTGTAATGCAGCGAATCGGCGCGAATCGCGAGTGAATTAGTACGTCGGACGACACTACGCTGATAGAGGACGAGTAGAGCGGTGACGATAATCGAGAACACCATCACGCCGAGACCGACCGAACCGCGCTCAATCGGCTGTGACTCGATCAACCGTCCAACCGCTTCGACTATAAGGTATAAACCTGAGGCGCAGATGAATGCTGCCTGCCCGAGGCCGGCGAGGGGCTCCGCCTTGCCATGTCCAAATCTGTGTTCTGAATCAGCAGGTTGTAGAGCATGGCGCACAGCAAACAGATTAATCAGAGAGGCCAGCGCATCCATCAAGGAATCCGCGAGCGAAGATAGTAGGCTAACCGAATCGGTTACCAGCCAAGCAACAAGCTTCAGGGCAATTAACAACACCGCAACGCTCACTGCTGCATTGGTCGCACGGCGCATCAGCCGCTTAGCTTGATCTCCCGAAATTTGTCTGTCCGTCATGTCTTAAGTGTAACCCGAAGCGCCCTTTGGTTGCTCAAGGAAAGAAACATTACTGACGACAGTCGTTGCCTTTGCGCTCAAAATCGAGGCACACGTCACGACGTTGCCAAAACCCGATGCCAGCTTGGCGCCCGATCTGCATCCAATAGAAGCCGAAATGTGCTCTGTTCTCAGGAATCAGCATATTGGGATTTATCTTTTTTTGAATAAAAGTTCGTTATTGAAATAGCGAACTTTGCCCATTCCAGTTATGATTGGGAACGCATGAATTCGCCACAATCTATTGCTATTCATAAGAAATCAGTCATTTTTGCTACAGGCAATTCATAGCTAACGATGGGCGCGACCTTACAGAGCCGTAATATATATACTGGAGGCAATATCATGAAAATAGTTAGAAACGCGGCCCTAGGTATGATCCTGATCAGCATGCTCGGTCTAAGTGCGTGCAATCAGAATGCAGGCAACAAGGAAACTTTGGGCGGGCTCGGCGGTGCAGCAGTCGGCGGACTTGCTGGCGCACAGATCGGTAAAGGCTCGGGCCAGTTGGCCGCAACAGCCGTAGGGGCGCTGCTTGGCTTCTTCGTCGGCTCGGAAGTGGGCAAATCCCTTGATAAGGCAGACCAACTTTATGCCGAACGCACCGCAGGCCAAGCGCTCGAAACCAATCCGACAGGAGAGACCAGTTCCTGGAGCAATCCAGATAGTGGCAATAGTGGCACCATCACGCCAACCCAAACCACCTATACGGATTCGGGCCAGCCCTGCCGCGAATACCAGCAGACCGTCACCATTGGTGGTGAAACCCAGCAGGCCTACGGTACCGCCTGCCGAGAAGCAGACGGCAGTTGGCGCATCGTCAAGTAACTAAAAGTAAAAGCTGCGGGTTTAAGCGCGCCAGCCCAAGAACCCCAACCCAGGGTGGATGTTTGGCCCACACAACCCTTTGGTGTAGGATGCGGACGTTCTGATTCGGACCACCCAGACACGTCAACTCGGGGATTTTATGAACAATACGAACCTGCTCATGGCAGGAAAACGAGGGTTGATCATGGGCGTCGCCAACGACCGCTCAATCGCCTGGGGCATAGCACGCGCCGCCTCCAGCCAGGGTGCAGAACTCGCCTTTACCTATCAAGGGGAAGCACTGCAAAAGCGCGTCACGCCACTAGCCGAATCAATCGGCTCCGATATCGTCCTACCCTGCGACGTCACCAACGATGCAAGCATCGAATCGGTTTTTGAAGCAATCAATGAACGTTGGGGGAGCCTCGATTTTTTCGTTCATGCCATTGCCTTCTCTGACAAGGACCAATTGAAGGGCCGCTATGTCGATACGACGGCCGAGAATTTTGCTTCGACACTTTCTATCTCTTGCTATTCCTTTACCGCCCTCTGCCGCCACGCATCCGCTCTGATGCCCGACGGCGGCAGCCTTTTGACCCTGACTTATTTCGGCGCCGAACGAGTGATGCCCCATTATAACGTTATGGGCGTGGCCAAAGCGGCGCTCGAGGCTAGCGTACGCTATCTCGCGGCCGATCTCGGCACCGACAATATCCGCGTCAATGCGATTTCCGCCGGACCAATCAAAACGCTAGCTGCCTCCGGTATCGGCGATTTTCGCTATATCCTCAAATGGAACGAACTCAACTCGCCATTGCGCCGTAATGTCACCATCGACGAAGTCGGCGGAGCCGCTGTCTATTTGCTTAGTGATCTCGGTACTGGAGTCACTGGCGAGGTACACCATGTGGATTGTGGCTATCACGTGGTTGGGATGAAACACCCGGACGCACCGGATATCTCGGTGGTCTGACACATGTCCCTCAATAGCTTCGGCCGCCTGTTTCGCGTCACGACCTGGGGTGAAAGTCACGGGCCGGCAATTGGCTGTGTGCTTGATGGCGTGCCACCGCGCATCGCTCTGAACGAAAGCGACATCCAACCCTTTCTAGATAAGCGCCGCCCCGGCACCTCGCGCTTCGTAACTCAGCGCCGCGAGAGCGATACCGTCGTCATTCTCTCCGGCACGTTTGAAGGGCAAACCACCGGGGCGCCGATTTCGCTGGAGATCCGCAACGAAGATGCGCGCTCCAGAGATTATAGTGAGAATCGCAACAAGTTCCGCCCGGGCCATGCTGATTACACCTATCAAGCGAAATATGGCGTCCGGGATCATCGCGGAGGCGGGCGGCAGAGTGCACGGGAAACTGCTATGCGGGTGGCTGCTGGTGCCGTGGCGCGCAAAATTCTGGGGCCGGATATTACCCTTCGCGGTGCTCTCACACAGTGTGGCGAAAAAGAGATCGATCGGACACACTGGGACTGGACAGAGACCGTGAACAACGATTTCTGGTGCCCAGACGCGGAAGCAGTGGCGAAATGGAAGAATTATCTCGACACAGTGCGCAAGGCTGGATCCTCGGTCGGCGCGGTAATCGAGATCGAGGCGTTAGGTGTGCCAGCGGGGCTCGGTGCACCCCATTATGGCAAACTAGACGCTGATCTTGCTGCAGCGATGATGAGTATCCATGCGGTGAAGGGTGTCGAGGTCGGTGCCGGCTTCGCCGCAGCGGCCTTAAGCGGCGAGGAGAATGCCGACGAGATGCGCACGGGCCCAGATGGCACAGTGGAGTTTCTCTCCAACAATGCTGGCGGCATTATAGGTGGCATCTCAACCGGCCAGAACATCTACCTCCGTTTCGCGATCAAGCCAACTAGTTCTATTCTGACTCCGCGTAAGACCGTGACTAAGGATGGCAGAGAGGATGAAATTGTAACCAAGGGTCGCCATGATCCTTGCGTCGGCATCCGTGCCGTGCCTGTCGGCGAAGCAATGATGGCCTGTACCCTCGCCGACCACTTTCTGCTCCACCGTGCCCAGTGCGATAGCTAGCCAGTCTCTTGACTAACCACCCTAAATTTCAGAAATAAATTCGGCTACGGCCTTTGCAATGGAGACAGGGTCCCGGTCCGGTTCAAAATTGGCGCCCGTAACCGGCGCTACTCTAGCAGCTGGTTGCATCTCTTGGGCACGCGCCAAATAAGGATATAGCACATCATCTTCAGCAGTCATGAGGAGAATGGGGCAAGTAGCGTTCTGATAGGGCGTGACGAAGTCATAATCCCACACCGCCGAATAAGCTTGGTAACGACCCTGATGGGCGCGCACATGATTGAGCAGTTCGCGGTGATGCAGGTCCAGATCACCTTTTGCACCGAGATCTGCGAGATAGCGCCAGGTGGTGTCCAGGTAGCCGCCATCCTCGTTCGGCGCGATGGGCGTGGAGAAATGTTGGCGAAATTCCTCGCGTTCCACCTTCATTAAGGGATAGGGGCCAATCAGGATCATCCCCTTAACCGCCTCGGGATGAAACGACGATAGCGCGACGCAAACACCCGCTCCGGTGTGATGTCCCAAGCAAAAAAACTTGTCTATGCCAAGTGCCGTCAGCGCCTCGAATAACCAAGTCGCATATTGCTCAAATGCCGGCATGCATTCAGGATCGAACGATCCACCGAAGCCAGGTGTATCGAGAGCATAAATCGGATTGGCAATGACATCCTCGGCCATCAGGCGGTAATAGGAGGTGGATGCACTGGCCGTTTGATGAAAACAAACCAGCGGCATCCCGACCCCTTTCCGCCAGGCAAAGTGAATCTGTCCTAGAGAACAGTCAGCATAACTTTTTTTGATCTGGTTTTTGCTCATGGAGTTAGGCTGCCAGCAGCGCTTCCGCGTGTTGCCGTGCTTCTTCCGCTTCCCGACCCCGGCCCTCACCGTCGAGCGCCTCGGCCAGGAGTTTCCAGGCACGGATGTCATTGGGCCTAAGGTTTGTGCGCTCGTGCAAAAGCGCACGTGCAAACGGGTATTTTTTGGCTTTGAGGGCAGCGGAGATCTGCAATTGCGTGAACAGATCACGCTGGGCATGACTCCCCCCGACGGCGCACACCCGGCTCATAATCGGGCGCATAAGGCGAAGAGCAAAAACGTATTCGCCAAGATAATAAGCGCGGATAGCCTTGGTCAAAATCGCACCCACCTGTGCAAGCACCTTCTCTTGGGTATTACGCACGCCGTCACCGTTGGAGTGCATGGTTTCGATCATCTCGTCGAGCGCTGCAAGTCGCTTATCGGCCCCAAGGGCAATAGCGAAATGCAGATCGGCGAAGACAAGCAAATGATCTGAAATACGTGCCTCCGCCTTATCGGCGAGCTCTGCCCAGCGCCGACCAACATCAATGTCGTTATTCTCCAAGCGCCACAACATGGCCACCGCATTACTGATATCGAGGTAATCCTCAGAAACATCGGCACGAAAGCGTGCGTCATACAGATGGAATACCTCATCATGCTCGGCAAGCTCGAAATGGAAGAGCGCCCGATGCCACCAGATGTGATAGGCTAAATTGTTGCATCCCTTCCAGCCAGCCTCGGTGCGTTTCAACCAAGAGATGCCATCGCGGCGATTGCCCTGCGTCTCATGCACGTGAGCTACCGCATGTACCGCCCAGGCATCACCTGGATTGAGTGCCACCGCTTCCTCTCCAGTGTCGCGTGCTGCACCGTAGTCGCCGTTTTCCTCGAGAGCGAAGGCATACATGCCGCGGACAAAGCCGCCCCCAAGCTCATTCGCCGCCCAGTAGGGCAATACGCGGGCAATGGAGGTTCGCATGGCGAAGCTATGCCCCATATAGAAATGACAATAATGGGCAAGACGAAGCGCCAGAATATCACGCGGATGCTCAATTAGGATACGCTCCCAGCGCTCGGTACACTCGATCATATCGCCAGCACACCAGGCTTCTAGCGCCTCAAGGTGCTCGCACTCCCTCGCGCTGATCATTTTGCTAAGCTTGCGCGCTTTTTCGGCACTTTCTCGGGCCTTATGCTCGAGCGTTGGCAGGGTAAACAGCTTGAAGAAATAGCCTCGCAAGCAATGGCCCATGAATAGGTCGGGATCAGCACCGAGTGCTGATTTGAGATGAGCGCCCGTATCGCGCCGATAGCCAAGGAAGGCACGCAAAGTTTCGTCGTAATGATCGACGGCCTCATGGCTTGCCGCCGTCATGGGCAAGCCAAAACAATCCTGGTGCATAGAGAATGAATCCTTGCGCAGCAGTCAAATCAACCGGCACCATGACACACTCGCAAGGGACGCAAAAGAGGGGCAGCGCGCCATGGATTTTATGTTGAGCTCAGAACAAGAGAAGCTTCAGGCCCGCGCGCAGGCGCTGGCGGCAGGTGAGATTGCCACGCGCGCCGCCGANGTAGATCGCAGCGAAGACTATCCATGGGACAATGTAACACTGCTCAAGGACGCCGGCTTTTTCGGCATGACTNTCCCCAAGGCCTATGGTGGTCAGGGGCTGANCTACCTCGACGCGGTGCTGGTCGTCGAGGAAATGGCCAAGGCTTGCGCTGTCACTGGACGCATCACGGTTGAGGCGAATATGGGCGCGATTGGCATCATCATGGCCTATGGCTCAGAAGCGCAAAAAAAACTCGCCGCCGAGATGGTGCTTTCCGGCGACAAGCCGGCAATCTGCATCACCGAGCCCCAAGCCGGTAGTGCCGCGACGGAGATGAGCAGTCGTGCCGATCAGCTTGGTAACAGCTATGTATTAAACGGCAAGAAACATTGGATTACCGGCGGCGGCGTATCCCGGCTTCATGTTGTCTTCGCCCGAGTCTTCAATACAGCGGGTGACGAACAGGGCATTGGCGGCTTCATCGTGATCCGCGACGAAACACAGGGCCTTACGATCGGCCGGCGCGAACAAACTATGGGGTTACGCGGCATTCCCGAGCGCGAAATCGTCATGCAGGACATGGTGGTGGACGCTGATATGCTGGTGCTACCACCTCGAGGCCTCAAGAAAGGCTTCGCCGATCTGATGACCGCGTACAACAGTCAACGCGTCGGTGCAGCAACCGTAGCGCTCGGTATAGCTGAGGGGGCATACTGCTTAGCGCTCAATTATGTCCAAGATCGCGAGCAGTTCGGTCGCCCGCTCGACGAGTTTCAAGGCCTGCAATGGATGCTTGCCGATATGAGCATCGGCCTTGCTGCGGCGCGGTCTCTAATCCACCGCGCTGCGATTTGCCCGGAAGGCGAATTTCCAGACGCACTCGAGGCCGCCCAAGCCAAGATTTTCGCCTCAGAGATGGCGATCAGGGTGACCAATGATGCGCTGCAACTATTCGGCGCCGCCGGATATTCGCGTGCTAACCCCTTAGAACGAATGGTGCGCGATGCTCGGATGTTCACGATCGGCGGCGGCACGGCGCAAATTCTGCGCACTCAAGTTGCCTCGCGCATCTTAGGGAAACGTTTACCGCAAACCCGAGACGGCTACTTCAAGAGTTAAGAATTCCCGCGATTAAAAACTCTTTATTGCCTTCCGAACCAGTGATTGGGCTTTCGGTAATACCTAGCACCTGCCAGCCCATTTGTCTGGCCAACCAGTCACGCACCACCACACACACCTCAGCATGAACCTCCGATTCGCGAACAATTCCACCCTTACTGACGCGTGCGCGGCCCGCCTCGAATTGCGGTTTGATTAAAGCAAGAAGAAAGGCGCCCGGCGCGGCTAGGGCTAGGGCTGCTGGCAGGACAGTACGCAGGCTAATGAAACTTGCGTCGCAAACCACGGCGTCGATGGGCTTAGGCACTTGTTCCCGGGTAAGATAGCGGGCGTTTGTTCGTTCCAAAACTATCACGCGCGCATCCCTACGCACCTTGTCGGCGAGCTGACCATAACCGACATCGACGGCATAGACCCTGGCAGCACCCTTCGCCAGCAGCACATCTGTAAAGCCGCCGGTCGAGGCTCCGATATCGATAGCTGTCACGCCCTTCGGATTGAGACTAAAATGATCAAGGCCATGTGAGAGCTTGATTCCTCCGCGCGACACCCAAGGATGGGGCGCCTCGCGTAAACTTAGTGGCGTGTCCAGGTAGAGTTTCGTTCCAGGTTTATCCAACCGACGCTCACCGGAATAGACCTTCCCGGCCATGGCTAGAGCCTGCGCCTTAGTACGGTTTTCTACCAAGCCGCGCTTGACGAGCAGACTATCTAGACGGAATTTTTGCTGTTTAGCCGTTGTCCTAAGCTTTCAGTTACGACGTTCGATGATGAAGTGCGCAACGTCGCGCAAGAGGTCCGCCTTATTGCCGAATGGCTCCAACACTGCCACCGCTTCGTCAGCCAACTGCGTCGCACGCGCGCGCGCACCTTCGAGGCCCAGAAGATCGACGAACGTCGCTTTGCCAGCATCGGCATCCTTGCCAACTGCCTTGCCCATATCCGCCTCGCTGCCCTCAACATCGAGAAGGTCGTCGGCGATTTGGAACGCGAGACCAATGTGATCCGAATATGCCCTAAGCGCTTCGCGCTCTGCACCGCTTCGCTGAGCTAGAATAGCCCCAGCCGCGCAAGAAAAGCGAAACAGCGCCCCGGTCTTTCCAGCTTGAAGACGAGTTACCGCCTCGAGGTCAAGCGCCGAATCGGAAGTTTCCGCCGCGAGATCCATCACCTGGCCACCGACCATGCCCAAGCCACCCGCGGCCGCTGCCAGCGCTTGAACAAGCTCGGCTCGTACTTCGGCCTCTGGATGGCCGCTAGGCGCAGATATAATCTCAAAAGCGAGCGTTAGCAGCGAATCACCAGCAAGGATCGCCGTAGCCTCGTCGAACTGCTTATGACAGGTCAGCTTGCCGCGACGAAAATCGTCATCGTCCATTGCCGGCAAATCGTCATGCACCAGGGAATAGGTGTGCACCATCTCGATCGCCGCAGCGCTTGGCATCGCCCAATCCGCCGGCACGCTGAACAACGCGGCTGAATTGAGCACAAGAAAGGGGCGCAAACGCTTGCCTCCGGCCAGCGTCGAGTACCGCATAGCCTCGAACAGACGGCGGTCGCTGGCTTTTGAACGTGGGATATAGGTATCGAGTGCGGCCTGGACTTCGATGGCTGTCGCACGCATAGCCTTGGTCAGGCGGCTCACACCAGCCCTCTCATTCGCCGTTCAGAGTTTCCTGGCTAAGAGTGCCATCCTTTTCGATCTTGTCGACCCGAAGCTGTGCGTCCCGCAACTTTCCCTCGCAATGCTTCTTAAGTTGCACGCCACGCTCATAAGCGTCGATCGCACCCTCTAGGCTAGTGTCGCCTGATTCCAAGCGCTCAACAATATGCTCAAGCTCGCTCAGAGCCGTTTCAAAATCGAGCTTTTCAAGATCCACTATTTTTTCGCTCTTACTCATAGCACAGTGAGAATAAGGTTTGCCTTAAGGTAGAGCAAGTTAGGCTGTCATAAGTGCGCCGATATGTGCCGAAGCACTCGATGCGAGGGCTCTTAGATCGTATCCGCCCTCAAGTGTAGAGACAACACGGCCAGCGCATTTTTCCTCCGCGATACGGCAAAGCTCCTGGGTTACCCAGGCGTAATCCGCCTCTTTCAGGCGAAGATTGGCAAGCGGGTCATCCATGTGAGCATCAAATCCGGCGGAGACAAGGATCAACTCCGGCTTGAAGCTCCGGATTGCTGGGAAGATCTTGCTCTCCATCGCATCGTGGAACTCTTCAGAGCCAGATTCGGGATGGAGTGGCGCGTTAAAGATATTGCCAACACCGCGTTCGTCTGCAGCGCCCGTGCCGGGATAGAGTGGCGACTGATGCGTTGAGGCAAACAGCATGTCACCATCGCGCTCGAAAACCGCTTGTGTACCGTTGCCATGATGAACATCAAAATCGACCATCGCAACACGGGTTAGTCCGTGCGCGCGCCTCGCCCGCTCTGCCGCCAGCGCGATGTTGTTGAACAAACAAAAGCCCATCGATCGAGAAGGTTCAGCATGGTGGCCAGGTGGGCGCACAGCGCAGAATGCGTTGTCCGCCTCGCCGCTCAGCACTGAGTCCACTGCAGCGCGCACCGCTCCAGCAGCACGCAAAGCAGCCTCCCCGGAAGCTGACGACATGATGGTGTCGCCGTCGATCGCAACATAGCCCTTCTCCGGTACATTACCAATAACGACATCTACCAAATCGTCGTCGTGGACTTCCTTCAGATCTGAGAGATCCGCCATGGGGGCCTCGCACCTATTCAGAGATGCGAACTTTGGCGCTTCCAAAGCCTCCAATATTGCTGAGAGACGTGCCGGCTGTCCCGGATGCTGCGGACCTGCCGCATGCTCCTGGCAAACGGGATGGGTGTAAAAATACGTCCTCGCCACAGAAGCCTCGCTAAATGCCACATCACAACATAGCATAAATCACGTCCGCGCACAGGTATGAACAACGGGAAAAGGTCGCAACACATTGCGCCTATTCGCCGTCTACGCTTACTTGCCTCCGCATTTCTCTCCTTTACCTGCAGCAATTCCACGTAGAAACAGACCCAAAGCGCCGTTGTGATAAGACAATGACGAGTTCAGCATTTCTAGCGATATTGGCTCTATTTGTTCCAAGCATAGTACAACCGAAAGCATGCCACAGAATGGGTTTATCGAAACTACACAGAACCGTTGGCCGGATTTTTGTGGTTGTGCAGTGGCAATAGATATACCTCTACTGATAGTAGAACTGTGCCTGCAAACTTCACCGCAACGCTTCGTGCGATAGCGAAAATCTTGCTTTTCATGTGTTACGAAACATATATCCGTTAACGGGCAGACTTAATCGTAACGGAGAAAAACATGCCAAGTAGATTCAGCCGATTGATAGCAGTCACAATTTTCGCGCTAGCGGTCAACGCTGTAATCGCAGTCAACCCAGCGCAGACGGCCCTGCCCGAAGATCAAGTGCCCACGCTCGCACCACTGATCAAGAAAATCTCACCGGCGGTCGTCAATATCTCCACCAGCGGCAAGGAAGATGTGCAGCGCCATCCATTCTTCGACGATCCCTTCTTTCGGCGCTTTTTTGGCAACCAACCGGACCAACCGCGCCAACGTCAGACCCAGAGCGTCGGCTCCGGCGTCATCATTAATGCCGCCAAAGGCTATATTCTGACCAACAGTCATGTCGTTTCTAAAGCAGATGAAATCATTGTTACTCTAACCGATCGCCGCAAATTGAAGGCCCGTATGCTCGGCCACGATCGAGGCACAGATATCGCCGTCCTGCAGGTCGAGCCAGACGGCCTAACCTCGATCGAAATGGCCAATTCAGAGCATGTTGAAGTGGGCGATTTCGTCATAGCCATTGGCAATCCGTTCGGCCTTGGTCAGTCGGTATCATCGGGAATTGTGAGTGCACTAGGGCGCACCGGCCTCGGCATCGAATCGTATGAGAATTTCATTCAGACTGATGCATCTATCAATCCAGGAAATTCCGGTGGGGCGCTGGTTAATCTCAGAGGGCGCTTGGTTGGCATCAACACGGCAATCATTGCGCCAGGTGGCGGCAATATCGGCATCGGCTTTGCTATCCCGGTCAATATGGCTCGACAAATCATGGACCAGCTTATCGAGTTTGGCGAGGTCCGCCGCGGCCGCATCGGCGTGCAAATTCAGGATCTCACACCAGAGCTAGCAAAGGAATTTCGGGTCAATCATGACGGTGGCGCACTGATTGCCCAGGTGATGGCGGATTCGCCGGCCGAAAATGCTGGCCTTGCCACCGGTGATGTAATCATCTCGGTCAACCGCAAATCCGTGCATAGTGGTGCGGATTTACGCAATTATATTGGCCTCCTTAGGGTCGGCGCACGGGTTGATCTCGTGTTAGTGCGCAACGGCGACGAAATGAAGCTCAGCTTGAAGGTTGGTGAGATCAAGCAGGCGTACACGGAACCGGGCAAAGAAATCCCCAAGCTGAAGGGCGCCTCCTTCGGCCCAATCCCCCAGGACTCACCCTTTTTTGGTCGGATAAAAGGTGTTTACGTCGTTGGTGTGCTGAAAAATTCACCAGCCTGGAAGGCAGGGCTGCGCGAAGAGGATGTAATCACCTCAATCAATCGCCAGTTGGTCGAGAACTCGAGCGAGTTGATGACGATTGCAGGGCAAAGCGGCGGATCACTGCTACTCAATATCGCCCGCGGTGAAGGTTCACTGTTCATCCTTATCCGCTAGTCCCAAAGCGGCCCTATGGGAGTTGCCCCGGCGGAAGACCGCCGATAACATCACGCCTCTGATAACGTGAGAATTCCGCGTATCCTCTATATGAATTTTGTTGAATTGCCTGGGAGAAGTGGCGTGGCTGGTTACATGGTTGGCATTGATGTGGGCGGAACGTTTACCGATTTCGTCTCTTACGACCCACAAACCAAATCCGTCGAAGTATGGAAGAATCCATCAACACCGAGAGACCCAAATGACGGCATTCTCACCGGGTTAGGTCGTTTCAAGCAGCCCAGCGATATCGAGAATATCCGTCTCGGCACCACAGTCGCAACGAATGCAATTTTGGAACGCAAAGGGGCAACGGTGGGTTATGTCACTACCGAAGGTTTTCGTGATATTCCCTTCATCCAGCGCGGTAACCGCCGCAGCCATTACGACATCACGTGGATCAAACCCAAACCACTGGTTAAACGTCGGCACAGCTACGAGATCGGCGAGCGCATCATGGCTAATGGCGAGGTCGAAAAGCCGCTCGACGAAGCTGGCGTTCGAGCTCTCGCCACGCGTATCAAGGAAGAAGGTGAAATTGAAGCGCTCTCAGTCAATCTTCTTTTCTCCTATGTTAGTCCCGATCACGAACGGCGGGTGAAAGAAATTCTTTCGGAGGAACTGCCAGATATTCCGGTTTCCATTTCCTATGAAGTTTTGCCTAAATGGAAAGAATATGAGCGCGCGTCAACAACAATCGCAGACGCCTATATAAAACCGACTGTTAGCAACCAGGTACGCAATATCCGTCAGCGCTTTAAGGAAAAGGGCATTACCGAAAAGGTCGTTGTGATTAAATCCAATGGCGGCGAAATGTCACTTGAAGCTGCCCAAGAATCGCCCATACAAATGACCGTCTCAGGGCCGACCGGCGGCGTGATCGCCGGCAAGCATATTGCCGGCCTTTGTGGCATCGATCATCTCGTTACGTTCGACATGGGCGGCACTTCAACTGACACCTCGACCATAGTCGGCGGGCATGAGAACTTCACCACCGATTTCGAGATCGAGTTCGGTATTCCAATTCAGATCCCAATGATCGATATCCGCACCATCGGCGCGGGTGGTGGATCAATCGCTTGGATCGACAAAGGCGGTATGTTGCGCGTTGGCCCAGAAAGCTCGGGCGCAGATCCAGGCCCAGCCTGTTATGGAAATGGCGGCACCAAAGCCACGGTGACCGACGCCAATCTTGTGCTCGGGCGGATCAATCCAGATAATTTCCTCGGCGGCGAGATGAAACTCGAAAAACCCGCCGCCGATAGTGCGGTAAAGACAATCGCCGATCAATTAGGCCGCTCACCCAGTGAGACTGCGCTGGCCGTGATCCAAATTGCCAACAACAATATGGTCGGCGCACTGCGTTCAGTGCTGATTGAGCGCGGCTTGGATCCACGTGATTTTTCGTTACTGGGATTTGGTGGCGCTGGGCCGCTCCATATCGCCGACCTGATGAATGATGCGGGCATTCCGAGCGGAATCGTACCCAACTACCCAGGCCAGTTCTCGGCCTTTGGCTTCATATTGACCGATGCTCGCGTCGATACTCAGCGCACAGTGCAAATGACTTCGAAGCGCTTCGATCAGGAACGCGCCTCGGAGGTAATGCAGTCCCTGATAGCAACCGGAATCAGCGATTTAAAGGCACAGGGTTACGGCGAAAATGTCGAAATCTTTCGCTCGCTTGAGATGCGTTATCTCGGCCAGAATTATGAGCTAGAGATTCCGATCTCCTTCGATAATTTCACCGATGAAACAACGCCCCAATTGTGGCAAGCGTTCCACGACATGCACTTAACGCGCTTCGGGTTTAACATCCCCCGCGAAGTAATTGAGGTTATCACCGTAAAAGCTACGACGGTCTCGCTAACGGACAAGCCAGACTTTGCAACCATCGGCGAGGCCAATGGTGAAGCAAATCCCACCTCGCGGCGCGGAGTAACCTTCGAGGATGGTCAGCACGACACGCCGATCTACGAACGGATCAACCTAAAAAGTGGCCACCGCATCAACGGACCAGCCATCGTCGAGGAGGCTGCGTCGGTAACCATTCTGCGCCCAGATCAAAACATGCGCGTCGATGCGTATGGTAATCTGCTAATCGGCAAAATTGCGGAGGAGTAAGTAACATGAGTGATCAACCCGACGCCGATATGGTGACGATGAGCATCATCGATTCTACCATGACCGCCATTTGCCGCGAGATGGGCATCACTCTGATGCGCACCTCCTATTCAACAATTTTCAACGAAGCGCTAGATTTTACCTGTGCTCTAGCGGCACCAGACGGGCAAATGATCGCCCAAGCCGAGTTCTGTCCGTCAATGATCGGCGGTGTGCCGTTACTGGTCCGGAGCTGCGTACTTGAAATACCCCTTGAGGAATGGGAGCCGGGCGATGTAGTTGTTCACAACGACCCATATCGCGGCGGGCTGCATAGTCCCGAACATACTCTGATCCAACCAGTATTCGTAGATGGAGAGTTGATGGCTTTCGCCATGACCATCGGTCATCTCGTCGAGATTGGCGGTATGGTACCTGGTGCCTTTGCCGGGGAGGCCACGGAAATTTTCCATGAAGGCATCCGCGTTCCGCCTGTCTTTATTAAAAAACACGGCAAAGATGTCGACGAAGTTTGGAAGCTGCTGCTTGCCAATGTGCGCACACCACGATTCAACTACGGGGATCTGCGCGCGCTGATCGCCGGCACTGATGTCGGTGTGCGCGGACTTGATAATGTCATTAACAAATATGGCAAGGAGACGTTCCGCCAAACCCTCGCCGACCTACTGGATTATTCTGAAAGCCGTATGCGCGCAGAGATTCAGGCCATCCCTGACGGCAAATACACCTTCTCTGACGAGGTTGAAGACGACGGCATCGACAAAACGCCCTATACCATCAATGTTGCAGTGCATATCAATGGAGACGAAGCGGTTATCGACTATACCGGCACCTCGCCACAAGCAAAGGGGCCAATCAACGCGACCCTCGGCGTATCTTATTCGGCTGCATACAACGGCATGCTGCATGTCACCGACGAATCGATCCCGACCAATTCGGGCTGTTTCCGCCCGATTCGCGTCGTCTCACCGCCAGGCACGCTTTTGAATGTCGACTATCCAGCGCCGGAAGTGGGCGGCAATACCGAGACCCATTGTAAAATTGCGGGCGCCGTGATCGGCGCGCTATCACCAGCCATGCCGGATCGCACCATGGCGGCCGAGGGAGCGACCCACACTAATTTTGTCTTCGGCGGCACCGATCAGGAATCAGGCGAAGCTTTCGTGTGTTACGCTATCGAACTTTCTGGCTGGGGCGGACGCGATTTTGCCGACGGCAACGATGCCACAGATTCGATCAACGGCAATTGCCGGGTGATCCCAGTCGAGGTGTTTGAGACTCGCTTCCCGCTTCAATGCGAAAGCTACATAATGGTCGAAGATTCTGGCGGCGCTGGTAGACATCGCGGCGGCCTCAGTACCCAACGCACGCTGAAAAGCCTCAGCACCGAAATAACCGGCAGCCAGATGTCTGACCGACACCACAACCGTGCATGGGGCCTCTATGGCGGTCAGTCTGGTGGCGTCGCTGGCACCTGGCATATGGCGGCGAACACAGTGGAATGGCGCACTATCGATGATGCTTTTGGCAAGGTGAGCCCAAGCAAATGGTCGAACGTCACCATCGCGCCCGGCGACCGCATCCGCTTCCAGACGCCGGGCGGTGGCGGTTGGGGCAACCCGCAGGAACGCGCACGTACTCAGGTGGCCGAAGACTTGGCGGAAGGCTATATCTCGGCCAAAACGGCACATGAAATCTACGGCCTGGAGGCCGCCGGCGACGACTAGCGTAGTCACATTATGCGGTGAAATGAGGGAAACTTGCGCCTTGGGCCTCGGAAATGCAAAGGGCTCTAAAATGGAGATGGTTGCGATAAGCCTTCTTTATTCGACCATACTCTCGGTGTGGAGAAATAATTTCCAAACGTTCTAATTTAGGTAGAAATACTCTCAAGCTCATTTATCAGATATCGCGTTTCAACGGTTCGGCAATAACCCCTGATCGCACTTAACGAATTGTCATGTGCGTCAGGTATTACTGTGGCACAAGCATCAGCAATCAGGGTGACAAGAAATCCCCGGTCACAGGCATCGCGCACTGCCGACTCGACGCATTGCTCTGTATAGACACCACAAATCGCCAATCGCTCAACCCCAAGATTGCGCAGCACATATTCGATATTAGTGCTGTTAAAAACGCTCGAGGCAGATTTCGGAACTATGATCTCATCATCACCAGGTCTAAGTGCGTCGATTACCCGGCCATCTTTCGATCCCTTGGGCACGAGAAAGCCGGTTATTTTGTAATCAAGGCTGCGGTCGCGTCCGTCCTGGGTCAGTGCCTCAATCACCGTAAAGATCACCTCCACCCCGGCGGTGCGACAGGCACCAACCAGCGCCGTGATGTTTGGGATAGTCTCGCTCTCAAGACGTCGGAAATAGTTGCCATAACGGGCTTCAAACTGATCCTCGTTCAAATCTCTAAACGCACCACCGGTGCGGTCACAGCAATAATTTTGCACATCGACGATCAAGAGTGCCGAGCACCCCGGCTCTAATGGTACATCGCGCGTGAGGCCAGTCCCTCCGTCCACCATATCCCTTCTCTCCGCAGTATTTCGATCAGCGAGGATCATAGTCGAGCGTATAGGTATTATCTGGCAATATAACCCTATGACACCTTCACCCCCGTTCGATCCTGTCTTGCTTTGCCCAGAAGATCCACCACCTTTCACATGCCTCAACCCCGAGGGGCAGCCGCGCTTCTTACTAACCTGCGACCACGCTAGCAATGCCGTGCCTCAGCATATGGCAGGGCTTGGCTTGTGTAAGAAGGTTCTAAATAGCCATATTGCCTGGGATATCGGCGCCGCTGAGGTCACTAGCCATATGTCGCAAAACCTGAATGCGACGGCATTCTTATCTGGCTATTCACGGCTCATTATTGATTGCAACCGCCCCCTCGGCTCGCCCACCTCCATAACAACGGTAAGCGACGGTATTATAATACCAGCCAACCGCACGATCTCAGAACAAGAAGCAACTGCAAGAGCGGAGGCGTTTTTCTGGCCATACCACCGGCGCATCTCCGAGACGCTCGATTGTTTGATCACGCGCGCAGCTGACAGCGGCGAAACACCGACCCTCGTGGCCATGCACAGCTTCACGCCCCAGCTGGTCGACGGCGCACCTCGGCCCTGGCACATCGGACTCTTGTTCGAGCATGATGCGCGACTTGTGGCCCCGCTCCGCAATACTTTGGAGGCGCTAGTGCCAAATATTTGCATCGGCGAAAATGAGCCTTATGCCATTAAGGGCCCGTCGGATTACTCGATTCCCGAACATGGGCAAAATCGCGGCCTACCGCATATCGAAATCGAGATTCGTCAAGATTTGATCGATACGCCGGAAGGCGCTCTCTTATGGGCCGGGAGAGTCGCACAGGCCCTGAAAATCGTATGCGATGAAAACCCGCCCTTCGAAATAATTTCGCCCGTTAACTCTGGACCTTAAGTGCTCACCCGCAGAAAAAAGGAGGGACATCCAAAGTTGGGGCTGAACTGGAGATTCAGCGCTTAGCAACACAATTAGAAAGCGTTGCCTTTTGCGAATTACCGCCAAGTGAGCCCCAAACAGCGCCGACTGAGCCTACAGCCCACCAGTGCATTTTATCTGAGCCAACCGCCCTGCCGACTTAAGCCCCCAAGTGACCGTAACGCTCCTCTTAAATAGCTTCCAAATAGAGATATTGCGGCCAGTGTTCATAAAATATTTTCTCAAAATCTCACACGATAAATAATTAACCTCTACGGATTAATTATTGTGGATTATTCATGTGGATAATCAAAAATAAGTGGTGGATAACTGCTGAGCAACCGGCTGGTCGCCGTATGTTGATCCTAAATCACGGGCGGCCAATAGGCCCGGTGAGCTGCACGCCAAGATTATGGTATTCAGATCTTGGATCCATGTTACTAAGCGGCATAACTGCATGCGCCGCTTCGCCGATGAAATCGCGCCGCGCTATTCTTCCAAGTTCAAGGGCTGACGCCGCAAGGCGCATGCAAGCGACATTAGCTCTGCTTGGATATACCGAGGTGACGATACGCAACGTCAGTCATCATAGACCTGCGCTCGGTTCATGACGATCATGGCGATTTTCGCCTCTTTACCCGAACCCGCCTAGGGCGTGAAAGAACCAAAGACACCGCGCGAATAGAGCAGCGGCTCCAGCTTGTTGTCGCTTCGAACCGCCTGTACCCGACCGGTTAAGACAGTGTGGGTATCAGCGCGCATAGTTTGCCCAAGAATACAGTCGAAGGAAGCAAGACTGTCCATCAGTACTGGCGCACCGGTCTCAAGAGTGCCCCAATCGCCACTGCCAAAGCGTTCCGTTGCCGTCATCTGGGAATTAGCAAAATGGCCAGCTAACTCAAGATGCTGGGTGGCGAGCACATTTACGCAAAAAACGCGACTTTGCAGTGTTGGGTCGTGTGCACCCGCCTCGCGGTTAACACAGGCCAAGAGCGTGGGTGGCTCGGCCGAGAGCGAGCAGACAGCTGTCGCCGTCAGACCGCGACGCTCATCGCCAATTGCCGTAGTAACAATGGTAACGCCGGCGGTGAGCTGACGCATACCTTCCTTAAACAACAACGGGTCAACCTGCTTCAACAGCCCAGCGCCAAGTTGACAATCGAAATCCTCCAGGAGCGGCATAGTTCCTCTTAGAAATAATCCGTTAGCATCGTACGCCTCGGCAGTTGATGGCAAACCTAATAGCATGTTTGACAAGATGGCAATACGCGAGAGAAACGGGATGGCCTGTTGCCAGAAAAAGGGCGCAGTGCGCGTCAGACGGGTTCAGAAATGTTTCAAACAGTGGTTTGCCGGGTCGGCAAGAGCTGAAATCAGATGCCGAGCGAGGCGATCCGACCAAGCAGCAACGCCAACTTCGTCGTTCACCTGATCGTTGCGCAGCTCAACAAGAACGTGTGGAAGGCCCCGCTTAAGGCCGTATTCCGGGATTGCGTAATCACTCAGGGAATCGAACCCGTATGGTTGATTTTCTCCGACGCAAAGTCCCTCGGCCCTAAGCGCTGATAGCATCGGTAGCGCAACTCGCCCGTCGCGGTTCCAGCAAATGGAAACTACCCAGGGGCGCGACTCGTCTTTAGAGCTCATCGTCGGGTTAAAACTATGGATCGAGGCAAGCAAAGGCACTATCCCGCAGGTTTCAAACTTGTCTAGAAAATTTCGAATTTCCTGATGATATGGTTCGAAAAAAGCAGCGCGCCGCGCGGCTACATCCTCGGCATTCAAACGCTGATTGCCCGGGATGAGGCGACCATCGGCTAAGGACGGCACCAGGTCGAGTGCTCCCTCTGGACGGTTGCAGTCGATCAAAAGGCGGGAATATCCTGCTAGCACCGCCGGAGCGTCCAAAAGGATGGAAAGCCTCCGAGTCACTGCTGCCGCGCCGATATCCCAGCCGATGTGATCTTCGAGTGCCTCCTGGTTGAGACCGAGATTGTCAAACCTCTCAGGAATAGAGCAGCTTGCGTGATCACAAATCAGTAGTAGCGGTGCGGCACCTTCATCGTTCAAGGTTTCGAAGGGCGGCGGGTCGCCAGGGTTGATCAGCACCTCGGTCATATTCTATTCGCCAAGCGGATAAATACGCCGTGCGTTATAGCGCCCGATGAGATCAAAAATGCGCTCCGCCTCGCCCTCCGCCAGTTCATCTTCATCGATCCAGCGGCCAAGGGCTCGACTAAGACTAGTGCGAAAACGAATCGCACCGAGATAATAAAGTTCCGACAGGCCAAATGCGTCGGAGGAAAAAAGCATTTTAGTAAAAGGCGCCAACTCGAGCGCCTCGTCCATAATGCGCTGATAGCTCGGGCCCACCCAATTTTGCACGAAGCCCACATCAAAATAGACATACGGAAAATTCTCAGAGATCAATCCCGCCTGTCGATGAAACGGATAACAATGAAGGAGCGTGATTGGAAATTGCCAAGCCTCTGCCGAGCGGATAAAGGGTGTTAGAAGGCTTGGATCAACCTTGTTGAGCTCAATATCAGGATCCCCGATGCCTATATGGAACTGCACCGGATAGCTCCTTTCGCGCGCAATGTCAGCGCCGATCCAAATCAGGTGGCGCTCTAGCACCGGGTCAGTGATGCGCACATTGCCCGTCTTTTCCACTTCTGCAAGCCAATCACCTGCAGCGCGTGCCACTTCGCCCAGTCTAGGCGGAGTATAATCAATAGCGAGTGTAGAACGATAGGCAACCACAGTTTTCAACCCTACCACATTATCATGCAGGGAATCGCGCAACGCTGCTTCAAAAGCTTCTGCATAGCCGACCGCTGTAACTCCGCCCGCCGCAGCAACTCTCTCGGCGATCGATTCCATGCGCACCACCTCGCGCGATGGCACGCCAGCGATTTTGCCCAACTCCTCAACTGTACAAAGCTCCTCTGGGCGGTTACCCGAATCGACAAGCAATGTCTCGAATCCGCCAGCGCATAAAAAACGTTTGTTTACTTCGTTTGCACCAAGCTCACGCCGCCGTTCTATATAGTCCATGGGTGTCGTAAATTTGGGCAGATCAAGGACCGGTGCGCACCACCGACGAATAGAAAGCGCAACCGGCTTGTCCCAATAATTAGTTCCGGCAGGCGCGGGTGCATAGGCTTCACTGATCGCATCCTCAAACTGCTCGTTCGTCAAATCTATTGGCACGACGCCGTGGCAATGATGATCGACAAGCGAGGTGTTTTGGCCGATGTCGCTACGCATAATGGCTGTTCCAATTTCTCGTATGTTGAAGGGTAGAAATTGTTGCTAAATCTTTCATTTATGTCGATCCATCTTGACGGGTTTTCTTGTCCCCCCGACGTGTTAGATTTCTTTCCGGACAATTTTCAGCAAGAGGCTAAAAACATGGCAATCACATTGCAGGGGAAAGCAGCGATCGTTACCGGTGGCGGGCGTGGCATCGGTCGCGGCATCGCCCATGTCTTCGCCGAGGAAGGTGCCAAGGTACTGGTGGTCAACCGTAGTGAGGCCGCCGGACAAACGGTAGTGGATGAAATCACCGCAAAGGGCGGCACGGCAGTGCTATGTCAGGGCGATGTCAAAAGCAAGGCAGATATGGAGAAAATGGCCACCGCTTGCATCGATAATTTTGGCGCCATTGACGTACTGTGCCTCAATGCCGGCATTTTTCCGCAGGCGCTCCTCAGCGATATGACCGAAGAGATGTGGGATAATGTGATCAACACCAACCTCAAGGGCATCCTGTTCGGAACCCAAGCCTGCATTCCTCAGATGAAGGAGCAAAAATCCGGACGGATAGTAGTTGTGTCTTCGATCACCGGTCCTCAGGTCGGCTGGCCTGGACTTTGCCATTACATGGCCTCCAAAGGGGGGGCTAATGCCTTCATTCGCGGCGCCTCCCTGGAATTAGCGAAATACAATATCACCGTTAACGGTGTCAGCCCGGGCTCAATTATGACCGAGGGCTTGGCGGAGCTTGGTGGTGAAGCGCTGAAGGAGATCAGCGACATTATCCCGGCAGGATATATCGGAGAACCTGAGGATATTGCCTATGCGCTGCTATATTTTGCTTCCGACCAATCACGTTATGTTACCGGACAGATACTCGTAGTTGACGGCGGCCAGGTCCTGCCAGAAAGCCCAGCAGCCATGGGTGACGCCTGACCACTCATTGGTCTATTTTATGTGATAATGAGGCATGTCATGTTAAACAAATCCCCAAGGAATAAATTAGTTCGCTATTAGGGAAACACATCATGGATATCAGCAATATCGACCCGGTCACGCGCGAAGCGCTTGATCATTTCGTCTTCCCGCTCGTCTCAAAGAGTGATGTGTTGGGTGGCGACCCGGTCATCTTCAAGTCTGGCAAAGGCATGCATATCACTGATATTTCGGGCAATTCGTATCTCGACATGTTGAGTACTAATACCCGAGCCAGCTCCCTTGGTTTTGCCAACGAGTATGTCGCTAAGGCGGTATACGACCAGATGATGGAGCTGCACTATGCTGGCACCTTTGCCCATGTCGCCGATGTTACGGTGCGCCTCGCGGCCAAGATTGCCGAGCTTGCGCCAGGCGATCTAACGGCAACCACCTTCGGCGGCTCGGGCTCGGAAGCGAACGAAAACTCGTTTAAATTTGCCCGCGAATATCATGTTCATAAGGGCGACAAACCGCGCGCACGCAAAATCATCTCGCGCTGGGATGCATATCACGGCGCCACTATGGGATCCATCGGCGCGACCGATATTCTCGGCACACGCCCCATTTCTGAACCCGGCGTACCGGGCCACCGACGTATCCCCGCCCCTTTTCTTTATCGTACGCCGTTCAACATGGATCCCTCTGAAGTATGCGATTTTTGCGTCGACTACCTCGAGCAGGAAATTCTTCATGAAGATCCGTCGTTGATCGCCGCATTCATTGCCGAGCCCGTGATGCAGGGCGATGGTGCGCAGGTGCCGCCAGATGATTACTTCAAGAAGGTGCGTGCGATTTGCGACAAATATGACGTGCTTTTAATCGCAGACGAGGTGATTACTGGATTTGGCCGCACCGGCAAATGGTTCGCTATGGAGCATTGGGGTGTGCAAGCGGACGTCATGTCGACCGCCAAAGCGATCTCTGGTGGCTATGTGCCCCTAGGCGCTTCAACCGTTACGCAGAAAATCGCGGATGTGCTGCCTATCTTTTCGCATCTACAGACCTATCAGGGTCACCCGGCAGCCTGCGCTGCAAGCCTAGCGACCATCAATTATATTGAGCAACACGACCTGATCACCAAGGGCGCTGAGAACGGCACCTATTTTCTAGACAAACTCCAACGCCTGCGCGATTTGCCAATCGTCGGGGATGTGCGCGGGCTGGGCATGTGGACCTGTGTCGATTTCACCCGCGACAAGAAAACCAAGCAGCCTCTTGAGGAGGGGAGTGTGAAGCGCATGGTACGCCGCTGCCTTGAACAAGGCGTTCTCTTGGGCGAAGAGGGCACGGCAATTGAAATGTCACCGCCCTATATCGCCAGCCGCGACGAGCTAGACAAATGCGTCGACACGCTGGAAAAAGTGATTATAGCCGAAGCCAAGGAACAAGGGATTAAATAGTTCGTGACCAAGATGTCGCTAGGGACGCAGACAGTGCGGGTGGATCAAGAATTCTTTGGCAACACACAATACTGCGTCAATTGTCATAAATCACACGAGCCAAATTCGGCCTTCGGCGTAGACCGAGAGTTGGCCAACGCCATGAAATTCACAGTGACGGGCGCATCCGCAAAGGATTTTGCGAATTGTTTAAGCAAATTAAATAAAGCAGGTGTGCAATTAAGGCGAATATGCTTCAATTTGACCAAAGTTTCAGCAACACAAGCCATTTACGGGCGCGTGACATAAACGAAAACAAACTATTTTTGATACACAGAGGAGGTCCAAATGGAAAATGAGAAACTTGTAAAACAGTTAACGAGCCATGACCCGGTTCGCGGCGCCGGAATGACCCGGCGCAATCTACTCAAAGGTGTGGGCGCCGGTGCGCTGGCCCTTGGCGCAAGTATGGGGTTGCCTCAAATGGCCCGTGCCGAGCGCGAGTTGGCGATGCTGACCTGGGATGGCTATGTCGACCCGCGTGTGCTCGACGGATTCACCGATCAGTACGATACGCAGATCAAATATGAGCTGCATACTTCTGATCCGGATTCAGTCAACAAATTGCGCGCCGGACAAACCGCAATTTGGGACATCATCAATCTTAACAATCCCTGGGCGCGCGAAATGATGTGGCCGGAGAACCTCATCGTTGAGTTGGATAGAGGACGCTTCGAGCCCTATTTCGACAAGATGCTGCCAATGTTCAAACCGCCTTATAAGTGGGCGATGAGCCTAGATGAACAGCACCTCCTCGGCGTGTGCCAACGTGTCGATACCTTTGACTTTGTCGTCAACACCGATGTTATCTCGGCTGAGATGGGAAAAGACGAAGGTTGGGATCTGTTTAATAACCCCGACATGAAGGGGCGCTACGGTATTCTTGCCTATGACAACTGGAACATCATGCATATGTGCATGCAGGCGGGTATTCATCCCTTCAAAGCGAAGAGCGACGATGAGGTTGCTAAGTTTGAGGAAACCGCGCGAAATGCGATCAACGGCGCAAAAATGATTTCTGATGATTTCGTCGCAATCAACCTCGCCCTAATCAACGGCGAAATTGACATGTATTTCGGCGGAGGCACCTATTCAATATCTGCGGCGCGTCTCGATGGGCTCAGCAACCTATACCATGTTGTGCCTAAGAGCGGGCCTGCTGATGGCAAGGGAGGCATCAATTGGATTGAACTTAGTTCAGTTGTTAACAATCCCACTCTTCACTCAAAAGCGTTTGACTGGATGGAATATATCCTTCAGCCAGACACGTCATATCACGTCGGTACTGCAGGGGGATTCCTACTTCCAGTCGGCCAGTTAGCGGATCCAGAAGTACTGGCCAAGTTCTCCAAAGAGGAACTCGATTCCTTCCAGTGGGACGAGTTCGATTACCGCATTGAACATGCTGTAGAATACGACGTGGTGCCCGACTATAACCGCCTCTACGATATCTACACGGCGGCTTTGAGAGAAAAGTCCTAGCCCTCTCAAACGAACGGCACCGGCGCACAATCCGGCAAATGAGCCGCACGGACCTTGTTTCCGTGTGGCTCGCTTGCTGTATTCCGATGAGAGCGTTTATTTTGACCGTCCCCTATTACGGCACCCAGAACGGAAATTGAATTGATGGCCGAAGGCACGCCCATACTTCGGATCGAGCATGTCACAAAGCAGTTCGGCAAACTGGCCGCTGTTAATGACGTATCACTCGATATCGTCGACGGCGAATTTTTTACTATCGTTGGGCCTTCGGGTAGCGGTAAAACGACCTTGTTGCGCATGCTCGCGGGTCTCGATAAACCTACTACAGGCGATGTGCTGCTTCGCGGCAACCGTGTCAATGACGTGCCGGCGAACAAGCGCCCTACCTGCATGGTGTTTCAATCCCTCGCGCTATTCAATCACCGCACCGTTGGCCAGAACATCGAATTTTCACTAAAGATGCGCGGAGTTTCCCGCTCCGAGCGACGCGAACGTTGCAAAGAATTAATGAAGGTGGTGCGCCTGCCAGAGGATTACTATGCCAAGGGCGTCACCAAGTGCTCAGGCGGCGAACGCCAACGCGTGGCCCTCGCCAGGGCGCTCGCCTCCGACCCAGATATTATGTTCTTCGACGAACCACTATCAGCGATCGATTACCAGCTGCGCAAGCATCTGGAGGTCGAACTTAAGGACTTGCATCGCGAAACTGGTAAGACTTTTATCTACATCACCCATTCCCTGGAAGAAGCAATGGTGATGAGCGACCGCATCGGCATCATGCAGGCGGGTAATCTTATCCAGATCGGCACACCAGACGAAATCTATACGCAGCCACTTAACAAATTTGTCTCCGAGTTCATGGGGGAGGTCAACACTCTGCCGGTCGTGATCGGCGCCGACGGAAAATTCGACTGCGCAGAACTCAGCGCCCAATTCATCGGACCGGCACAATCCAACAGGGCAACATCCGGGTATCTCGTCATCCGCCCTGAGTCCATGCGCTTCCTCAACGAACCGTCCCAGGCTGACAATCATGTTAGCGGCTCGCTCTTCAATGAATATGCCATGGGAAGCCGGGTGCAATATCATGTCCGCGCTGGCAACCAGATGCTAGTGGTCGAAAAATTGCGCGAGCAGGCCTTCCAGGGCAATCTCAACGACGATGTACTCATCGGCTGGGACGTTAAGGACAGCGTCCTGGTAAACGACTGACATGACTACTACCTCGGGTGTGTCGCGACCGCCGGAGTTGCGGCAACCGAACGTCCTGCGACATTTTGGCCAATGGCTGCGCAATCCGGGTTTCATATCCGCTTCACCTACATTGATCTTTTTCCTGATCGGCTTTGTTGGGCCGCTCATTATCGTGCTCGGCTTCAGCTTTGTACCGGAGCGGACCTTCGGCTTTCATGGCGATTGGACGGTAGAAAATTACGTTCATATCATTTCAGAGAGCTACTGGATTTCTTTTGCCTGGTCATTCGGCCTTGCTGCCGCGACTGTAGTTTGCTGCCTGCTGATTGCCTATCCCGTCAGCTACGGCCTTGCACGCATCTTTGGCCGCTGGGCCGCGCCGGTGATGTTGGTACTGGTGATACCGCTCTTCGTTTCGGAAAATGTCCGTCTATTTGGCTGGTATCTAGTGCTTCTCAAAGGCGGTGGCATCCTTGCTGGCAGCACGAAGTTTCTGTTTGGTCTTGATACCGGAACCCTTCTCTATTCTCCAGGTACAATCCTAATGGGCATGGTCTATGTCTATTTGCCCTACACGCTCTTTCCCACGACCCTTGGCTTGTCGCTAGTTCCGCGCGATCAGATGGACGCTGCAAGTGATCTTGGCGCCAATCGCTGGCAAATCTTTCGTGAGGTTGAGCTGCCCATCGCCATGCCTGGTATTCTGATCGGCTCTCTGCTGACCTTCGTACTCGCCATTGGCGCCATTTCGGAAGCCAAACTGCTCGGCGGCGCGAATATTGTTGTTATCGCACACTCCATTCTGCACGAGTTCACTTATGCACAGAATTGGCCACTGGGTTCAGCAATATCGATGTTCGCCATCGTCATTACTGGCATTCTGGTAATCCTCGTCATGCGCCGCCTAGATCTCGACCGGTTATTGGGGCGGAAATAATGGAAAGTCGGAGTAAACGCTGGACGAAATCACTGATAATCGTTTGGACCGGCGTAATCGTATTGTTTTTCTTCGTACCCATCGCCGGGGTGATCATCTCATCCTTCGGAAAATCGCGTTATTTTCGTTTCCCAGTTCGGTCATGGAGCACGAAATGGTACGACCAAACTCTCAACGCAAATCTTACAGAAAATTTGCACATCACTTCGTTCTATGTAGCGGGCTGCGTGGCCCTCATCGCCGTCGTGTTGGGCTTTTTCGGTGCTCTGGCCTTTGCGCGCTATGATTGGAAGGGGCGCATCTTTTATCAGCGCTTGATCATGCTTCCGATCTTTTTTCCCCAGGCAGTGCTCGGCCTCGCACTCCTGCTATGGTTTACATATGTCGGTGTATTGCCAAGTTGGGAGGCCGCGGTTTTTGCCCATTTGGTTTGGATTATACCTATCGTCACCTTGGTAATCTCGATCCAAGTATATGGTTTCGATGTCAGCCAGGAGGAAGCAGCCTTTGATCTCGGCGCAAATCGGCTGCAGGTGTTTCGCGAGGTTACTCTGCCAGCCCTTGCGCCCGGCTTATTCTCTGGTGCTTTGTTTGCGTTCCTCCTGTCCTGGGGAAATTTTCCGCTATCCACGTACACTTCAGGAGCGGACAGCACTGTCACAGAATGGCTCTACACCAAAATGAGTAGCGGCTATACGCCAATGATTCCGACAATCGGAGCATTATCTGTTTATGGTTCGATTGCGATCCTATTTATCGGATATCTTCTATTAATCGCCCGTCGTCGTCGCAATGAGAAACGAGCATAGAACCAAAAATTATTAACCCAGCAATACACCACCCTGCTAGTTACATACCTGCGCGGTCAATTAGCAACCTTGTCACTACTGATGTTATGCTGACAATCAAAAAAGGCCACGCAAAACGATGGAGAATGCAAACATGCCGAATGAGGTTGAAGCCCGTTGCATCGAAGAATTTCGCAAAACACCGATCGGCCATCACAGCAAGGAACTACAGGTCATCCTGAATGAGATGCGTGGCCAACCGATGGAAGATAAATATTGTCTGGTCTGCACAAAGCCTAACCGTGAATGGCAACTTGCCAAAACCACAGGCGTGCGTGGAAAGCCGGTAAAAATATTAAGTAAAAAATTCACCCGCCTGGAAGACGCTGAATGGTACGTCTTCAAGCAGCGCTGGAAGCAAAGTCGTGGCGAAACCATTCGCTAGACCGACAATTGCTACGCGTAATAGAACTAAATAGCCTTTGAGAGATTTTCGCCCGCACTGAACTTAGGGAATGGTATCATCATGGTAAAAATAACCGGCTACGCCGACAAAATCAGCGTCACTCCCGGCGAAACCATCAAATTCATGGTCAATTCCGAGGCCGGCAAGCGCTACCGTGCTGACATAGTCCGCGTTATTTGCGGTGACGTAAATCCGGATGGCCCCGGCTACCGCGAAAAAGTGATAAAGACCCCAATCAGTGGCAGCTATAAAAGCCGTAAGCAGGTCATCCATGCTGGCTCTTTTGTCGAGATCGGAGCATCTGATATGCTCGACGGGCTCGAAAGTTTTACTATGCAGGCCTTCATATGGCCATCCACACCGGAAAAAGGCACCCAAGCGATCATTTCCAAATGGCGCGACCGTGACAAGGCAGGTGCTGCGCTCATTATCACGAAGGAAAACGGCTCCGCAGCCCTATGCATCGGTAATGGCAAAGGCAAAATCCAGGTCGTTAACACGGGAAAGCCGTTGATCGCTAAAGAGTGGTATTTCGTAGCAGCGAGCTATGATGCCAAAAACAAGACGATCACCGTGATACAGGAGCCGCTACATGGCTACCAGACTCGCGGCGACCAAGGCACGGTTAAGCGCAAATCCATCGTCGGCAAAATCCCCCGTCATGAATGTCCCCTCACCATGGGCGGATATTTCAAGAAAATTGACCGAGGACGCACACTCTGCGGCGGCCATTACAACGGCAAAATTGACAGCCCACGCATTGCCAATGTCGCCTTAAGTGCCGCTGAGATGGTCGCCCTCCGGACCTGGCCGGTAGCGACTGAACTTGGCAATGCAGTGGTCGGCGCCTGGGATTTTAGCGCCGATATCATGAGTACCAAGGTTACTGATCTTTCGCCCAACCATCTGCATGGCAAGACTGTCCAGCTGCCGACCCGCGCCATGACAGGCTGGAACTGGACCGGCGACGAGATGAACTGGACTAACGCACCGGAGCAGTATGGTGCCATCCATTTCCACGATGACGATATATACGACGCTGGCTGGGAAGTCGATTTTGAGCTTACCATTCCGAAAAACTTGAAAAGTGGCGTCTATGCGGCGCGTCTTAGAAGCGGCGGAAATGAGGACCACATCCCATTTGCCGTGCGAGCAGCTCGCGGCAAACCAACAGCCAAAGTGCTCTATCTCATGCCAACAGCGAGCTACCAGGCTTATGCCAACGAGCATATGAATACAGATTCGCCACTCGGTCAGCTGGTAGCTGGGCGCTTAGTTGAACTCGACAAATTCAATTTATTTCTTAACGAACGCCGTGAATATGGAAATTCTTGCTACGACACGCATTCGGATGGCTCCGGCGTTAGTTATTCATCTAGGCTGCGCCCGATTCTCAATATGCGCCCTAAACACCGTATGTTTATTGGTGGCACAGAATCGACCCTTTGGCAGTTCAACGCCGATACTCATATTACAGATTGGCTAGAAGCTATGGGTTTCGATTATGACGTGATTACCGACGAGGATCTACATTACGAGGGCCTCTCGGTAATTGAGGATTACAACGTCGTAATCTCGAGCACCCACCCAGAATATCACTCAAAAGAAATGTGGGACGCCATGGACGCCTATCAACGGCGCGGTGGGCGACTAATGTATCTTGGTGCGAATGGCTGGTATTGGCGTATTCAATATCATCCGGAAGTGCCCGGCGTGATCGAAGTGCGACGCAATGAGGACGGTATTCGGACTTGGGAAGCGCGCACCGGCGAATATTATCACAGCTTCTCGGGAGAATATGGCGGGTTGTGGCGGCGCAACGGTCGCGCACCGCAAAAAATTCTAGGTATTGGCTTTACCGCCCAGGGATTCGACATCTCGTCCTACTATCTTCGCAACCCGGACAGCTATAAAGCAAAGGTGAAGTTTATCTTCGAAGGTATTGGTAAGGACGAAAAGATTGGCGATTTTGGTCTTATAGGCGGTGGAGCCGCCGGTCTTGAGCTTGACCGTGCTGATCGGGCGCTTGGCACTCCGCCTAACGCTTATGTCCTCGCCTCCTCAGTTGAACATACGGACATCTATCGCGTTGTTTGCGAGGAGATGCTGCTCAACATGCCAGGCCTCGGTGGCCATGAAAGCGAGTTAGTGCGCGCTGACATCACATTCCATGAAACCCAGAATGGCGGTGCGGTCTGGTCCACCGGCTCTATAGCTTGGGCCGGGAGCTTAGCTCACAATAATTATCGCAACAACGTATCTCGAATGACTAAAAATGTGCTCAAACGCTTCATGAATCCGAAGCCTTTCTAGGAAAGTAACAATCAAGGGAAATGAGGTTGGCATGCTTGCCGGCCGCCGTTTTTTTGGCGCCTGCAGCCTCAACCGCACTCCAAATTATCAAGGGAGAAAAATTATGTGCGGCGTTGGCGGCATATATTTCAAGACGGCGGATCACGGGGCTAAAACCGGCGAGATCGCCTATCGTATTCTCGACGGCATTTTTCGCCGCGGCCCAGACTCGACAGGCGTCGCGCTCTGGCACGCAAACAAAGGTGACCTTCTCTATGTTGGAACCAATTATGAAACGCCCGGCGCTGGCACAGCCATAATCGAAGCACTCAATCGCGTCGGCACGGTCAAGCAGGCGACCGACGGCATGGGTTATGTCCGTGCCGCAATTTCCTATTCCGGTTCGGAACAAGACCTAGTGAACACTATCGATGCGTTGGATCCGACGATCACTGTGGGTAGCGTTGGACATCATCTCGAGGTACTCAAGCATATGGGCGGCGTCGCGAATCTCGACGATAAGTTCGACCTCAAATCCTATAATGGCCGTCTCGCTATGGGTCTCACTCGCTACGCCACCGAAAGCAATATCGATTTCACCAATGCTCAGCCACTTATGGCGCGCGCAAATACCGACCTCGCCATCATGCATAATGGCCATATCACTAATTACCATCATCTGCGCTCACATTACGCTCTCAAAGGCTACGAATTTGCGACACAGAATGACTCGGAAGTCATTCCCATCATGCTTATCGATGAAATGTCGGAGGGCGCTTCCTTCGAGGACGCGCTCCATATATCGATTGAGAAGTTAGACGGTTGTTTCACTTATATCGCAGTCACAGAAGACCGTTTCGCGGTGGTCAAGGACCCCTATGCCGCAAAACCCGCGGTGATCGCCGAGACGGACGAACTTGTAGCCCTCTCCTCTGACCCGCAGTCTTTGCGCGAAGGTGTGCTGACAGACATCGAAGTTTGGGAACCGGGCGCCGGAGAGGTGCATATATGGCAAATGTAGAAACACTCGCGCTGGACTGCAGCAACAAGGCAACGAGGGAGGT
The DNA here is from genome assembly GCA_002717225.1 of Rhodospirillaceae bacterium. GTDB lineage: Bacteria > Pseudomonadota > Alphaproteobacteria > UBA828 > UBA828 > PTKB01. The sequence continues at coordinate 10,834 of PBDG01000055.1, read as the reverse complement.
CAACAATATTATCCGTCAAGCAGCGGAGGACGGTGTACCAGCCATCGAGATTCTCAATACCCAGGCACGCCATAATATCGGTGTGGGAATTCTCAAACCGATACACCTGATTTATCGCGGCCATGTCGGATATTATACGGTTGGCCTTTGCGACGGGGTGACGGCGGAGATACACGGCAGTTCCGGATGGGGTGTCGCCGATAATCTCCTCAACGGCGAGGTAGTGGTGGAAGGTAATGCCGCAAGCTCGGCTGCGCCCGCGCTTCGTGGCGGGCGCGTCATCGTCAAGGGCAGCGGAGGACCGCGTACCGCCGTTGGTCTCAAATCCGGAGAAGTGATCGTCGGGGGCAATGCCGGCTATATGTCAGGTTTTATGATGCAAAATGGGCGATTGATAATTTGTGGCAATGCTGCGAAGGGCCTTGGCGATTCCATGTATCAAGGACAAATCTGGCTCGGTGGTGAAGCCGAGGAGATAGGCTCAGGTGTCGAGCAAACAGATCCAGAGAAAGGCGAGCTCGAAGATGTGATGGCGACCCTAGAGCGTTACAAGGTTAAGGCGCCCAAAAACTTAAAAAAGCTGCAATCGGACAAATCACTCTGGAACTTCAACAAGCATGACTTTGCCGCCTGGAAGGACGCGTTATGACCGGCGATTTCAAACGGCCACCCGCCTATAGCGGCGTCTGGCATCCGGACGCCATCGAGGAAATTCAAGAAAAAGCGGAGCTCGGTCGTTATCAAATCCGAGGTCAAGCAACAAAGCGGCATAGCCTGCCCAATTTCGACGATTTGGTATTCACCCCAGCTGGTCTCTCGCGTATGCCACTCGAGGGCTACCGCGAACGCTGCGACACCCAGGTGGTAATTGGGGAAGGGAGAGTCTCACGCCCGCTCGTGCTCGAACGACCTATAATGATTGCCGGCATGAGCTTCGGTGCGCTCTCGATCAATGCCAAGCGGGCGCTCGGCATGGCAGCGACTAATTGTGGCATATCGACCTGCACCGGCGAGGGCGGCATGCATCCCGAGGAGCGCGAACATTCATCCAAACTTGTGATGCAATATCTCCCAAGCCGTTACGGCATGAATCCGTACGACCTACAAAAGGCTGATATGATCGAGATCGGCGCCGGTCAGGGCGCCAAGCCCGGCACCGGTGGCGTGCTCCTCGGTCTAAAGATGTCAGAAGAAGTCGCCCGAATGCGCGACCTACCGCCGGGTGTTGATCAACGCTCCGGCTGTCGCCATCCCGATTGGATGGGCGCCGACGACCTTTACATGAAACTTGAACAGATCCGAGAAGTGACAAATTACGAGGTGCCTATCTCGATCAAGGTTGGCGCGGCGCGCATTGCCAATGACGTGCGCATCGCATGCAAAGCGGACGTAGATGCCATCGTCTTTGACGGCATGGAGGGCGGCACTGCCGCCTCGCCGGCAATCCAGCTTGACCATGCCGGCATTCCGACCATCGCCGCCATTGCCGAAGCGGTCGAAGCGCTGCACGATATGGGTAAACAGAACCAAATTAAGCTGATAGTCGGAGGAGGTATCAAGAATGGCGCAGATGCTGCCAAGGCGATTGCACTCGGCGCCGATATTGTCTATCTGGGTACCGCGCCGATGATCGCGCTTAATTGCCACGCGCCGATTTACCTCGAAGACTATGAGCGCCTCGGCACCACACCCTATGAATGCCAGCATTGTCATACCGGCCTCTGCCCAGTTGGCATCACGACTCAGCTACCAAAGCTGATGGCGCGGCTCGATGTTGATGAGGCGGCTGAGCGGGTTACCAATTACCTCAACGCCATAACCATGGAAATCCAGCTCTTCGCGCGCTCTTGTGGAAAAAACAAGGTGTCAGACCTTGACCCCAATGATTTGCGCGCGCTAACCCATGATGTGGCAATAATGACTGGCATCCCAATGGTCGGACTCAACGGGCGACAACCCTGGTGGCAGAAATTCTGACGAATTGAGTGAGTGGAAAAGCCCTAGGATGACGGCGAGAAAACCCAGTGAGACCGAAAGACCATAGGTTATGTGGTTTCGTGCAACGGCACGAAAAGAAAAACGAAAAACAAGCCAAAGAAGGGGAACTTCGGCACCGGCCAAAAGGTCTATCGGGATTATTGCTTTAGAGCGCGGCGAGCGCTCCCAGGACGAGAAATTGGCTGGCAATACGAAATGGACCCTCGAGATCAAAGCCTTCAGTAAAGCTTTGGTCCAACAGTTAGGCGATAGCCTCTCTCGATAGCTGCGCGCGCAAGCGCGGTAGCACCTCGCCCGCCATCAATTCCATCGAGCGCATCAGATTCGCCTTATGCTCCTCACCCTGGAGATCAGCAGCAGTCATTAAGATAGTGCCGAACGGCCCAATCTCCTCGCGAAGCGAGAGAATTTGTTCAAAGACGCTTTCCGGGCTGCCCGCAATAATAAAATTCTCACAGGCATATTCCGCCGTCACTGCCTCGTCCGCCATTTCAGGCGTCGCCTTCATGATGGCATGAAACTCAGCGCGGCGAATCAATTCCACGAGATAGCCAAAATAATGCGCGAAGGGGCCTTCCGGATCGCGCGCATACGCCTTAGCCTCCGCGTCGTCCTCGGCGACGAAGATAGTACGCGCGACACGCCAGTCTGCCGGCTCCGGAATACGCCCGACCTCGTTGCACGCGGCGGTAAAACCATCCCAATGAGTTTTGATGGTAGCGGAGGGTACGAAATTGGCTGATATCACCCCCCAGCCCTTGATCGCAGCTGTATGCACGCTGCCAGAATTAGGGCTCATAGCCGAAGCAACAAGTGGCGGATGGGGTTGCTGGTAGGGCTTTACCAACTCGCCGACACCGAGATCGGGATAAAAATGCTCGTCTAGGCGAATGTTCCAATATTTTCCGGAGATATGGTATGGCGGGCTCGTCGACCACAGCTTGAGAACTATATCGATGCATTCGCCGGCCATTTCACGGCGAACTTGGAGATCGGTCACACCAAACATCTCGAAATCGCTTACCAGGCCACCTGGGGAAACGCCCATCACCAGGCGGCCGTCGCTGAGATGATCAAGCATGGCAGCGTGAGCCGCGACCTGCGCTGGGTGACGTTGCGGCAAATTGACGACACCGGTACAGAGTTTGACCTTCTCCGTGCGCGCGATCAGGTTGGCGAGGAACATGAAGGGGCAGGACACTGGCTCAGAGAGGGTGGTGTAATGCTCGCCGATCCAAAATTCGTCAAAGCCGAGCTTATCGCAATGCACGGCAACCTCTACGTCTTCCTTTAGAACCGTATGAGTATCGCGCCTGTGATCATTTACAGGCATCATGAACATGCCGAGTTTCATTGTCGTTTCCCTCACCTCAACCTGGGCGAAACATACCGAAGCGCCGGTCCAAGTGCCAGCATGGTCAGACACCGTTACAAACGATAAGATTCTTGCCATTGCCTTAACCGCAACTCACGCCGGAGCACACCATCGCCGCCGCCCCTCTGCCCTCACCAAGCGCCACGCGTCTTGCTCTCCTCGCCCTTGCAGTGGGTATAGTTAGCATTGGCTTTGCGCCAATCTTCATGCGCCTCTCAGAACTTGGGCCCAATGCAACGGCGCTTTACCGGGTCGCCTTCGCGCTGCCGTTCCTAATGCTCTGGCTCGGCCTGGAACGCCGCATCCAGGTGCCCACAGATGGTGGGCCCACCGTTACCAAAAAGCGACCCTTGAAGCGTGCGGACTGGCTGCTGCTAGCAGTCTCGGGCCTTTTTTGGTCGGGTGACCTGGTGTTCTGGCACTGGTCGATCTCACTCACCAATGTTGCTAATTCGACCTTCTTCGCTTGCTCCTCGCCAATTTTCGTCATTCTAGGCGCCCGACTCTTCTTCGGCGAGCGCATTAACCGCGGCTTTTTCGCCGGCTTCCTGCTAACTCTGATCGGTGGCGCCATGCTGCTCGGTTCGTCCTTGGTCTTTGGTGGCAGCAATTTTCTAGGTGACATCTTCGGCATCATTACGGCTTTTTTCTTTGGCTCCTACATGCTGACTATCAAGCATCTGCGAGCCGACCTGCCGACCGGCGCCATCATGTTCTGGAGCGGTTTATTTAGTCTGCCCGGTCTGCTGCTCGCGACACTCCTCACTGGCGACAGCTTTGTCTCGGCAAGCCTATTTGGCTGGTCGATGATTATCGCCCTTGCCCTGGTCGTTCATGCGGTGGGCCAAGGCTTGGCAGCCTACGCGCTAGCCCATCTGCCAGTACCCTTCACCGCCGTCGCTTTCCTAGGCGAGCCAGTGGTAGCCGCCATTTTTGGCTGGCTGATCCTCGCCGAAGCTCTCGGCCCCCTGCAGGCGACTGGCTGTGTTGTCATCCTTGCCGGTGTATGGCTCACCCAACGCTACGGAATGAGAAGACGCGTTTGATAATGGTCAGGAGTTTCTAACCGCCGTACGGCAGATGTAGAAAATTAAACGCCTTTCGTAAGCCAATCGGCAAAGAATTTACGCAACCAGCCATGCATAGCCGAGCGGTACTTTACGTGATTTAGCCATTGTAACTCTTCGCTTTGCGCACCGGGCTTTAGCAAATCCTCAGGCGGCGGGTCACGACCAAGCCAATATCTGAGCACATCGTCATTGACCTCAGGGTGGAACTGCAAGGCGAAGCTCGCAGAGCCGTATCGAAATGCCTGATGAGGAAAAGTTTCACCAGCGGCCAGGAGCTCGGCGCCTCTAGGCAACTCGAAGCCCTCACCGTGGCGCAGACTAATATATAGTGGCGCATCCATTTTAAGTGCGGCGCTATCGCCCACCGGAGTTATCGGGTAATATCCGAATTCGTATTGCCCCTTCGGATGCGGCGCGACCTTCGCATCGAGCACACGGGCAAGAAGCTGTGCGCCGAAACAGATTCCCAAGAACGGCAACTCTGCCGCCAGAACGCGCGGAATCCAATCAAGTTCGGCACGGATGAAATCGACATGGGTGTCATTGGCGCTGGCCGGGCTTCCGAACGACACGAATCCGGCATAGTCTGCTAAATTTTTGGGCAGCGGCTCACCCTTGTTGAGGCGCCGCACCTCCACTGGATAGCCTAATTCGGCAGCGATGATGGCGATCTCGCCAGCATCGCCCGACGTCATATGGGTCAGCATCAATACAGGTTTTTTCGACATGATGGGAAAGCCAAGCTGGTTGAGCGGGTCCGGTTAGAAAAGCTAAGTAATCGTGGAGATATCTAACAACAGATGATCACCGACGAGCGCTGTCGTGGGCCCAGTTTTTCGAAATCAATATTTATTTTTTCCATATTGTCGTTCTACTTTTGCTGAATTCTCATACGGTTATTCTTTGCCACCCACCCGGGTGTCGGCCATGGCCTCGAGAACGGTGACCACAGCGCTTGAATCGATATGTCCCTCACCGCGCGATTTAACGGCACGCAGAATCTCCCGGGCGGCACTCGTGGTTGGCAACGACACGCCGTATTTCTCTCCGAGACGAATGGCGCCGGTCAGGTCCTTATCCATATTGTTGGTCGAAAAATGCGGGGGGAAAAAGTTGCGCCCAATCATGCGAGGACCGCGCGTCGCCATGGCGCCGGTCTGCGGTCCGGTGCCGGGCAAAGAGGTGATGTCAATGACCGATTGCGGCGGGATGCCTGTCTTGGCGGCGAGTACCAGCGCCTCGGCCACAGCTTGAATGGTAACCCCCATCACCAAATTAGCTATCAACTTGAGGGTCGTGCCGTTTCCGCTCGGACCAGTGTAGAGCACCATCTTTCCTAGTTCGTTTAAGATCGGCTCAACCGTCTTGAAAGCGTCTCTCGGACCGCCGACCATTATGCCGAGCTCACCGTTCTCGGCAACCTTTGGCCCGCCGGAGACGGGTGCATCGAGAAGTGCCACGCCATTTTCCGCGGCACGCGCCGAATTTGATTGCGAGGCCTCGGGCGCGATAGAAGCACAATCAATGCAAATCAGCCCGGCATGAGCACCTTCTAGCACTCCATCTGGGCCGCAAATCACCTCCTCCGAAGCGGCAGCGTCCGAGGTCATTGTGATGACAACCTCCGAAACTTGAGCGACCGCCTTCGGTGAATTTGCCCAGGCGGCTCCGTCTTTGACGACATCCTCACCGCTCTCCTTGGTTCGATTCCAAACGGTCACAGGGTAGCCAGCCGTCATCAACCGACGAGACATGACCTTGCCCATGGTGCCCAGGCCGACAAAGCCAATTTTTGTACTCATGGAAATGTTCCTGCAATCATTCAAATTTACTATTTACGGTGATAATTGTGCGCTGTCCCTCTTACCAACATGCCACTTACAGTAAGTAATACGCTAGTGAAATACCCCCATCAAAATCCAATTGCTTTACCGACACTCCACACACAGATCTTTTTTCCGTCGTCTGCCCGAAACGGGCATAAGCTGCCGAAGGCAAGTTGCATCAGCATTGTAAGGATATGAAGGTGTTGTACCATTTGCCTAATTGACCTCCCGTTCCCACCAGATAAAGTGGAGGCTTGGGCTCAGTCAACGGGAGTAATCGAGGCGTGTCAAACCTTAGAGTGGCCGTAGATATTGGCGGAACGTTCACCGATATCTGTATAATGGACGAGACCAGTGGGAAGGTCCGCGTAGCCAAAACATCATCGACACCGGACGATCCCCTTCAAGGGGCTATGAACGGCCTCAGCGCGGCCAAAGTCGACCTCAAGGATGTATCGCTTTTTTCGCACGGTACCACTGTGGCCACCAATGCACTTATTACGCGCCGCCTACCACCCGCCGCGATGGTTTGCACCCGCGGTTTTCGCGACGTGATCGAAATTCGCCGCGCGAACAAGGAAGAGCTATGGGACACATATGACGATGTCGCACCCCCCTATATCCGCCGCCGCGATAGGTTGGTAGTTAGTGAGCGTATCGATCATGCTGGCGAAATTGTTGAACCACTTAACGAAGACGATGCACGCGAAGTTGCGCGAGTACTCAAGAAACGGGGTGTGGAATCGGTTGCGATCTGCCTAATGAATGCTTTTATGAATCCCGTCCATGAACAGCGCCTCAGGGAAATTCTCGCCGAAGAAATGCCGGACGCAGATATCATCACCTCAAGCGATACGCTACCGGAAATATTCGAGCATGAGCGTTTCTCGACCACGGTAGTCAACTCTATCCTGAGCCCAGTTGTCGGGCGTTATGTCCAACGGATGAGTGCTCAGCTCAAAGAGGGCGGCTATGGTAGCGACCTATTGCTGCTCCATTCCGGCGGCGGCGTAATGACGCCAGCCACCGCTCAACGTTTTGCCGGACGGCTTGCCGGCTCAGGCATTGCTGCCGGTGCCATCGCCAGTCGCCATATTGCTATGCTGTGTGGTTACCAAAATTCCATTGGTCTTGATATGGGTGGTACGAGTTGCGACGTATCGCTGGTCTATGGTGGAGAATCCCGCGTCACCAAGGATTGGGGAATAGAATTCGGCCACCCCATCCGCTTCCCTTCTATTGAAGTGCTAACCATTGGCGCTGGCGGAGGTTCACTCGCGTGGATAGATGACGTTGGCGCGCTACATAACGGACCACAATCCGCCGGCGCCGATCCAGGGCCAGCGTGCTATAGCCGAGGCAATGAGGTGCCGACTAACACGGATGCTAACGTAGCACTTGGTCGTCTCGGGACTTCGCTTGCCGGAGGCAATATCACCCTCGATGGTAACGCTGCAAAAAATGCAGTGAAAAGTTGCGTCGCAGAACCGCTCGGCATGACATTAGAAGAAGCCTCCAAATCTATAGTAAGCGTAGCCAATGCCAATATGGCCGATGCAGTGCGTCTTATATCGATTAGCCGAGGCTTTGACCCACGCGATTTCGCGCTGGTGGCCTTTGGTGGCGCCGGTGCGCTGCACGGCGTGGCACTGGCCAAGGAGCTATCAATTCCAACAGTTATTGTGCCACCCAACCCAGGTGTCACGTCGGCGCTTGGCTGTCTACTAGTAGATATCCGCCACGACCTCGCGCAAAGCTATCTGATGCCAGCCGGTTCGGCAGATGCCAGCAACATTGAAGACAAGTTCTCTGAAATGGAAACCGAAGCGCGTGTACGTCTGCAGGCTGAAGGTGTCGCTGAAAAGGACATGCTTCTCCAGCGAGCCATCGACATGATGTATACCGGTCAGTGGCGGTCACTCTCCGTTTCGGTCGGCGCACCCTTTACCTCGGTCAGTGATGCGGTCGAATCCTTCCATCGTGATCATGAGCGCGAATACGCCTTCCGTCGCGACGACGCGAATGTTGATTTATTCCGCCTTAATTTGACAGCCATTGGCATTACGCAGAAGGCCGAGTTGCAGAGTCATGTGAAGAGCGGTGGCACGCCAACTACCAGCGCCACTAGATCCGTATCTTTCGACGAAATGGATTCGCCAATCGACACGCCAATTTACCAGCATGAGGACCTTTCTGCGGGAGCTGCCTTCAGCGGTCCAGCAATCATAGAGCAGCTTGATTCAACTACCGTCATTCCCCCAGATGTGCGAGTAGAAGTGGACGAGTGGCTCAATATCCGAATCTACGTCTCGGAGGAATCCAAATGAGCGATAACCGTACTGGACTCACCCTTGATCCCGTCACTTTCGAAGTACTTAAAAATTCCTTCATTACGACTGTCGATCAGATGGCCGAACAAGTGCTCAGAACCTGTTATTCCTTCGTTATATATAACCGAGATTTCTCCTCAGCCCTGAACGACGCCAATGGAGACTCCATTGCCCAAGGAAATATGGATATTGCCGTGCATGTCGGCACGCTGCACTACACTTGCAAAGACGTAATCCGAGTTTTTAAGGGGAAAATGAAACCGGGCGATGTTTACATCATCAATGACCCCTATGCGGGCGGCACCCATTTCAACGATGTCCGACTGATTCGCCCAATCTTTGTCGGCGATGAGATAATCGCCTACAGCCAATCGAACGGTCATTGGTCGGATGTTGGTGGCAGTGTGCCGGGCTCGTTTGATGTAATGGCCAAAGAGATGTTTCGCGAGGGTATCCGCATCACACCAGTACGCATTATTGACCAAGGTGAATTTCGTGAAGACGTCGCCAATATGATTGCGGCCAACACGCGCGATCCAAGTTCGGTTATCGGCGACATGCAAGCCCAAATTGAGGCAACCCGGGTCGCTGAGCGTGAAATCCTTCGCCTAGTCGACAAATATGGCAAGGACACAGTGGTAACTGGTTTTAAAGAAGTCCAGGATTATGTCGAGCAGGCAACACGTCAGCGCATCTTAGATTTGCCCGACGGCAATTGGGAAACGGTGGACTATATTGATCGCGACCCAGCGCTCGGCGAGGGGCTCATCCCGATCCACGTTAAGCTCACAATCAAGGGTGACGAGGTGATCTACGATTTCACCGGAAGTCACGACTGTATCAGCACGCTCTATAACTCTGCCTTCGGCGCCACCTTTTCGGGCGTAGTTGCCGGCATGAAGACTTACTTCCCAGACCTGCCGCTCAATTCTGGCTTTTACCGGCCGATCAAAGTGATTGCGCCGAAAGATTCGATTGTCGATGCACCCTGGCCAGTGGCGGTAACGGGTTTTTTGATGCCATTCGAAAAGATCATGAATTCAATATATGAAATCTGGTCAGACATAATGCCCGAGCGCGCCATTGCCTGTGCCTTCAATCTCGAATATCTGCTGACTGGCGGACGCGACACGCGCCAAGAAGGCAAGCCTATGTTTATGTTTTATGATTGGCTGCCCGGTGGTTGGGGCGGCCGCGCAACTAAAGATGGTTGCAACGTCACCACTGCTTGCTTCGGTACCGGCCTGCAGACCCAGCCGGTAGAGGGTCAGGAACGTCTCTCGCCGATCCTTGCCAACGAGTTTGAGATCGGCTGCGATTCTGGTGGACCCGGCAAATTTCGCGGTGGTGCAGGCGTAGTGAAGACCAGCACCCTGCGGGAAGCTGAGAGTACAGTACTATCTTATATCTGCGACCGTGAACGCGCCATCGTCTGGGGCATTAAGGGTGGACTGCCATCAATCCCACATGGGCTTTGGGTCAAACGCGCTGGCTCCGAACAAAAAGAATGGCTGGGCACAATCTTCTCCGATTTCGCTATAGAACCGGGTGATATGTTCAGCCGTCCAACCGCCGGTGGTGGCGGCCTCGGCGACCCGTTAGAACGCGACCCAAAAGCGGTAATGCGCGATGTGGAGGATGATTATGTTTCCCTTGAGCGCGCCGAGAAGGATTACGGCGTGATCCTAAAGGTAATCGATATTGACCTTGCCCAATATGAGGTTGATACAGCAGCCACCAAAGCAGCGCGGCAAGAAATCGCGAAGGCAAGACGCGGCTGGCTCGCTGAAGATCCGGTTGACGTCGCCAAGCGTTACCGAAAAGGTGAAATCGATAGCATCGATATGGTGCGTCGCTATGCGGTGATCGTTGATTGGGGCACGGGCGAATTAATGCCGAAATCGACTGAGCAATTCCGCCTATCTACCCAAATGCGCACTGCCGATCACTGGAATGACAGCATCGCCGAGCTCGGCGAGGCCGCCGAGTAAACGACGCGGCGCAACTTACCTTGCCCGACCTGCACGAATCGACAATCGTAAATAGCAAGGCGTCAGCGATGATGAAACGATCATAATTCCGAGCGCCTTTAGTGTGTTCTCGAGCAAGTCAGAAAGTTTAGACTGCGCCTAAGACGCAGGCACCAACTTGAGTACCTGGCCGCCCGAGTTAGTTATATATAGTTCGCCGGCGGCGTCTGTGCCGAAGGAGGTGACGTGACCGAGGTTACCGGCG
>PBDG01000054.1 GCA_002717225.1 Rhodospirillaceae bacterium | reverse complement strand
AGCACGTTGGCCAGAGAGCGTTCACATGCTCGACCAGGGTGCATCGCTCTTATGTCCATGGATCGACGAGTGCTCATGCTGATCGAATACATACCAACCCACGCCTACCAGCATGAGCCCCGAGAATCCGCGATGTTGGTATATGGTCAGGATAAATACGACAATTTCGATGCGGACCCCCGACCAACGGTCGAGATGAGCGATGAGGCCCGTGCTGCTTGGCGCCGCAAGGTCGAATTGCAGGCCTCGGTGCTTTACCGTGGGGCTGCGCATCCACCGCGTGCGTTGGCTTAAAAAGGAGAGAGCAAAATTATGGAGAAAATAGGTAAGCTAGGCGTCTGGTTTTTTCCGGATTCTCTTTCCGGCCCGGCTGTTGGCAAATTGGCTCAAGGGGTGGAGCGCTTAGGCTACGATGTGCTGTGGTATCCTGAAGGCATAGGCTATGAGAGCTTCAGCTTCGCTAGTTTCGCCCTGGGCGAAACAGAGAAACTCAAACTCGCGAGTGGAATTGCCAATATCTATGCTCGCGACGCGGTCACTGCGATCGCAGGGCACGACAGTTTGAACGCGTTTTTCGGCCACCGTTTCATTCTTGGCCTTGGCGTCTCACATATTCCCTTGGTCGAGGGCTTTCGTGGCCACCAGTATCGTAAACCAGTTGCTACCATGCGCTCCTATCTTGACCAGATAGAAGCGGCCGAGCTCAGCATTCCGGCGTTGGAACGCAACATTGTGCTCGCCGCGCTCGGTCCTAACATGCTGGCGCTGGCACGTGACCGCACAAAGGGCGCACACCCCTATCTAGTGACGCCCGAGCACACGGCGCGCGCGCGCGGAATCCTTGGGCCCGACAAATGGCTCTGCGTTGAACAAAAGATCTGCCTGGCACCGCCGGCTGAGGCTCGCAAAGTAGCGGCCGAGGTGCTATCGCTCTATCTCGGCTGGCCCAATTACCGAAACAACTGGCTCAGTCTCGGTTTCACGGAGGCGGATCTGTCTGGCAGCGGCAGCGAGCGCTTTCTCGACGCGATGGTCGCCTCGGGCAACGCCGAGGATATACGGAACGTCTTGCAGGCCCATTTCGATGCCGGTGCCAATCATGTCTGCGTCCAGCCCCTCCATCCGGAAGAGACTGGCCAAGTCGACTGGAACGCTCTCGAGGCCGTTGCCGATATTTAGCGACGGTGGCTAATCCTTTCCAAGAAAAACTTCTCTTCTCCTTGTGGAAAAGGATAAATGCTTGAAAGGAGAAGCCAAAGCGCACTGTTTTCTATAGTCGCAGAAACGTGCGGTACAGGCCGTCCATTCGAAATTTGCGGTTAATCGTTCGCCCCCGCGTAGCGCACATGACGCACGTCGCAGGTGATGCCATGTGCGAGCATGCCCTCGACCTCACATTGTCTTGCTAAGACTGGCGCAATATCGCGGCTTGCCGATTTCTTGAGGCGCTGATAAGTCACCGTCTTGATGAACTTGCCGACCCAGAGCCCACCCGTGTAGCGCGCAGCACCGCTCGTGGGGAGCGTGTGATTAGTACCGATGCCCTTGTCACCATATGCCACCGTCGCTTCTTCGCCAACGAACAAGCTGCCATAATTCTTAAGCCGCGCGAGATATTCATCATCTTTGCTGGTCATCAATTCAAGATGTTCGGGAGCATAACGGTCACTAATCTGAATCGCCTCGTCCGTATCGGCAACTACAACGATCTCGCCATAATCGCGCCATGCCGGACCAGCAACGCTCTTGGTAGGGAGTGTCTTGAGCTGCACCTCGACGTGTTTCAGGGTCTCCTCACCGATGTGTTTCGACGTTGTAACCAGCCAGGCTGGGCTGTCCGGGCCGTGCTCGGCCTGACCGAGAAGGTCGGTGGCTATCAGTTCCGGGTCCGCCGTGTCATCAGCGATGATGAGGATCTCGGTCGGCCCTGCGAGAAGATCAATGCCAACCGTACCGTATAGCTGGCGCTTGGCCTCAGCGACATAGGCGTTGCCCGGGCCAGTGATGAGATCAACCGCATGCATGCCGACGCAGCCATAAGCCATCGCCGCCATCGCCTGGATGCCGCCTAGAACATATATCTCGTGGGCACCTGCCTTGTGCAAGGCATAGAGGGTTGGCGCGTACATCTCCTTACCATCTCGTGGTGGAGCGCAGCCAATAATGTGATCAACACCGGCGGCACACGCCACGCCAACGCTCATACTAGCCGCAGCGACCAAAGGGTATTTACCTCCAGGGATGTAGCAACCAACATTGCCGATCGGGATCTGCTTCTGGCCGAGAAAGATGCCAGGCTCAGTCTCGCACTCAAAATCGATCAGGGTCGCAAGCTGACGCTTGGCGAAGTCAACGATCTGTCGATGGCAGAATTCAAAATCCTCCTTGAAGGTCTCCGGGAGGGAGGCTTCTGCAGCGGCAATCTGATCCTCGCTCACGCGGAACTCGCCACCCTGCCATTTGTCAAGCTCCTCGGCATAGCGTGTGACGGCGGCATCGCCATTTTGCTTGATATCGGCCAGCATGCTGCGCGCGGTATGCTCTATAGCACTCATGTCGCGCTCCTGCTGAGGTAGCGCCTGCTTGATGTAGTCGGGCATGTGACTCTCTTTGCTCTAGATAATTAGCTCAGGTGAGGAAATCAGCATTATCATTTAAGAATTGCTCGTAGGAGCGCGGCTGGCGACTGGCTTATTCGCTCGATCAGATCGTTCACTCGCGTGCCGAGGCCGTCTATAAACATTTGGTCGGCCTCTATCAATGCATATACAAGAGCTGGTAACATGCCGGCATTCACCAGATTCGTTTCCGAGGCCTCAAGAGAGACGGCATCATATCGCCCGGTCTTCTTCGGTGCACGGGTTAAGTTTTCGGCACATTCTCAGTAAGTACAGGCGCGAGTACCTCAATCCGTATCGAACGATTGCAGCCTGTCCAGACACAACTACCCATCAAGATTGTTATATTTTTGCGCATCGCCGACGCGCGCGGAACGAGTATACTCACGTCTTATGTCCTTTAACCAATTTGCCATCCTCATCCTGATCGGTGCTATACTCGTCTTCTTTATCTGGGGGCGCTGGCGCTATGATCTGATCGCCTTCACTGCCCTGCTGGTCTCAGTGGTTATCGGCTTGGTGGAGCCGATGGAAGCGTTCCTCGGCTTCGGCCATCCCGCCGTCGTTACCGTGGCAGCGGTCCTCATCATCAGCCGATCACTCTCCAATTCGGGCCTGATCGATTCCCTGGCCAAGGGTCTCGACCCGGCAGCAGCACGAGGAGAGACGCTCCATATCAGTTTTATTGGTGGCATCTCAGCACTGCTGTCAGCATTCATAAACAATGTCGGTGCGCTTGCACTGCTTATGCCGGTGGCGCTCAAATCTGCTGCCAAGGCGAAGCGCACTCCGGGCTTTATTCTAATGCCGCTCGCTTTCGCCTCGATCCTCGGGGGCACAATCACCCTGATCGGCACGCCACCAAACATCATCATCGCCAATTACCGCGCCGAAAGCGGTGGCGAGGCCTTTGCGATGTTCGATTTCACTCCGGTTGGCGCTGCGGTAACAGCGGTTGGACTGATCTTCGTCGCACTTCTCGGCTGGCGCCTCATCCCCGCGGCGCGGCGGGTCGGGAGCGAAGACAGCACACTGTTCGAGATCGATGCCTATGTCACTGAGCTTAGCGTGCCAGAGGAATCAGCGCTGATCGGCCGGGGTCGCCGCCAGCTTGAGAGCGAATTCGAAAGCCATGCGGTAGAGTTCGTCGGGCTCATCCGTGCTCATCAACGCATCCACAGCGCAACTTGGCGGGGACGCATCTCAGCAGGCGATATTCTCGTGCTCGAGGCAGATGCAGAGAGCATCGACAAAATTATGAACGCCTATGACCTCGCACTAGTCGGCTCCGGCGCCGAGGTTAGCGGCGATCTTAAATCCGATGAAGTAGCACTGGTCGAAGCTGTGGTCTCACCCGCCGGCATGATCGAAAACCGCACCGCAGCCGGGGTGCGTCTCCGAGGACGATTCGGCGTCAATCTTCTCGCCGTTTCGCGCCAGGGCCGTCCAATCCGCACCCGCATGCATACCATGCGGNTGCGAGCAGGAGATGTACTGCTTCTCCAAGGGCCAGTCGATCAGATGCCGATTATCCTCAGCGATATCGGTTGCCTGCCACTGGCCGAACGCGGCCTCAAGATCGGCCGACCCGAGCGCGCCTGGCTGTCCCTTGTGACCTTTATCGCCGCGATTGTGGCGATGTCCCTCGGCCTCGTTGCCGCACCGATCGCCCTTGGACTCGCAGCAATGGCAATGCTCTTCCTCAATGTGACCAGCTTGCGCGAAGCTTATGACAGCATTAACTGGCCGGTNATCGTTTTGCTCGGCGCGATGATACCAATTGGCGGTGCACTGGAAACATCAGGGGCTACAGAACTCGTTACCGACTTCCTGCTCGGATTCGGCGGTGGCGTCTCGCCGGTTCTGGTGCTGACAATCCTCTTGATCGTCACCATGACTCTCTCAGACATCGTCAACAATGCCGCCACTGCGGTGATCATGGCACCCATAGCTCTCGGGCTCGCTGAGCGNCTAGCGGTNAACGCNGACGCTTTCCTGATGGCAGTTGCCGTCGGCGCCTCTTGCGCCTTTCTAACGCCTATCGGCCACCAGAACAACACGCTGATCCTTGGCCCCGGAGGCTACCGCTTCGGCGATTACTGGCGCATGGGACTGCCTTTAGAGATTCTAATCGTCNCAGTATCGATTCCAATGATTCTCTGGGTCTGGCCGCTTTAATCACCTATTCTCCNTTTCGTCNGTTTAGTCCCCAATTTGCACCCTCAAGCGCGTGTAATCCCATACTCTGTAGGAATGTGCCGGAAGCAGNCGTAACATTTCACCGTTCAGCAATCACACATTGCCGGCTTCCGAGTCCGGTCCAGGAAAAACCCACAACAGACGAAAACACGGTTTCCAGAAACTTGTTGTGCGGTCCGTTCCACTTCATATTCGTCAAGTCTGNCGTGCTCAAGTCAGCGGCCTTCCACCATCCACGGGTATGATGCAGCCATTAGAGAATGTGAGACCACTGGCGATAGCGAGAGCAGCAGCGGCCACGTCTGCGGGACTAGCAAGGCGCCCAAGCGGTGTTCGCCGGGATTGTTCGTGCCACCAGTCTTGATCNAGGCCAGTGACAAAATCAGTCTCCGCTAGCCCGGGGGAAAGTGATACCACGCGAATGCCTGGTGCCAGTGCACGAGCAAGCGACATAGTCATGGTATTCATTGCCGCTTTGGAAGCACAATAAGCGATATTGCTNCCCATCGCAGTCGNCCCTGCAATCGAGGAAATATTAATTACCAGCCCGCCGTTGACATCATCCAGCANNGNACGCATCGCACGCACACAAGCAAAGGCGCCACGCCAATTAGTGCGAAATATATCATCTATTAAATCGTCATCGAGCCCGTCGAGATCGCCATGGGCGACAAAGCGCGTGATGCCCGCATTATTGATGAGGATATCAAGGCGGCCGTATTCTTTTTCGATNTCCGATGCAAGATAGGCAAGTTGAGCACTGTCCTCGACAGGTGCCGACTTGGCGGAATGCCCTTTGCCACTAAGTTCGGCAGCGAGCTTTTCTGCTGCTTTGCTACTCGACCGGTANCCGACTACAACCCGTGCGCCATGTTCCGCAAAGGTCCGGCACATAGCCTGGCCGAGGCCCCCTGCACCGCCAGTTATCAANACAACTTGCTCATTCAAATTCATTGTCTATAGCGTTCCTTCCATGGGTNCGAGGNNCAGGTCAGCAGNCTGTCCCATTGCACGCTTGAGCGCAACAAAGCGACTCGACGCGGNGATGGCTAATCGGCCATATTGCCGCCTTCCAATCNGTTCCAATCACGGAAAATATAGCATGGCTCAGAAGGATGGGACGGCGGNCCGTATCGGGGTGGATATCGGCGGCACTTTCACCGACGTAGTACTGGAGAAAGGTGCGGCGCGCCATACTGCCAAGGTGCTGACCACACCGCGCGCGCCGGAAAAAGGCGTAGGCCGAGGCATAACCGACGTATTAAAGGCCTCGACCGTAAAGCCAAACGAAGTTTCACTCATCATCCACGGAACGACTCTTGCCACCAACGCGCTGATTGAGCGTAAGGGNGCAACCACAGCNCTGATCACAACAGAAGGCTTTCGTGACAGCGTGGAGATGGGGACGGAAAGCCGCTTCGAGCAATATGACATTAANATGGAGAAGCCCGCGCCANTGGTCCCCCGNCGGCGGCGTTTTGTGNTAGCAGAGCGCATGAATGCAGCCGGGGAGATAATCCTTCCGCTCGACGAAGCCGCAGTCGAAGCGCTGGTGGTGCGGCTCAAAACGGCCGATGTCGAGAGTATCGCCATCGGATTTCTGCATAGTTATGTTAACCCNGTGCATGAGCAACGGGCACATGAACTCCTTTCCGCTGCTCTGCCAAACGCTACCTTTACGCTCTCCAGCGAAGTAGCGCCAGAGATGCGTGAATACGAGCGTTTCTCAACCGCCTGCGCCAACGCCTATGTGCAGCCNCTCATGACGCGATANCTGCGCCGACTTGAAACTGAGTTGAAGGAACAGGGATTCGGATGCCCGCTCTTCGTCATGCTATCAGGCGGAGGCGTAGCCGATATCGAAACCGGCATTCGCTTCCCGATCCGTCTTGTTGAATCCGGACCGGTTGGTGGGGCTGTATTTTCGAGCTATGCCGCGGCGCAATGCGGCCTTTCGGAAGTTTTGTCTTTTGACATGGGCGGCACCACGGCGAAGATTTGCGTTATCAACGATTCAAAACCCCACACGGAACGTTCCTTTGAGGTCGCCCGTGCCCATCGCTTTCTCAAAGGCAGCGGCCTTCCTCTGCGCATTCCGGTGATCCAGATGGTTGAGATTGGCGCAGGTGGCGGCTCACTAGCGCATATCGACANACTTGGACGTATTGCCGTCGGTCCCGAAAGCGCCGGAGCAGAGCCGGGTCCAGCATGCTATGACCAGGGCGGTAAAACACCTGCCGTGACCGATGCCGATGTCGCTCTTGGTAAAATCGACCCGAAGGCGTTCGCNGGTGGTCGCATTACACTGGACGCCGGCCTTGCCGAATCGGCNCTCAGCCGAGATGTCGGGGACGCACTCTCCCTTGCACCCGACATGGCAGCACTCGGCATCAGCGAGATAGTTGATGAAAATATGGCAAGCGCTGCCAGAGTTCACTCCATCGAAATTGGCGCCACACTGGCAGGACGAACCATGATCGCTTTTGGTGGTGCGGCACCACTACACGCTGCGCGTCTCGCCGAAAAACTCGAAATCGATCGNGTTTTGATCCCAACCAGTGCCGCAGTNGGTTCGGCAGTCGGCTTTCTGCGCGCGCCGGTCGCCTATCAGGTGGTCCACAGCGCCTATCAAAAAATCAGCCAGTTCGACGCTCATGCCGCCAACACGGTACTTGCCGCTATGCAGGCGGAGGCACGGGAAATAGTCACTCGTGGCGCACCAGGAGCCGAGACAGTGGAGAAACGCACCGCCTTTATGCGTTATCTCGGCCAGGGCCACGAAGTTGCCGTCCCCCTCCCCGCGCGTACCTTAGCCGCAGCAGACAACGACTTAATCCGCGAGGCCTTCGAGAAGGCTTATGAAAGCACCTATGGCCGCATCATTCCTAACCTTGATTTGGAATTGGTAAGTTGGGCAGTCGAGGTCATCGCTCCTAATGACACGCCAGAGAGCGCCAATAGCGCGGGTGACGCGCCGGCCCCGTCGCCCTACGATACCCGCAGCCTGCTCGATACTGGAAGTGGCGAACGCTTTGATGCGGCAACCTATCGCCGCGAAGACATACAGCCAGGCAGCCGCATAGAAGGGCCAGCGATAATCGTCGAAGACGATACTTCAACCGTAGTGAGTCCAAGCTTCGATGCCACAGTCAACGCACTCGGCTATATCCTACTTGAGCGCAAGGAGGGGAGCGAATAATCATGACGGGAGAAAACGGCGCGCTCCGGCGCATCCAAACACAGATCATGTGGAACCGTCTGATCGCAGTGGTCGAAGAGCAAGCACAGACGCTTCTGCGCACCGCCTTCAGCACTACCGTACGTGAGGCCGGTGATTTATCCGCCGGGGTGTTCGATGTCGAGGGGCGAATGCTTGCACAAGCGGTCACCGGAACTCCCGGCCATGTCAATGCAATGGCCATCGCGGTGAAGCACTTTCTCGATAAATATCCTATGAATAATATGAAAGAAGGCGATGCCTATATTACCAATGATCCGTGGATGACCTGCGGCCATTTACACGACCTCACCGTGGTGACACCAGTGTTCAAGGATGGACGGCCAGTGGGCTCCTTTGCCTGTACTGCCCATGTGGTCGATATCGGTGGACGCGGGTTTGGCCCGGATGGGCGCGCCGTCTACGAGGAAGGGCTCTATATCCCGATCATGCCGTTGGTGCGCGCTGGCGAGATAAACGATGACCTGATGGAGATGGTCC
This sequence comes from Rhodospirillaceae bacterium, assembly GCA_002717225.1. Classification (GTDB taxonomy): domain Bacteria; phylum Pseudomonadota; class Alphaproteobacteria; order UBA828; family UBA828; genus PTKB01. The sequence goes on along the minus strand of PBDG01000054.1, from coordinate 10,778 downwards.
GCTGGAACGTACGCGAACCGCTGCAGGTAGAGGGCGATATCCTCTCGCTTATTGCCTGCAACTTGGAAGGTGCCCGCCGTCTTCTCGACATGATGCGGGAATTTGCACTCGAGGACCTCGATGAACTTGCCAAAGATATATTGGCGCGCTCGCGAGAAGCGGCGCTCGCCGGCATCCGAGAGTTACCCGCCGGCACCTATCGTAACCGCCTCACCATGGATGGCTATGACGAGCCAGTCGATCTGGTCGCCGCCATGACCATTAGCAAAGACGGTGTGCATGTTGACTTCACCGGCTCCTCGCCGGCGAGCAATTACGGCATCAACGTAGTTCTCAACTACACCATCGCCTATACCAGCTTCGGCGTGAAGTGCGTCGTCGCCAAGGACGTGCCAAACAATGCAGGTTCGCTCTCGACGATTACCGTGAGCGCACCAGAAGGGTCGATCCTAAATGTACCCCGGCCCTGGCCGGTGGCCTCGCGCCACATCATCGGTCATTTACTGCCTGATACGGTGTTTGGCTGCTTGCATCAAGCGGTGCCTGAACGTGTTCCAGCTGAGGGCGCGGCATCGCTCTGGATCGTGCAATTGCGCGGCGGCCAGACCGCACTCGACAAGAACGCGCGGCGCAATACCCCATTGGACGCACCGCCCTTCGAGATCGCGCTATTTAATTCTGGCGGTGCCGGCGCGCGACCAACTCGGGACGGGCTCTCGACAACCGCCTTTCCAAGCGGCGTTCGCACCATGCCAGTAGAAGCGAGTGAGACGGTGGCACCTATAGTCATATGGCGCAAAGAGATGGCGGAGGATTCTGGGGGTGCCGGATCGGAGCGCGGTGGCCTCGGTCAGCATATGGAAATCGCTGGTGCCGATGGTGCACCGTTCAGTGTACTGGCCCAGTTCGAGCGGGTTGACAATCCGGCGCGCGGTCGTGAAGGCGGCGGCAACGGAGCAGCCGGAGGCGTCGCGCTAGCCTCCGGCAAAAAGCTTCGTGCTAAGGGCCAACAAAGCATCCCGTCCCACGACCGTTTGCAACTAACGCTTCCTGGCGGCGCTGGATACGGTGATCCATTCGCGCGCGACGCGGATCGGGTAATGGAAGACGTGCGTGACGGATTAATCAGCAAAGATGCAGCGAAGTGGAATTACGGCGTACAGGTATCGCCAGACGGCGCATTCGAAGCCGAAGCAAGCCAAATACTCCGCGCCAAGAAGGGTGCAGTGAGCAGTTAATATTGATCATTTTACCGCCGTACCGGTCCGTTTCGTAACAATTTCCTGGTCACCTAATACGATGTGCTGACGCTTGCGTGGTATGACAAACAACCTACGCTAGCCGAGGTCCTCCCCCCAGGGCAGGATTTGATGGCCGGTGGTAAAGGTGGCGCCTAAGACCTTAACAATCTTCACTTGGTGCAGGGGATCGTCTTCAGACGGCTCAAATGAAACTTCCCCGCTTCCAGTTAAGTGAGTTTGAGGCACAGGGCGGGTGTCCATCTTGATGACTGAAGTGCGGGCACCGTCAGGGTGCGACTGGTCCGGGGTGGCTTTGAGAAAGAGGCGAGGGAACATATCAACAGTCTTGACTGCTTTGCCTGTCGGCGTCATAGCGATGGAGATAATTCTCTTACCAAGGCGGCTGGTTGTACCCGTGATGCGATCGTCTTTCTCCGTGATCTCCATATTTGAGAGTTTCATATTGTAGCCCCAGATCTCACGCGTACCAGACATCGCTTGGTCGGTGCTATTGTAAGAGAATGGCCAAAAACCGCCGGTTATGCCCTTGTATTTGACGAGTGCAATGAGCGCCGCATCGTAATAGAGACGCGCAGGCACTTGGCAATCAAAGCGCATTACCGCCACCTGTATGTAGTTGGAGGCAAGTTCAAAGGGGGTCGGGATGAAGCGGTTGAGACTTTCCTCATCAGCTTGGCAATGGACTGCAAGAGTGCGAAAATCATGCTCCCAAGGCGGCAGCGGGTAGGGCATAAACTTGTCTAACGGCATGGTCATAATTATCCAACCTCTTGGCGGCTTTGATCAATCGCTGCTACTTTAGCAAATAATACTGAACCGTTACGAGGGGACTGTTAAGACATGAAAGAGCATGAAGAAGGCTATGCCATGCCACTCACGGCGCCGAGCTACACGCCGCCGCCGTTTGAATCCACCGAGCGCAGCCAGATCCTACTGGTACTTTACCATGGTGATGTTAACGCTGTGGCTTGGGAAGTGCCCGAGCCGCTCGAGCCCTTTGGCGACGGTACCATGCTCGCCTGGGTTGGAGATATGTGCCAACCAAGCCATACTATCGACCTCTATCGAGAATGCCTCACGGCTATCAAGGTACGTTACGGCGAAACCATCGGCTGGTATGTCAATTTCATCTGGGTAGCGCATGACATGGCGCTTACCTTTGAGCGTGAGATTTATGGTTGGCCGGCCAACATGTGTGACGACGCGCGGCTTAACTTTCATGGTAGCCAGATCACCGGTGCTTGCACCCGCGCTGGTGAACAACTCATGCGCGTCAGTTTCAATTCGACGGACGTCGCCCAAATGGGCCGCTCCGAGCCGACGGAGAAACGCTTCGGGGAATTACTCGACGGTAAATTCCTTCAGGTGCGTAAATTTCCGGCCCCAGCCAAGGATGCCAAGCCTATCAAGCAGTTGATTGACATCCCAACACGCGACTACACGGTGCACGAAATTCACGCCGGCAACGCTACAGTGGAGATGGGTCAATCCGGTCTCTACCCAACTTTGGCTGGCCTCGCCCCGAAGGAGGTTCTCGGTGCTTGGTATGTACGTGCGTCCTGGTGGTTAGATTACCCAGTCGTGTTATGGGAGAATCGCTAGGAGAAACCGCTCGCTCTCAGCAGCAATACAAACCAAAATCTATCATCAATGAAGGCAATTTTTCTTGATCAGCCTAATCGATATTAATGCCAGTTGTTAACTGTCTGATTTTACCCTCAAGCGCCTGACGCCCTGTCTATAGACCTAGATTAAGCGTTCGTGCGGGCGACGGTATGGCAGGCATTAAAGATTTGATGATATTCATCCAATCAAGCCTGAATTTGGTCGGTTGCAGAGTCGATGTTATGGTGCGTTGACATCAAAGACCTTCGTCCAAGCTTTGGGCGCAAATAAACTCATGTACGCATGATTTCACCCTGCCAAAAATACCGGGCGACGGTTATCATAGGTCCTTTATGCTCCGGCGTCAGCGCCACTGGAGCAAACTAATTCGTGAACTTTGTAACTTGACTCTTTTGTCGTTCACTCAGCTTTTTTCCATGCCCCAAAATCTTTTCCGGAACTTATAATTTCGTAGGCAATAAAGGGAACATCACTCGTTACCCAGCCATCGTGTCCAGGAGCAAAGGTGTATGCATCCCCTTCATGCACGGAAATTTCATTACCGTCGTCATGAATGCAGGTCATGGAGCCCTGCAAAACGATGCCTACGTGCATAGCTTGGCAACTCTCTCCGCCAACATGCGGCTTAACGCAATCAGACCATTTCCACCCTGGCTCTAAGATTAACTTAGTGGCATTAAATGGGCCTATCTCAACAGTCGCTGCGTGTGTTTTATCTGGCGTCTTTACAAGGTCAGGCGATTCAAAAGACCCTTTTATTAGCGTGCTCATAATTTCAACTCCTAATTTCTGTTTAGAGCGAGGCTGTAAAAGTCGACACCTACGCGGTGTTTAGATCGTTGCTACAATTCTAGAGCACCACAGTTAAAAAGAAACATTGCATTATATTTACAGGATTCCCAATGATGTTTTATGCCGCTATGGCACATCCTTCCTGTTTAAAATCTTGGTGCTCCTCGGAGCAGAGGTTGGTTCTTTGGACTCTGCGGTTATGAATAAGCCTACCATCCCATCGATTGTATATGGGTTTATTCAAGTCGAGCCCTCTTTCGCACTGACTAGCGCCCAAAATAACATTTTGTATACCGGGCGTGATGGTCTGGCAGGTGGCCACGGATGATGATAAAAGCCATGATTGCCGATAACTTCACCGTCCGCGCAAAGACCTGATTGTCGAGAGTGATGTCGACGGTTTTCGCGCAATTCGGATCACCCTCGTCCCAACAACTGAAGTGCTTTGACTTCAATGAAATTTAGCGATCAACAGAAACGCCGATTACTAGGCTTCGCGTTTATTACGCTGTTGATCGCGAGCATTCTATACGGCACCACGTACCAGCAATTCCGCCATTTCGATTTGGGGGACCCACGCGGGATCGCCGATATCTACGGCTATATAGAAATGGCCCACGGCAATTTCAGAGTCGACCCCCCCCATCGCTACCGACCCATCATTCCTTGGATCGCTGGCGCCATATCCTCCACTATCGACCCACCAGAAGCGGCGCGGGTCAGCGCGGATAGACTTTCCTTCTATATCGTCAATTATCTTCTGATCATCGCCTCAGCAGTGTTCCTCTTTTACTTTTTTCTTAACGTCACTAAGTCGACATTTCTGTCATTCATCGGACTGATGATCTTTCTCGGTAGCCGTCAAACGATTATTGCTGGTGCGACGCCGGTAATTGAATCTTATTACATATGCTCGATCGCCGCCTTCGCTTGGCTTGTCGCCACGCGCCGCGTGATCTGGCTAGCACTGGCCCTGCCAATCATGGCGTGGTCAAAAGAGACGATGATACCACTCCTGTTCCTCCCGCTTGTGGCGCGTGATTTTCGACGATGGGAATTTTTTCTCGGTCTCATTATTGCGCTTGCTAGCGTGTGGGGCATTCGCGCCTTAGTTGATTTCATCTACGCGGAACACATCGCGCAATATGAAGCCAATTATTCAGGCGATTTGAAAACTGCGTTGGGTGTCGATAAGCGCAGTGGCATTTTCCAGATATTCGAAGTCGCATGGAATGGTCTTCAAGTCCTCTGGCCAAACATTATTTCTCTCAAATGGTGGCACACGATACAAAACGGCTTTACTCTGGCACTACCGCTTTCGGTAGCGGGATTAGTCATTTATTTACGGCGCAAAGAAACCGGAATACCGCTGCCAATTCTTGCGTTACTCCCCATCGCCGTAGCTTACCAATTGGTGAATGAGGCCGGCGGACGCATGTTGTTCACCGCCTTCCCCGCAATCATCGCCCTCGCCTTGGTAGCCGTGCGAGAAATCATGGAACGAGTCTCTTTCGGGAGGAAGGTGTAAGTCTGGCAAACTCACCTTGCGATAAGATGCTTCAATTTCTTGTGCCTTCCCGAATGAGTGGCTGTAATATTGGCCATCGCTGCGGCGAGAAACGGGAACGGGTATGAACAAATCGCCAAACTCAGGAGCGACAACTTTGGACCTTTGCCAACCGGAATCTGGTCCGAGCGATGCAAAGCGCATTTGGATCGTCATTACGGCATATCAGGAAGCGCAAACCGTTGGCCAAGTTGTTTGCAACAGCCTGCCGCAAAGCCCCTACGTGATTGTGGTAGATGACGGGTCGGAGGACGAAACCGCCCAGCGCGCGCTGGAGGCGGGCGCGCACGTGGTACGCCATACTTTTAATCTCGGCCAAGGTGCAGCCCTGCAAACCGGTATTACCTTTGCCCTTTCAGAAGGTGCGGATCTTATCGTCACGATGGATGCAGACGGGCAGCACGACCCATCGGATATCGCCTATATGGTGGCGGAATTGGAAGCAGCTGGCGCGGATGTAGCGCTAGGCGACCGCTTCTCGGGACGAGTGATCGGAATTACGTGGCGCCGGCGCATAATCCTGAAATGCGCGTGGTTTCTCATTCGCATGACATCAGGTAGAGCAATTTCCGATTCACAGATAGGGTTACGCCTATTTAGCGCCGATGCTGCGATAAAACTGTCAATCACGCAGAACCGTATGGCCTACGCCTCGGAACTCATCAACCAAATCACACGCCTCAAGCTGAAGATTATCGAAATACCGGTATCCGTTACCTATACAAACTATTCGATCAGAAAAGGGCAATCTGGTTTCAACAGCATCAACATTTTAATCGACCTGATTGTCGGGAGGCTCGTTAAATGATCATTCAGTTCGTCCTCACCGCTGGCGTGTGTCTCTGTTTGCTCTACGCCTTCAATCAAATTAAACGCTGGCCCCTCAGCCTTGCCATTGCACTGGTGGCAATCTTAGGATTGGTTTTCATTTGGCATCCTAAGTGGGCCAACTCGCTGGCCGTTTGGGTCGGAGTAAGCCGCGGTGCTGATCTCATGTTCTACATCTGGATCGTCATCAGCATGTTCGTGATCCTCAACCTGCACATTCGGAACCGAGTTGTCGATCGTAAACTTGCGGCTATCGTCCGGGAGTTAGCATTGATCAAACCACGACGCCCGGAGTAGACCTAATGCGTTAACGCACCTTGCCGACGATGGCGGCCATTTCTTCAAACTGAATCTGGAAATGCTCAAATGATGTCGTCTTCATCAAACGCCGTGCAAGGTGCCGTGGTCGCAAATAGAATTTTTTTACGGCTCTATTGCGAAGCGCAATGATTTCGTCGCCACTGAGATGCTTGTTGCCGATATTTCCTGCCTTGCCAAGCGAATCAAAATTTACCAAGTCAAATATTGAAGCGCCTTGCTGCTTTAGCTTCTCACTCACACTAGTGCCTGGTGTCGGCACAATAACGTTGAAGGAGGCATAGTCGATCGGCAGTTTCAAAGCATAGGATATGGTTTTTTCTACATCACTTCGGGTTTCGTTCTCCAAGCCAAGAATGAAATCAGCACAGATGTTCATTTTAAGATCATTGGCCGTTGCAATTGCCAGCTCTAGTTTGGTGAGCGTTGAGTTCCGGCGAAACGTTTTCAGATTCTTCTCGCTAGCACTGTCAACACCAAGAATGACGGTATGGCACCCAGCATCGTTCATCAGTTTGAGAAAATCAGGTGTACAAATCTGATGGTTGGTAAAGGTTGACCAGGAGAAATTGTGGCGTCGCGCCATTTCTTCAAGGAGCGGAACAGTCTCTTTTTTGTAAAAACCAAACGTGCTGTCATAGAACCATAACTCTTTGACACCGAGTGCCTCGATATGACGAAGCTCCTCCAATATTGACCCAGTCGGTCGAATGCCTGGCGGTAGGTTTGCACTGCCGCAATAGGAACACACAAACGGGCAACCATACGTGGTCACCACAGTGGCGAATTTTTTGTGCTTTGCAAAAGGGAAGCGGTAACCAGACTTGAGGAAAATATCGTGGCGCGGAATACCGCTTGAAATATGGTGTAGCCGATTCGAATGATGCCCAAAAAAAGTCTGATCGGATGCAGTATAGACGCCAGGATAGGGGCCGCCGCCATTTTGGCGCGCTCCGGCCATCTCCGCTACTTCCAGCATATAGGGGTAGAATACGACACCATCGCATTCAGAGAGAATGAACTCACGTGCATCCTTGTCGAGAAATATATCGCCCTGAACGTAGATCGGGATATCGGCTAGGCGCGATTTGACCTCGTGCAGATAACGGTAATCGGACTTCCACACGGTGTTTGACATCGAAAAGAATACGATATCGCCGTCGAGCCGGTCGATCTTGCTGAGAAATTCCGCCTCACTCTGCTTGTCGCAGGTGCCGTCGATGAAGGTGACTTCGTCCTTTTCCGCTAGGCAGCCAGTGATGGCCATGAGCTCCTTGGGCTGAAGATGGTAATTGCCCTTGGACTCATAGCTCTGAAACGAAAAGCGCGCTATATGCCGATTGTCTGGAGACGGCGGAATAATTAAAAGAACACGCGTCATATCTGAGGTCTCTAGCCTTTGATTTGGCAGCGGTGCTGCACCGTGACGAGTATCATAGCGCTGGAGTCGGGGTCAATAAACTGCCTAAATCCTCAATTATTTTTTAACTTTGCGCTTTGTCACCAGATAGTTCCCGAGCGCGAGGCAGTCCATATCAGAATTTAACAGAGTATCCAGCGCCGTCGCTGGCGCTCCTACAATCGGCGCGCCATGCAAATTGAATGAGGTATTTAGTAGACCGCCAATACCAGTGAGACGCTTGAACTCTGTGAGCAGCCGGTGAAACGAGGGCGACGTCTCTTGCGAGACCACCTGCGCCCGGCAAGTGTGGTCAAAGGGATGCAAGCCAGCGATCAGATGATTCTGAGCCAAAGGCGTAGTTTTATATGTCATGGTCATATAGGAGCCCGTCACGCCGGCGATGGGATAGAGATATTGCTCCGCGTTCTCCTCTAGCAACGACGCGGCGAAGGGCATCCAGAAATCGCGCATCTTGATCGCCTTGTTGAGTTTGCTCACATTCGCCGCACTGTCGGCCCGACACAGGATCGAACGCTGACCAAGCGCCCGCGCGCCCCATTCGGACCGTCCAGAAAATCGGCCGACGATCATGCCCTCGGCCAACAGCTTAGCAACCGCCGCCTCGATATCGTCGATACGGCGAGTGGTAATTTGGCTGTCAGCGGCTTCAAGAGCGCGCACGACTTCATCTTCGCCGTGAGCCGGCCCCAAATAGAGATCGGCGAGCGGCGCTGGAACCGCCTCACCAAGTGTTTCGGCAAGGTAGTAGGCTCCCCCAAGTGCTGTACTCTCGTCTCCGCAACTTGGTAAAAAAAAGGCTTCGCTCAATTCGGGCAGTTCAGCGATCAGCATGTTGGCCCGCGCATTCATGAAACAACCGCCGCCGAATGCGGCGCGGTTAAGGCCAGTCTTGGTTAACCAGTGCTTGATCCAGGCAATGACGATATCCTCAAAATGACGCTGCGTGGCCGCCGCGATATTATCGAATCGCTCGTCTCGCAAATCCCGCCTGAGGCGCGCCAACATTGCTTTCCCGAACGCCGCGTCGTTGACGACCTCGCCGCGCGAATTAAGGCGCATATAGCTACATAAGACGGCATACGCGGGGGCGCTATGCTCGGGGCGTACGTAGGGCGCCATACCCATGACCTTATATTCATGCTCGCCCGGGCGCAGGCCGAGAAGCTGAGTTATCTGCGAATAGAGATCGCCTAGGGAATGGTAGCTCGATCGCTTGGACAGCAGCTCGTGACCCTGATCTGGATCCCAGCGGGCAACCGTTCCGGAAAGGCCGTCGCCGGAACCATCGAGGGTGAAGACAAGGGCTGCCTCACCGCGCTGGGGATATCCAGCACCATAAAGCGCTGCATAGCGGTGCGCCGCGTGATGCTCCTGGCGATGCAGTCGCGCGGGCTCGATGCCGTGGGTTGCGCAATAGCCGCGCACCACCCCGTTGCGATAGCCACGAAAGAGAGAGACATAGGGCTCTACCAATTTCGCCGCGCCGAGCACTCGACGCGGTACCGCGTGACTCAGAACATGAAGAGCCAGGTGGCGGTAGGAGTAGTGGCTAGAAAAAGTCTTGGCGAAATCGATCGGCTGTACTAGATGAGGAATTATTATCGCGTCCATCTCATCGAGGCCGATGCAGAATTCTGAAACGATCCATTCAAGTGCCTGGTGCGGAAAACCGGACTGATTCTTTACGTTCGTGAAGCGCTCCTCTGAGACGAGTGCCATCACCGCACCGTTCCGCATGAAGCAGGCAGTAGCCGTGTGTCCATCGTGGATGGCGAGGAGGTTCATCTAGAATGTTCTTCAGCCTGGAGTCATCAGCATGTTATGCGGTGGCTTCGGCGTGATGCAAGAGCGTCTTGAATTGCCTGTAGCACAACGCACCTCAGCGCGGACACCGATGGCCGTTGTAGTGGCCCAGGCACCCCGACTAATATAGAGAAACTGCATTCATCGTTCGGGCCGCCATGATCCTTAACCTAACTGCCGGAGCCAATTGTCAATTGTGCCGAGACGGCCACTTGTCATTGCTGTTCCAAGGGAATATCGAATCGACCGAGTTGGTCAGATTCTCCCAATATGCCGTTTATGGCGATATCTATCGCTGCAACGTCTGCGGTTTCGTCGTCGAGGAAAAGAGCCACGAGACGGACGCGATCATCGAATCACTCACCTCCGAGAATTACGGCGGCGACAAGATCGACCAATTGAGCTTAGAGGAGAAGTCCAAGGCCTATGCGCCGCTGGCACGAATCATCGAGTGTCACCGTGCTATTTCAGGGGCTCAGCTTCTTGACGTGGGTGCCAATACTGGAATTTTTCTCAATTTAGCGCGTACTTTAGGTGCAATCCCGTTCGGCCTCGAGCCCTCCCTCGATGCTACTAAGGTCGCCCGGTCGCAATTTGACCTTGAGATCCAGAACGGCGTCATTGCCGAGATCGACCAGCCCGACGCCGCCTTTGACATCGTCACCTTGTGGGATGTTGTCGAGCATCTCTACGATCCAGTTGGGGATCTCACGGCGCTAAGATCTAAGCTGAAACCCGGAGGTCATATTTTCATCTCAACCCATGATATAGAGAACGTGTTTTGCCGGATTCTAGGGAAGCGAAATCCGCTTCTGATGTATGCGCATTTCTATCATTTTTCGCCCCACACCCTGTCCAGAGCTCTGGAAATTGCCGGATTTGAGACCGTTGGCTTCAGCTATTTTCATAAATCATGGAGCATTAGATACCTACTTGCACTGTTCGACGAGTTCTGGCCAGGCTCCTGCGTTGCCAGATGCGCCCGCGGCTTGACGATCACGATTTCACCTGTCGAGCCGCTCAGCAAATTGAGAATTCGCTTTCCCCTGAATCTCTTTTTCGTTGCGATCGCGCGCCGTCCCGCGTAGGGCAAACGGCCGCTTGAGCTCAGACGATTTGCAGATACACGAAATCGATCGATAGAATATAGAGTAATACC
>PBDG01000053.1 GCA_002717225.1 Rhodospirillaceae bacterium | reverse complement strand
GTTCCCCTGCCATGCGCAAAGTTTCGACCGGGAAAATCTTATTGCGGTCCCACTCGGCAGCGTGTGGCGCGAACTCGTTGGCAGCAAATTCGCGTGCCATATTACGAAAGGCGGTCTGTTCCGAGCTTAATTTGAAATTCATGCCGAGCACTTTACTGTCCTGCCCAGCATGACGAAAGGGCTAGCCAGCAAGTGTGGCAGGTTTCTCTAAGCGTGACTAACAGGTATCAACCTGCTTGGCGATCAGAGAAGCGCAGAAATATCCGCCACATTATTTACATAGCGCAATAATTCTAAACAACCCGCGCGCGATTAGTCATGGCGCAGACATTAAAAATGGTGAATCTTGTGTGATAGAGGTCAAGCGAATCATTGTTTTGATTTCCGCGGTCGTTGGGCCTGCGTTGGATCAGCAGGCTTTAGATATTTCCTCTACAACATCAACGCTGCCGGTGTGGAATGGAAATTAAGAGGTCTGAAACAACTTACATGACGGCAATCATAGAGAAATTTGGTTAAAAGATGTTGACTCTCCTCGGCCACCACGCCATCGCTTGGTCAAGCAATTAGAGGATGCCGTTATGGCTGATTTTCCAGGAATTCTAGGTCGCTATCCAGGGACGCGGATGCGGCGCAACCGGCGTTATGATTGGTCGCGCCGTTTAGTGGCGGAGAATGTCCTCCCCCCAGCCGATCTGATCTGGACCGTGTTCGTCAGGCCTGGCAACGGCGAAACCGAACCCGTGCTCTCCATGCCCGGTGTGGAACGCGTATCGCCCGATGTGCTTGCTAAGCGCACCAAAGAGGCCTATGCCCTAGGCATTCCGGCGATCGCGATCTTTCCCCATACTCCGCCGGAACTTAAAACACCGGACGGTGGAGAAGCACTTAATCCTGATAATTTAGTATGCCAGGCAGTGCGCGCAGTGAAAGACACGGTACCAGAGATGGGTGTGGTGTGCGACGTCGCCCTCGATCCCTATACTAGCCACGGTCAAGATGGCCTGGTGCACGACAATTATGTAGTCAATGATGAATCGGTCGAGGTGCTGTGCCGCCAGGCACTTAACCAGGTCGCTGCCGGCTGCGACGTGATCGCACCATCGGACATGATGGACGGGCGAATCAGCGCGCTGCGCTTGGCACTTGACGAGGCTGGTCACGACAAAGTGCTACTTCTCTCTTATGCCGCAAAATATGCTAGCGTGTTCTATGGTCCCTTCCGCGATGCGGTGGGCTCCGCCTCGTCGATCGGCCAGGGCGACAAGCGGACCTATCAGATGGACCCAGCCAATAGCGACGAAGCAATGCGCGAAGTGGCCCTCGACATCGACGAAGGCGCCGACATGGTGATGATTAAGCCCGGCATGCCATATCTTGATATTTTGCGACGAGTGAAGGAGACATTCGCCATACCAACTTATGCCTATCAAGTATCCGGCGAGTACGCGATGCTGATGGCTGCGGGTGAGCGTGGTTGGCTCGACGGAGAACGCGCGTTGATGGAATCGTTGCTCGGCTTCAAACGCGCTGGCGCCGATGGCGTCCTCACCTATGCCGCTGTCCGCGCAGCCAGGGTGTTGAACGGTTAACAGTTAAGCTCGGTAATTGTAGCTTCGTTCTGATTATCTGTGATGAGCGACGGTGTGTGTCCAGTGGAGGGGTGTTTGATCAGCCGACACCGTCTTCCTACTTCTTTGTCGCCATCTTTAGAGCATGCGCCGTGCAGTGTGAGGTGCAACTAGGTTTTGTATGATAGCCTAGCCCTCACAACATATACTTTCTATTGAAAAGACTGCCGCTTTCTCTAGATCATTGAAATCTAACTCTCAGCAGACCTGATCAATAATGGCTTGCATGCTGCTCGCCTCTAGAACCGGAACGATGTTGTTGAACTCTGCGAGAAGAATCATGACGCGTGCCATCAGGCCTTTGTTACTAACGATCAACATGCCAGGATATGAGCCTATCCACTCTCCCTCCAAAAGATCGAACGCGATAACGAGCATGCGCAGGACCCTAGGATAAGTCGTAGGTTAACAATCCACCACGCCTCACAGCCAATCGCCAACAACAAACCCCGGAAGGTCTGGAAAGATCACGCCATCAGTAAATTCGAACTTGCCATTTTAGTAAATCCCTTAAGTTCCTTTGCAATGAATAGCGTGTATCATTTCGGACTAGTAATTCCAAAACGCTAAGGACGAAAAAACATGACGGTTTGCGGCCCCCTTAACGACATAACGGTTATCGATCTCACGCGGGTTCTCGCGGGGCCCTATTGTACAATGGTACTAGCTGACCTCGGCGCCCGGGTGGTCAAAATAGAGGTGCCTGAAACCGGTGACGACTCGCGTGCCTTCGGCCCTTTCATCGAGGGTAAATCGGCTTATTACATGTCGATCAATCGGGGTAAGGAGAGCCTCGCTCTCAACCTTAAAGACGGAGCCGATCGCACCACCTTTGAGGCACTTCTGGAAAACGCAGACGTGCTAGTGGAGAATTACCGCGGCGGTACTATGGAGCGACTCGGTTATGGTTGGGAAAACCTGCATCTGCGCTATCCCAAGTTGATCTACGCCGCCTGTTCCGGGTTCGGTCATACAGGACCCTATGCCGAGCGTCCGGCATACGACATGGTGGTCCAAGGCCTCGGTGGGGTGATGAGCCTCACCGGCCACCCCGATGGACCGCCAACAAGGGTTGGTACCTCGATCGGCGATATCACCGCCGGCCTTTTCACCGCGATCGGTGTTTCCAGCGCACTCCATCACCGCCACGCTAGCGGCGAGGGCATGAAGATCGATGTCGCCATGCTCGATTGCCAACTCGCCATTTTGGAAAACGCGCTAGCGCGCTATTTTGCTACCGGCGAGGTGCCAGGACCACTGGGTGCGCGCCACCCAACAATAGTGCCCTTCCAAAGCTACGAGACGGCAGACGGCCATGTCATCATTGCGGCCGGAAACGACACGCTGTTCGTAACGCTCTGTAAAGCGCTCACCTGCCCTGAGCTTGCCAGCGAGTCTCGCTTCGCGAACAATTCCGCTCGTGGAGAACATGTGGAGGAGTTGAGAGCGGAGATAGAAGCCCGTCTGAAACATCGGTCGACCTCTCATTGGCTGAAAGTATTGGCCGAGGCCGGCGTGCCGTCAGCACCAATCAACAATATTGAGCAGGTGTTGAACGATCCACAGATCGCGGCACGCAATATGGTGATCAAGACAGACGACCCACAGGCCGGGGCGCTCAACATGGCGGGTAATCCGATCAAACTTTCGGCCTTCGACGATCCAACGACCCGCGCGCCGGCGCCCGAGCTTGATCAGCACCGCGACCAAATATTGGCTAATTTGAAAGACTAACATGACAAGAAAGCGCAAACGCCGAACTCATTACGGATCAAGGACGGGGCGGCGGCGCTTTCACTGGTGGCGGCCGGTTGTCGGTCTCAGCGCACCGATCCTAATCTCCGTTATCGTGCTCGCGGGAAGCTATCTGTGGCTGAGGGGCTCGTTGCCAGTACTTGACGACAAAGTGCGGCCGTCTTTCATGGTGGTGTGATATGATTGCTGTGGATCCCTTCCTGCTGATGTGCTTCACCTTGGCATTCGCCGGGCTCGCCATTGCCGCCTATGCACATCCTCGCGTTCCCCTTGAATTGACTTCAGTCGGCCTTGTAGCCGCGCTTTTAGTTCTGTTTCATGTCGCACCGCTCACTAATGCGGAGGGCAGCAATTTGCTTGACGCTGTAGCCCTTCTAAAGGGTTTCGGCAATCCCGCAATAATTACTGTCGTAGCACTCTTAATAGTGGGCCAGGGCATGGTACGCGCGGGAGCCCTTGAGGTGATCAGCCAAACCATTTATCGTGCTGCGCGTGGCCGGCCGGCGCCGGCCATAGCCCTAAGCTTATTCGCCGCCCTTGGCATCAGCGCAGCACTAAACAACACACCTGTGGTGGTCATGTTCATTCCGGTGCTCGCGTCGCTAGCAGACCGTCTCGGACACACCATGAGCCGGATTATGATGCCCCTCAGCTATTGCACAATTCTCGGCGGCATGATGACGTTGATCGGCTCTAGTACCAACCTGTTGGTAGCTGGAACAGCAGCTGAGTTCGGCATGGTACCGCTCGGCTTCTTCGATTTCATCGTGCCCGGCGCGGTTCTGGCGGGTTTGGGCTTTCTTTATGTGCTCTTCATCGCTCCCAGCCTAATGCCACGCCGCGCTTCCGTTGATGATGAACCTATCACCCGCAGCGGCAAGCAATTCATTGCCCAGTTTACAATTGAACCAAGCTCAGCGTTGATTGGACTAGAGGCGGTGGGTGGCATGTTTCCGGCGCTACGTGAAATGACGGTCCTCATGGTGCAACGAGGTACGAAGCACAGCCAAGCGCCATTCGAGGATATAGCGCTCCAAGCGGGCGACGTGGTGATCGTCGCAGCGACGCGGAAGGCCCTGGTGAAAGCCGTCTCGCGCGGAAGTGGTCTGCAAATCCGGCCCAACGCCACTTTCATGGACGATGAAACTTCAGCGGGCAACGACGCCTCGGGCAATGGTACAACTGCGGGGGCGAAGAGTAGCGATTATGTTGTAGCTGAAGTCATGGTTTCACCCGGCTCACGCCTGCTCGGCCTGCCGATCGAGCAAAGTGCCTTTCCCGCAACCGATGGAGTTCACGTTCTCGGTGTCCAGCGCCGGGCGCGTATGACACGCGCGCATATGCACGAGGTGCGTCTTCAGGCCGGTGATGTGTTGTTGATATCGGGTCACAGTCGTAACGTTCGAAGTCTCCGTGCCAACCGAGACGTGGTGCTTATGCAATGGTCGCAAAGTGAGCTGCCATCATACGATCACGCCCGGCGCGCCAGCTTGATATTCCTTGCCGTCATAGCTGTCGCCGCTACCGGAGTACTGCCGATTGTCGCTACCGCCGTCGCCGGTGCAGCATTGATGGTCATTTCGGGTACCCTGAACGTGCGACAGGCGGCGCGTGCAATAGACCGCCAGATCATTCTGGTCAGCGGCGCGGCGCTTGCTCTGAATGCCGCACTCAGTGCCACAGGTGGCGGCAGCTATATCGCTAGTGGTCTGTTGGAAGCACTCGATGGCACCGGAACAGTAGTGATGCTTTCAGGATTTTTTCTGCTTGTGGCAATATTCACCAATGTGCTCAGCAACAACGCATGCGCTGTTCTGTTCACACCAATTGGTATTAATATTGCCACCGGCCTCAACATTGACCCGATGATCTTCATCATCGCGGTGATCCTCGCGGCGAACTGTTCCTTTGCTTCACCGATCGGCTACGTTACCAATCTTCTCGTGATGAATCCCGGGCGTTACCGATTTGCCGATTTTCTTCGCGCGGGCAGCCCCCTGATATTGCTGTTATGGGTCGGATTTTCACTCTTCGCTCCTTGGTATTATGGACTTTGGTGAGTAGCTAAGCGGGGTATAATCGACACCATGACCTATTCAAAGACGGTCCGCTGCGACAGCGGCGAGAAAGCTAGATATCAAAGTCTTGCCGCAGACCGCCTCGATTTTCTGTTCACCACGCGCGTACTGCCCTGCCCATATTTGCCGGGCAACTTAGAGCGCAAGATTGTTGCGGACTTGTCAGAAGACCGTGCGGAGGTCGAATATGAACGCATGATCCGCGCCGGCTACCGGCGCAGCGGAAGTGTGGCCTATCGCCATGCCTGCCCCAATTGTTGTGCCTGCATTCCAGTCCGCCTACCGATCGCAACATTCAATCCGGGAAAATCCTTGCGCCGTGTGGCACGAGTCAATCTTGATCTAATCGTGAATATATTACCGTCGAGAGCACTCGACGAGCATTACGACTTATTTCGCCGCTATCAAATCGAACGGCACAGCGGCGGCGAAATGGCAAATATGAGCTATGCGGAATATCGCGGCCTGATCGAGGAAAGCTCAATTTCTACTTGCCTCGCCGAGTTTCGCTTGCCCGGTGGCGAACTGGCAGCTGTTTGCCTTTATGACGAATTGACGCACGCACTCTCTGCTATCTACACTTTTTTCGACCCCACACTGGCCAAGCGCAGTCTCGGTAGCTACATGATCATTTGGTTGGCTAAGACCTGCTGCATGGAAGCCAAGGATTATCTCTATCTCGGCTATTGGATCAGCAATTGCGCCAAAATGTCTTATAAAGCGCGATTCCGCCCATTGGAGAAGCTTGATCGCGGCGTCTGGAGTCCTATGGGTTAGCGCAGCCAATCAGACACTAGTAACGATAAGGAATGAGAGCGGGAACAAAACGCCGGTCTTTCAACAGGAGATACAGCAACAAGAATAGGTTCATCAAACGCGATACTTTCCTCGAAGGCTCTGCGCGACTATGGCGGTCAATCTGCAGATATCGTTACTCACTCCATCCTTTGGTTTCTTAATGATTTGTTTGCTTAGCATCACGCCACAAGAGATCACCATCGTCATATATGCCACGGTCTAATAGACGTTGTGCTGATCCAGTCGAGCGCTCTCGCTTCCATCGTTTCTTTCCATGGTCTCGTCACCTGGCTACCAGGAATTGTTTTCGGTTAAAAAACGTCACAACCAGACGGACTAGCCTGGAAATGCATGCTTGCGTCGAACAAAAACTCCTAGATAGGCATCGCCTCTACACCAAGCTTGTCAAAAAGTGCCACGTCACTGTCGGGAAGCGGGTTTCCAGTAGTGAGCAATTTATCTCCAAGGAAGATCGAATTGGCGCCAGCTAAAAAGCAGAGCGCCTGGGTTTCGTCGCTCATTTGCTCGCGCCCGGCGGAGAGGCGCACCATAGAGCGCGGCATGAGTATGCGAGCAACTGCGATAACGCGGACAAATTCAAGGGCATCGAGCGGCTCCGTTCCATTCAATGGCGTACCCTCGACCTGTACCAGATTATTGATTGGCACGCTCTCCGGATGAACTGGCATATTGGCGAGGGTGCGCAGCAACTCTGAACGCTGGGCACGACCCTCGCCCATGCCGACGATACCACCGCAGCAAACATTGATGCCGGCATCACGGACAAATTCCAGCGTGTCAAGGCGGTCCTGATAGCTCCGCGTAGTGATGATTTCCCCGTAAAATTCCTCGGATGTATCGAGATTGTGGTTGTAATAGTCTAGCCCAGCCGCGGCGAGGCGATGTGCCTGAGCCGGTGTCAGCATGCCAAGGGTGACGCAACTCTCCATGCCGAGATCGCGCACCCCCTCAACCATTAGACAAACCGCGTCGAGGTCGCGCTCTTTCGGCTCACGCCAGGCCGCGCCCATGCAGTAGCGCGTAGCGCCCGCTGCCTTGGCTCGACGTGCCTCAGCCAGGACCGCATCGACCTCCATCATCTTTCCCACCTTGACCGTCGCCTCGTGACGAGCACTTTGCGGACAATAAGCACAATCCTCCGGACAGCCACCGGTCTTGATGCTAAGGAGCGTCGACATCTGAACATGATTAGCAGTGAAATTCTTGCGGTGTATGGTCTGCGCTTGGTAAATCACGTCGTTGAACGGGAGATCGAACAGGGCACGGACCTCTTCTTCGCACCAATTGTTACGGATGGAATTTACTGAGCCGTCCTTATGCATGGAAACCTCGCTCGGCGTTCGATTGCGATCCCCCAGAACCTAGCCGAACTTAAGACCCTTGGGAAAGCCCTTCGGCACTACTCGGCCGGCTTGGCCACGTTTGCCGTACCATTCTGCCGCTGCTCCCTGATTACGCACGCCCGCACCGGTACGCCAGGAAAATCCGTCCGACCTGTAGAACATCTTTGCGTCGCCCAGGCCGCCCTCTCGGTAGCGTTGTAGAATGACACCACGGCCGCGCGCGAGAACAGGAACCTGCGACGCCGGAAACAATAGCAGCCTCCGGTTATCTCCGACCACAGCGATACTGTCTCCCAAGGCCGGAACACAGACACAAGCCTCGGCCTCCTTGCCCAGATTTAGCACCTGCTTGCCGGTGCGCTTTTCAGCTAGCACGCCGTCCTCCTCGACTACAAAACCGCGACCATCGGACGAAGCTACGAGCAGGCGCTGCTTAGGCTTGTGGACGAAGAGCGCCACCACATCCTGGTCGTTAGGAAGATCAATCATCAGGCGTACCGGTTCGCCGAGACCTCGTCCACTTGGCAGCTTGCCACAAGAGAGGGTGTAGAACCGACCATTTGTGGCGAATAGCACCAGCTTGTCGGTTGTCTCGGCATGGAATCGGAAACGCTCACGGTCACCTTCCTTATATTTGACTGCGACTCCCGAATCGAGTTGGCCCTTGGCAGCTCGAATCCAGCCCTTGGCTGAGCAAAGCACCGTCACCGGCTCACGCTCAATCAGAGCATCGGTCGGCATTTCCAGAGGCTCTGGGGGAGCACTAATTTCTGTCCGCCGCTTGCCTAGTCTAGTCTCTGAACCAAATCGTGTCTTCATCTCGGCAATTTGCTTTGAAAGAGCTGTCTTCTGCCTCGCCTTGCTGCGCTCTAACTTCTTTAGATCCGCCTGCTCCTTGATAAGCGCATCGAACTCACTGCGAATTTCCGCTTCCTCGAGCTTACGCAAAGACCTAAGGCGCATATTGAGAATGGCCTCAGCCTGCACATCTTTGATCTTGAAGCGCTTTATCAACTTAACTTTAGGCTCTTCCTCCTCCCTAATGATGAGGATTACTTCGTCGAGATTAAGATAGGCGACGAGATAGCCGCCGAGTACTTCAAGCCGGTGGGCAATTTTTTCCAAGCGATGTGCTGTACGGCCTAGCAATACCTCGAAACGATGATCAAGATAGGCGCGAAGCACCTGCTTGAGGTTCATTACCCCCGGCACGCCATTCGCATCGAGCATATTCATATTGAGCGAGATGCGGGTCTCCAGCTCAGTTTGGCGGAACATAGTCTCCATTAATATGTCAGGGTCAACGCTACGATTTTTCGGCTCTAGTATAAGACGTACATCGTCCGCTGATTCATCGCGCACATCGTTGAGGAGTGCCAGTTTGCGCGCCTGCAGCAGTTCAGCGATACGCTCGATGAGGCGCGATTTCTGCACCTGATAGGGAATTTCTGTGATGACAATCTGATATTGCCCACGTCCGGTCTTCTCGACCTCCCAGCGCGCGCGCATGCGGAATCCGCCGCGCCCAGTTTCATAGGCTTCGGCGATGGCCTCCGGATCCTCGACCAATACGCCACCGGTTGGGAAATCCGGCCCCGGCACACAGGCAGTAAGATCGGCTACCGAGCATCGCGAATTCTTCAATAGCAGCTGTAGCGCGGTACAAAGCTCGCCCACATTGTGCGGTGGAATACTGGTGGCAAGACCGACAGCAATACCGTTTGCGCCATTGGCCAGAAGATTAGGAAAGGCCGCCGGCAAGACAACAGGCTCCTGTTCTTCACCGTCATAGGTCTCGCGAAACTCGACCGCATCCTCGGCGATGCCTTCAAGAAGTGCCATGGCGACATCGGTCAGGCGCGCTTCGGTGTAGCGCATAGCCGCTGCATTATCGCCGTCGATATTGCCGAAATTGCCATGCCCCTCCACCAGCGGCCAGCGGACCGCAAAGCTTTGCGCAAGACGAACCATGGCGTCATAGACCGCGACATCACCATGCGGGTGATATTTGCCGATCACATCACCAACTACCCGGGCACATTTCTTGTATCCCGAGTCCGGGTCGAGCTTGAGCTCGCGCATAGCAAAGAGCAGGCGGCGTTGAACAGGCTTCAGGCCATCGCGCACATCCGGAAGCGATCGCGAGGTAATAGTCGAGAGCGCGTATGCAAGATAACGTTCTCCCAACGCATCAGAAAAGGCGACGGAACGAATATTCTTGGGGTCTTGGGGTGCGCTCATACGCGGCTTATATCACAATATCTTGGGGATGCACGAGACGTTCACCACCAAATCCAGGATAAGTTGACATGACTGGAGAAGCCTAAATTAGCAAAATCATTGGTCAACTAACGCAAACAATAAACTGTAAACACGGAAAAAATACTTTCTCTCAACGTTGCAGATTGCAGGCCGTCATGTATTAAAATATAAGAAATGCTCATGAATCAGCACGCATCTCACTGCAAAGCGGATCTGAGCCATGTAAATACATGGATTTTTGATCTAGATAACACGCTGTATCCCTCAACAAGCCGCCTTTTTGACCAAATCGACGTTCGAATTGGTCAATTCATCGCTCAACTCTTCAATGTTGACGAGTTGGAAGCCCGAAAAATCCAGAAAACATATTTTCGCGAGCATGGCACGACTCTTAACGGGCTGATGACCCAGCACGGTATGGAACCTGAAGAATTTCTCGATTTTGTCCACAATATCGATTTTTCACCGCTAAAGCCAAGTGCTGAACTCGAAGCCGCCCTCAACAGACTGCCAGGCCGCAAACTGATCTTTACCAATGCAGACGTACCCTATTCGCGCAAGGTTTTGGCCCGTCTTAAAATCAGCCATCACTTCGAGCATATCTATGACATCGCCGCCGCCAATTATGTGCCGAAACCCTACCCCGAAGCCTATGACCTGCTGATTAAGCGCTTTGAAATAGATCCTCAGAAATCGATCTTCTTTGAGGACATTGCACGCAACTTGGTGCCCGCCGCGGCGCGCGGCATGACAACTGTGTGGGTGCGCGGGGACGATAATTGGGTGTTGCCAGGCAATGACGAAGCCAAACCGGATTACGAAACTGATGACCTGGTGGCTTGGCTTGATAATGCCACTTCCGACCCCTAGAGCGCTCGATGTTGCGCGGGCGATCCAGTTGACAGGCGATGGCGGACGGCTAGGTTAAGCGCGAATTTTTTGGAGACAAGGCTGTGCAACCGGAACGAATGAAAGAGATCATCGAACGCGCCTGGGAAACTCGCGACACACTGGCGACCGACTACAAGGGTGAGGAGCGCCAGGCGGTGGAAGCCGCCTTGGAGGCACTCGATAGCGGCACGCTGAGGGTGTGTGAAAAAGGGATCACTGGCTGGACCGTCAATCAGTGGCTTAAGAAGGCCGTGCTGCTCTCTTTCCGCCTCAACGACATGACGGCGATTGCCGGAGGACCTGGTGAAGCGACAACGTGGTTTGACAAGGTACCTTCGAAGTTCACTGGCTGGACGGAGAAGAATTTCCGTGACGCCGGCTTCCGAGCCGTACCCGGCGCAATTGTGCGCAACTCGGCCTATATCGCCCCGGGCGTGGTGCTAATGCCAAGCTTCGTGAATCTCGGCGCCTACATCGACAACGGCTCCATGGTTGATACATGGGCGACAGTTGGCAGTTGCGCCCAGATTGGTAAGAACTGCCACATATCAGGCGGTGCCGGCATCGGTGGCGTGTTAGAGCCATTGCAAGCTAATCCAGTCATCATCGAGGATGATTGCTTCATCGGCGCGCGCAGCGAGGTTGCCGAAGGAGTTATCGTCGAGCAGGGCTCGGTTCTCAGCATGGGCGTGTATCTCGGCGCCTCGACACGCATCGTCGACCGCGCCACAGGCGAGGTCCATTACGGCCGCGTGCCAGCCTATTCCGTTGTTGTACCGGGCAGTATGGCGGGCCAGAGCGAAAACGATGGCAGCGTGTCACCCAATCTCTACTGTGCCGTGATCGTCAAACGGGTCGACGCGCAGACCCGCAGCAAGACATCAATCAACGAGCTGTTGCGGAGCTGATTCCCTATGACAGGGCTCGATCAACCGCTAGAATTGGCCCGCGCCCTAATACGCTGTCCCTCGGTAACACCGGCAGACGAAGGCGCACTCGACGTATTGCAAAACGCACTTGAAGAACTCGGCTTCACCTGTCACCGCATTCTTGGAGAAGAGCCTGGCACCGCGCCGGTCGATAATCTTTACGCCCGCATCGGCAAATCCGCGCCCAATTTTTGCTTCGCCGGCCATTCCGACGTTGTACCGGTCGGCGACCGCGGTGAATGGCAGAACGATCCCTTCTCAGCCGAAATTCACGACGGGAAGCTATACGGTCGCGGCGCAAGTGATATGAAGGGAGCAATTGCCGCCTTTGTCGCCGCCACAGCGCGCTTTCTCTCGGCTCGACAGGCGGGGTGGGACGGCTCAATCAGCTTTCTGATCACCGGCGACGAGGAGGGCCCGGCGATCAATGGTACCCGCAAGATGCTCGAATGGCTCGATGCAAATGCTGAGCAACTCGATGTCTGCCTGGTCGGCGAGCCAACCAATCCGGAGCGCTTAGGCGACATGATAAAGATCGGACGACGCGGTAGCATAAATGGGCGCCTCACATTAACCGGCGCACAGGGCCATGTCGCCTATCCCCATCTCGCCGACAATCCCTTGCCCCGCCTTGTTGCTATGCTCGCCCGCCTCACCGAGATTCAACTCGATAAAGGAAGTGATTATTTTCAACCTAGCAATATTGAGATCACTGGCATAGACACCGGCAACTCGGCGACAAATGTCATCCCGGCTAAGGCCGTGGCGGCATTCAACATCCGCTTTAACGACACCCATACGTCTGACAGCCTCATCACCTTGCTACATGAGCAATTTGACTTGGTGGGCGGTAATTATGCACTCGATATCCACGTCACTGGCGAAGCTTTTCTCACGCCGCCCGGGAAATTGAGCACACTCATTTCAGATGCCGTCAAGTCAGCTACCGGGCGGCTGCCAGAGCTTTCGACCACCGGCGGCACCTCGGATGCGCGCTTCATAAAGGATTATTGTGCGGTGGCCGAATTCGGCCTAATCGGTCGCACCATGCACAAGACCGACGAATTCATCGATGTTGCGGAGCTCGACCAACTCGCCGATATATACGAGCGAGTGCTAGTCGGCTATTTTACCCGCTGATTATTGTCTGGCACTGCCTGGGCTTGCCTTAAATGTTGTCGGCATTCGAGGCGCCGCGCCAGTAATCTTCGCGACGTCCAGCTTTTGCGGCTACATTCGCGCCATCACACCAAAACACCTTTTATGCTAAAATGCTTGGCTAAATTGTTCGGTGTTTGATTGACCCGAGCCAAGAGGTCGAGCATGGCGATTGCGATCTTGCAGCAACATGGCGACGCAAGAAATCTTTTTCAATAAAAAGCCCGTGACTACGAATTTTGATATTCCAAGGCAGTCGCGAATAATACGTCGACCTGCTAGAAGTAATTGTCTAGGAAACTGTCAACATGGTCAGGCTTGCCGCACAGCCATTCCGCCGGCACGCAACTCGAAGGCCGCGGCCATCAAGGTTTTGGTATAGTCATGTCGTGGCTCGTCGAAGATTTGGGTGGCCGGACCCTGCTCCACCACTTTGCCATTGCGCATCACCACTACCTCATGGCTGATTGCTCGGATGACCTTGAGGTCATGGCTGATGAATAGATAGGCGAGTCCGTGCTTGCGCTGCAGTTCGCGCAGAAGGTCGATGACCTGCGCCTGGACCGACATATCGAGTGCCGAAGTAGGCTCGTCGAGGACGATCAGACGCGGCTTGAGGACGAGCGCGCGGGCGATCGAAATGCGTTGGCGTTGCCCGCCGGAGAATTCGTGCGGATAGCGGTCTTGGCTCTCAGGGTCGAGGCCTACTTCAGCAAGAGTGTCGCCGATAAGCGCCCGCCGTGCGTTACGCGGCATTTCGGACGCGTGCACGCGCAAGCCCTCTTCAACAATCTGGCCGATGGATAGCCTGGGACTGAGTGAGCCATAAGGATCTTGAAAGACAACCTGCATACTTTGACGAAGTGGCAGCATCTCTTTAAAATTCCGCCCCTGGATGGCTTCGCCACAGAAGTGGATATGCCCTTCGCTGCGTTGAAGGCGAAGGAGCGCCATGCCTAGGGTGGTCTTGCCGGAACCGCTCTCACCGACGACGCCCACAGTCTGCCCCTCGCGCACCGAGATCGTTACTCCGTCCACCGCCTTCACATAACCCCTAGTGGTGCGGAACACACCACTCTTGACGGGAAAATGAACCTTGAGATCGTCGCATGTGATGACCATCTTGGCAGCCTCCTCAACCTCTAGCGGATCGCCTTTTGGTTCAGCAGCAAGGAGGTGGCAAGTATAGTCGTGGTTGGGACTCTCGAAAATCCGCAACGTTGGACCGGAATCAACGATCTCGCCAGATTTCATGACGCAAACCTCGTCCGCCAAATGACGGACGATGTTCAGGTCATGGGTAATCAACATCATTGACATGCCAAGTTGGCGTTGCAAGTCGGCCAGGAGCCTAAGAATTTCTGCCTGGACAGTAACGTCGAGCGCCGTGGTTGGCTCGTCAGCAATGAGGAGATCAGGTTCGCAGGCGAGCGCAATAGCAATCATCACCCGCTGGCGTTGACCACCAGAGAACTCGTGAGGATAGGCCTTGAGCCGGCTCTTAGTCTCGCCGAGCGCGACCATCTCAAACAATTCTTCAACGCGACGATAGGCCTGGGCCTTTGGCAGCCTACGATGCAACATGATCGCCTCGGCCACCTGCTTGCCAACACTGTGCAACGGATTGAGCGAGGTGGTAGGTTCTTGGAAGATCATCGAGATGCGGTTACCGCGCACGCATTTCAGACGAGCCTGAGGTGCGCCGATCAATTCCTCACCTTCGAAGAGTATCGAACCGTTGGGATGCGACGCTACGGGATACGGCAGCAATTGCAAGATAGAATGTGCGGTGACTGATTTTCCTGAACCACTCTCGCCCACGAGTGCCAGAGTTTCGCCACGCTTGATATCGAAGCTGACCCCTCTTACCGCATGAGTGGCGTTACTGCCGACAGTGAATTTTACGTCAAGGCCACGAACTTCTAGGAGTTTGCCACTCGCCATCACGCCACCAATTTTCGTGGGTCAAACGCATCGCGAACTGCTTCGAAGACAAAGATCAACAAACTCAGCATGACGGCAATGACTACAAAACCGGTAAAACCAAGCCAAGGTGCGTGCAAATTAGCCTTTCCCTGCTGCAATAATTCGCCGAGAGAGGCCGAGCCTGGCGGTAAACCATAGCCTAGAAAATCAAGTGCCGTCAGGGTGGTGATCGAACCGGTCAATATGAACGGCATAAAGGTAAGCGCCGAGACCATGGCATTGGGCAATGCGTGTCGCCACATGATCGTGCGATCATTCACACCAAGCGCGCGAGCGGCTCTGATATATTCGAAGTTGCGCACTCGGAGGAATTCCGCACGTACCACACCCACGAGACTCGTCCAGCTAAAGATGAAGAGCACCGCCAGCAAGGTCCAGAAATTGGGAACAATAATACTTGCTACTATGATCAAGATAAAGAGAGTTGGCAGGCCCGACCATATTTCGATGAAGCGCTGGAAGAAGAGATCCAGCAGGCCGCCGAAATAACCTTGTACCGCCCCGGCAGCGATGCCGACGACAGAGCTTGCGATAGTCAGGATCAGGCCAAATAGCACCGAGATACGGAAGCCATATATCGCCCGCGCCAGCACATCGCGCCCCTGATCGTCAGTGCCAAGTGGATTGGACAAGGTCGGCGGTGAGGGCGCCGGCGTCTTAAGATCGTAATTGATCGTTTGATAGTCGTATTCGACTATCGGCCAGAGCATCCAACCCCTCTCCGTGATCAGATCCTTCACAAAGGGATCCCGATAATCCGCCTCGGTTTCAAATTCGCCACCGAACTCGGTCTCAGCATAGGAGGTGACAACCGGGAAATAGAGCTCACCGTCGAACTTGACAATCAGCGGCTTGTCGTTAGCTATGAACTCTGCTGGCGCCGAGATAATGAAAAGCACGAGGAAAATCCACAGCGAGATATAACCTCGCCGATTTGCCTTGAAATTACGCAGGCGCCGCTTGGACATGGGCGAGAAAAGGAATGCCATCCCCTAGACCTCGCGCTTCTCAAAATCAATTCGTGGATCAATCACCACATACAACATGTCCCCAATCAGATTCACTAATAGTCCCAGTAGCGTAAAGACAAAGAGCGTGCCGAAAATAATTGGATAATCACGCCCAACCAGCGCCTCATAGCCAAGCAAGCCGAGTCCATCGAGCGAGAAGATGATCTCGATGAGGAGCGCGCCAGTAAAGAGTATGCCTACGAAAGCGGCGGGGAAGCCGGCGACGACGATTAACATGGCATTACGGAAGACGTGACCATAGAGCACGCGGCGCTCGGTTAACCCCTTGGCACGTGCGGTGATGACATATTGCTTATTGATCTCATCGAGGAAGGAATTTTTGGTTAGCATGGTGAGGGTGGCAAAACCGCCAATCGCCATCGCGGTTATCGGCAGCACCAAATGCCATAGATAGTCGACGATTTTACCGCCGAGAGAAAGGGCTTCCCAATCGTTGGAGACAATACCGCGTAAGGGGAACCAATTAAGAAAATTGCCGCCTGAGAATAGTACCACTAGAAGGACGGCGAAGAGGAAGCTCGGAATCGCATAACCAGCGAAGATGGCACCGCTTGTCCACACATCAAAACGGGAGCCGTCGCGTACCGCCTTGGCGATACCGAGCGGTATGGAGATCAGATAGGCCAGAAGCGTCGTCCAAAGACCGAGCGATATGGATACCGGCAGCTTATCAACCACAAGCTGGATAACACTACGGTCCTGAAAGAAGCTTTCACCAAAATCCAGTTGCACATAACGCTCCATCATCAGTAGAAAACGTTCACCCATCGGCTTGTCGAAGCCGAATTGCCTTTCGAGATCGGCGATGAGCTGCGGATCCAGGCCACGTGCGCCTCGATATTTGCTCGAAAGATCACCCTGTACGCCCGCCGTACTTTGTCCTGTCGTCGAGCCGGTCTCGCCCAATTGCGAGCCCGAAATACGCGCGGTAGCGTCTGTCGCGGTGCCGGTCAGTTCAGCAATTACCTGCTCCACTGGCCCACCGGGTGCGACCTGTATAATGAAAAAATTGATCACCATAATCCCAAACAAAGTCGGGATGATGAGCAACAAACGGCGGACTAGATAGGCGAACATCAGTTGTGCAAACCGCCTTAGCTTAATTGTCTAGACCCTGTTCACCCCGTTCTACAGCTTGCAGTCGAACGGGATCGACCCACCAGGTGCTAGGGAAGCCATGATCATAGCGTGCTGTAACCTCGGGCCGTCCGAAAATATTCCAATAGGCCAAGCGATAGGAGCGCAAATGCCAGAGCGGCACGACATATTGACCCCACAGCAGTACCCGGTCGAGGGCGCGCGTCGCATTAATCAGTGCCTCCCGATCAGGTGCAGTGATGAGAGTTTCGATTAACTCATCGACTACCGGGTCACGAATGCCAATCACATTGCGGCTGCCTGGCATATCAGCAGCGGCCGCACTCCAAAAATCACGCTGCTCATTACCTGGCGAGAGAGATTGGCTAAAACCGCCCCACATCATGTCGAAATCAAAATTCTGGATGCGATATTGATATTGCGCAGGGTCGACGAGGCGGATGTCCATGGTGATACCGAGACGCTCCAGATTGCGCGCAAAGGACTGGGCAATACGCTCAAAGGCGCCGCCCGATTGCAATAGAAATTCAAATTGGAATGGCGCACCGGTTTCGCTATGGATTAGCTTCTCCTCCACCACCTGCCAACCGGCTCCGCGCAAGAGTTTATTGGCGGCGCGTAAATTGTGTCGGATGTTGCCCAAACCGTCAGTTTTGGACAGCACGAACTCCTTGGTAAATACTTCTTCGGGGATGCGCCCGCGATACGGATCGAGTAGTGCCAGTTCGGCTTCGCTAGGCAGGCCAAAGGAGGCCAGTTCGGAATTTGAGAAGTAACTTCGGGTCCTGGTATAGGCGCCGAAAAAGAGATTCTTGTTGGCCCATTCATAATCGAAGACAAGCCCGAGCGCCTCGCGCACCCGCCGATCAGCGAAGATCGGGCGACGCAGATTGAATACGAAGGCGCTAAGGCCGGTCGGCTCCTCATGAGCAACATTGACCTTCTGAATGAGACCGCTCTCAACCGCCGGCCCGTCATAAGATTTTGCCCACACCTTGGCGGAATTTTCCAAACGCCAATCAAACTCGTGCGCCTTAAAAGCTTCGAGGGCGACCGTATCGTCGCGGTAATAGTCAATCTGGATCGATTCAAAATTATGCCTGCCGCGATTGATTGGTAATTGGGCACCCCAATAGCCAGCGACGCGCTGGTATGAAATTGCTCTCCCCGCCTCGACGAAACTGACCTTATAAGGGCCGCTGCCGAGTATCGGCTCAAGGGTGGTCTTATCAAAATCGCGGGACTCGAAATAATGTTTGGGCAAGATCGCAAGCTGACCGATAATCAGCGGCAACTCGCGATTTTCACCTTCGGCGAAGGTGAACTTCACCCGTCGCCCGCCGAGGTCCTCAACCTTCGCCACATTGCCGTAATAAACCCGATAGAAAGGATTTCCTTTTTCGGTCAGTGTTTTGAAGGAGAAGATCACGTCATTAACACTGACCTGCGTACCATCATGCCAGCGCGCCTCCTCACGAAGCGTAAAAGTGACCGAGGAGCGATCGGCGGGAAATTCTATTCGGCCGGCGATCAGGCCATATTGCGAAAACGCCTCGTCGCTCGACGACGCCATCAAGCTTTCGAAGGTGAGCCCCAGAAAGACCGCGGTAACGCCTTTCAGGATAAAAGGGTTTAGACTATCAAATGTACCGGTGCGAGAGAGGCGAACATGCCCACCCTTCGGCGCTTCAGGATTGACGTAATCGAAATGGGTAAAGTTTGGCCCATATTTTAGGTTGCCATGCATCGCCACGCCATGGCCAGCATAGTCAGCCTCCGCTGCCAAGCCGAAGGGTGTTTCGGTAAACAGCAATCCCCCGCAGACGAGCAGAACGAGGGAGAAATACCGTGCTCGCCACATAGGGTTCAATTTAGCGATTTCCGATAGGCGGTCAATTTGTCGGCCTTGTCGCTATCGAACCACCAATTGTCAACGCCAAAGCCGAATTCTGGCATAAGCGCAGGTCGACTGAATTTGTTCCAGTAGACCAAGTGATGGTCGCCCTTGAACCATTGCGGCACGATGTAATGGCCCCAGAGCAACACCCGATCGAGAGCACGGGCGGCAATCTTCATACTTCTTCGGTCGGGCGCAGCAAGGATTTTGGCGATCAATTCATCGACCACTGGATCCTTAATGCCAGCAGAATTGAGTGCGCCGGGTTGGTCTGCCGACGCAGAGCCGAAATAGCTCCATAGTTCCGAACCGGGCGAAATCTGCTGTATGAATCGCCGCGTTGTGACGTCGAAATCATGCTCCTCTACCCGTTTGACATATTGGGAGGGATCGACGAGGCGGAGATTGACCTCGACACCAAGCCGCTCCAGATTGCGCGCGTAGGGTCCGAAGACGCGCTCGAAGGTAGGCGAAAAATAGAGAATTTCGATCCGGAGCGTCTCGCCGGTGACGATGCTCACCCGCCTGCCGTCCTGAAGTTTCCAACCCGCCGAGTCAAGCAGCTTGCTGGCCTGGCGCAAGTTTTGCCGGTTACGGCCTGAGCCATCGTTTAACGGTGGATTGAATTCTTCGCTGAAAACCTGCTCCGGCACACGACCGCGAAAAGTTTCCAGGAGGGCGAGTTCAGCGCCTTCGGGCAAGCCGCGAGCAGCGAGGTCGGAATTTTCAAAATAGCTCGACATACGGTTGTAAAGCCCATAAAAAATATTCTTGTTGGTCCATTCAAAATCGAAGGCGTGGGAAAGCGCCTGACGCACCCGCACATCCTTGAACTTGTCACGTCGCGTGTTAAGGAAAAACGCCTGCACGCCGGAGGGCGTATTATCCGGCAAAACTTCTTTGATTATCGCGCCAGCATCTATTGCGGGGAGATCATAGGCTGTCATCCAGGTCTTCGAAGTAAACTCCTCATGCCAGTCGAACTCTCCAGCCTTAAGCGCCTCAACCATGATCGTGCGATCGCGGTAGTAATCCCAGCGCATTTCGTTAAAATTATGTCGGCCGATATTAACTGGCAGATCCTTTGCCCAATATTCCTCAACCCGCGCATATGTTACGGCACGACCGGGCTCAACCTTCTTCACTCTATAGGGGCCACTGCCCAGGGGCGGAGTTAGTGTCGTTTTGTTGAACTCGTTGGCGGTATAATAGGCCTTAGAAACAATCTGCAACCCACCCAGAAGAAGTGGTAACTTGCGGTTCTCGGTATTCGATATACGGAACTCCACCTCGCGCTCAGATAGCTTCTTGACGCCAGAGACATCCGAATAGAGCAGGCGGAAATTGGGGTGGCCCTTGGTCATCAGAGTCTTGAAGGTGAAAACCACATCCTCGGGCGTAATCGCCGTACCATCATGCCAGCGCGCCGCCGGATTGAGGCGGAAGCGCACCCAGGAACGGTCTTCCGCTAGCTCCACTGCTTCGGCGATCAGGCCATAAGCAGTGTCAGGTTCGTCAAACGCGGTAGCGAGCAAGCTGTCGAAGGGCAACCCCGCTCCCACCGCCTCGACGCCCTTGAGAATAAAGGGGTTGAGATTGTCGAAGGTACCGACCGTAGCCAGTGAAATCGCCCCACCTTTGGGTGCGGTCGGGTCGACATAATCAAAATGCGCGAAGCCGGGCAGGTATTTTAGATCGCCGAATAGCGACAAACCATGACGCCAGCCACTACTCTCTGCCATGGCCGTTGGCGCGGTAATCAATAGCAATAATCCCGTTACTAGGGCGGCAAGCCGACGCATTCTCCATTCCTCTCAACGCATTCCGTCGGCGGAAGTGTAACGGATACTAGGCAAAAATGGGATGATTGCGGCACGACTGGACGAATCCCCCCCCGCCGACCCATAATTACGGCCATGGTGAGTTATCCGAAATCTGGCGGGCCGATCCGGCGAGCTATCCCAGAAGGCGACAATCTGGAACGCCTAGTGTGCGATTCCTGCGGCTATATCCACTACGATAACCCTAAGATCGTTGTTGGCGCCGTGGCAGAGTCACGCGGGCGGATACTGCTTTGCCGCCGAGCAATTGAGCCACGCAGGGGCTATTGGACGATCCCAGCGGGCTATCTCGAATTAAACGAAAGCTCAGAGGAAGGGGCGCTCAGGGAAGCGCGCGAGGAAGCCAATGCCGAGCTCCGCCTGACCGGGCTTCTTGCCGTCTATAATGTTCCACGCATCAGCCAGGTACAATTGATTTACAGAGCAGCACTGTTGAGCGAAGACGTCTCTGCCGGGGAAGAGAGTGAGGAAGTCGGCCTGTTTCCCGCCGAGCAGATCCCGTGGCGAGATTTGGCCTTTCCTTCTGTACGCTGGGCGCTCAAGCAGTTCGCCGATGTGCAAGATATAAAAATTTTTGCGCCCTTCACCAATCCAGATGGCGAGACCGGCAATTTCAACCTCAAATCAACAACCGAGGTTTAATTATTTAGATTCATCAGCGCGCGGGCAAATTCCTGAGCTTCGAATGGGCGTAGATCCTCGACCGCCTCTCCAACACCCAGAGCAAAGACCGGTAGGCCGAAGCGCTGCGCTAGAGCCACCAGCACACCGCCTTTGGCGGTGCCGTCGAGCTTAGTGACGATAAGCCCATCAATATCGACCGCCTCGCGAAATATTTCGACCTGGGAATGGGCGTTTTGCCCAGTTGTCGCATCGAGCACCAGGAGGCGAGTGTGCGGCGCCCTTTCATCGAGTTTCTTCACAACCCGGTCGATCTTCTGCAGCTCGGCCATCAAATTAGCCTTATTTTGAAGCCGCCCCGCAGTGTCGATCAAAAGCACATCGATGTCTTCTGCACGGGCACGCACCAGAGCGTCATAGGCCAGACTCGCTGGATCACCGCCCGCTCCATCACGCACCACCACCGGGCTACCGCTTCGCTCGCCCCAGATTTTGAGCTGATCTACCGCCGCGGCTCGGAAGGTATCAGCGGCCGCCAGCATCACCGTCAGATCGTCTGCGCGAAACTGGCTGGCGAGCTTGCCCACGGTGGTAGTCTTGCCAGTGCCGTTCACCCCGGCCACAAGTACGACATGAGGCTTGGCGCTACGTTCAATTAGAAGGGGCTTTGCGACGGGCTCAAGGATAACTGCAATCTCATTAGCCAAGGCGGTACGAACCTCCACCTCGCTCACATCCCTACCGAATCTTTCCTTAGCGATGGTTTCGGTCAGATCTGCCGCAGTGGCAGCGCCGAGATCGCCAAGGATGAGCAATTCTTCGAGCTCCTCCAGCGCTTTATCATCGAGCCGGCCACGCGCAAATACACTACTAATGCCATTGCCGAGACTGGCGGAGGTAAGATTGAGCCCCGCCTTGAGTCGGCTCAGCCAGCTGCCGCGTTTTTCACTCACGCCGCCGCCTCAGTAATCAGAATCTGACCCTCACGGCGAATTGCCTTTGCTGCGACCACCTCGCCCATAGTCAAACCGGTGATACGCACTGGAGCATAATGGGCACTGCGACCGTTATTCTCTTGCTCTATAAGGACGGACTGCGGCTTGCCAACCTGATCGTCGAGAAATCGTGCAACGGCACTCTCGCCTGCCTTGCGGAGACGCGCTGCACGCTCGCGTACCAACGCACGCGGCAATCTGGGCATACGCGCCGCTGGCGTGCCCTCGCGTAATGAATAAGGAAAGACATGCAGCCAAGTGAGTCCTGCTTCCTCGATCATGCGCAAAGTATTTGCGAACATTGCTTCGCTCTCAGTTGGGAAGCCGGCGATAAGATCGGCGCCGAGAGCAATGTCAGGGCGCAGCGCACGCAATTCGGCTGCAAGGCAGAGGATATCCGCGCGGTTGTGGCGCCGCTTCATCCGTTTCAAAATCAAATTATCGCCGGCCTGTACACTGAGATGAAGATGCGGCATCAAGCGTGGTTCACCCGCGATCAGCGCCTTGAGATCTTCATCGACGACCGCTGGGTCGAGGGAAGAGAGACGCAAACGCTTTAGCTCAGGTAGCAGCATTAGCAAACGCCTTACCGCCTGGCCGAGGCTCGGCTGACCCGGCAAATCACTGCCATAGGAGCTTAAATCCACCCCGGTCAAAACCAGCTCGTTATAGCCGCGCTCGATCAGCATGCGCGCTTGAGCCGCGATGTCGCCGAGCGGCACGGAACGACTGTTGCCGCGACCATAAGGGATGATGCAAAAGGTGCAACGGTGATCACAGCCATTCTGCACTTGGACAAATGCGCGCGCCCGACTCTCGAATCCGTTGATCAGGTGAGATGCAGTTTCACGCAAATCCATGATGTTATTGACAGTGATTTTTGTATCCTCAGTGTCGTAGTAACTCGCTGCTTCAAGTTTTTCGGCATTGCCGATCACCCGATCAACCTCTGGCATATTCGCATAACGCGTGGGGTCGATCTGCGCCGCACAGCCGGTAACGATGATGCGTGCATCAGGCTTCTCACGCCGCGCCCGGCGAATTGCCTGGCGCGCCTGGCGTTCAGCCTCCGCCGTCACCGCACAGGTGTTAAAAATCACTATATCTGCTAGCCCCGCAGCATGTGCGTGACTACGCATAATTTCGGATTCGAAAGCATTGAGCCGGCAGCC
Source organism: Rhodospirillaceae bacterium (assembly GCA_002717225.1). Lineage (GTDB taxonomy): Bacteria > Pseudomonadota > Alphaproteobacteria > UBA828 > UBA828 > PTKB01. The sequence continues at coordinate 42,440 of PBDG01000053.1, read as the reverse complement.
GAAGGTGACGATCTCGGGCACGCTCATAGGAGCAGCCCCATGAAGCTAGTTGCTACTGAGCCGGTCATGCACACATGATTGTCCTCGAGCCATTCGATATCTAGGGTGCCACCATCGAGGGTTACCGCCGCGGCCCGCCCGATCAAACCACGGCGTGATGCAGCGACCATGGCAGCACAAGCGCCAGTGCCGCAGGCCTGAGTGACGCCAACACCGCGCTCCCATACGCGGAAGCGAATTTCATCATCGCCCCTCACTTCCGCCACACCAATGTTGGCGCGCTCAGGAAAGAGCGCGTTGGTCTCTAATTTCGGTCCGAGGCTGGCGATATCTACCTTCTCCGCATCGTCAACGAAAAAGACCGCATGCGGATTACCCATATTCACTGCCACCGGTGCGCTGAGCGGCCCGAGACTGAGATCAAGCTTGAGGGTATCCATCTCACGGGCGAGTGGTATTTGCTCCCAATCGAAGCGCGCCTCACCCATATCGACAGCGATCCGGCCCCTATCTACTCTCTCGGCACGAATCAGCCCTGCCAGCGTATCGATAGCAACCTCTTCCGTGCCACCTTCCGTCATCAAAAATGCCGCGACACAACGCACGCCGTTGCCACAAGCCTCAACCTCGCCGCCATCGGCGTTCCAGATGCGCATGAAGGCCGCCGCCTCGTCGCTGTGCGGCGGACAAATCTCGAGGAGTTGATCGCAGCCGACGCCTAGGCGCCGCTCGGCAATCGCCCGGACCCGGTCAGGATCTAGCGCCACATCGCCACCGCGCGCATCGATCACGACGAAATCATTTCCTAGACCATGCATCTTGATAAAAGAAATTTCGCTCATGGGGCGGGTTATAGGGCCGAGCGGGTCTCGCGGTCTATAAATAATAATACATAAACGCCAACGCGCATTCCTCCGACGGGCTTTGGCAGTATAAAATTCTGGCACTAATTGGGAACGCAATTCTTGGCTAAAACATTGGCGATGGGTCATTCGGTTTAGACTCTGACTTCGGCAAGTGCGCCCGTGGCAGACGCCATAGCTCAAATAGAAGGCACCGACAGTGACACTTTTGGCAGGTTGACGCTCAGAGAGGCGCCGCTAGACGCGCTTCTCATGGTCGATTTCAATCATCTACCGACAAATAGCCCGGGGCTCCATCCCCGCACAAAAAGTGGGTTTACATCCTATTTCAATGCGACCGGTGGACGTTACAATCAGGCTAGCAACGATCAAGGCGCATCCCATTTCCCACAACCTCATCGCATACGGTGTGGTCACGAAGCAGCCAGTGCTCAGCTTGACTTAGCGTCGGCGCACGCGTAGCTTCCGGCGCGTTCTAGGTTTGTTTAAGCTTTCGCCTCCGAGGAGGCACGCCAGTCCGCGAGTTTCGCGCGCTGGCGCGCGTCGTTTTTTGCTTTAAGGATAGGCATTGTGTTCGAATCTCTTTCCGGCCGCCTCAGCACTGTATTCGACAAGCTGACTCGCCACGGCGCGTTGACTGAAGGCGATGTATCGGCCGCGATGCGCGAGGTGCGCGTAGCTCTGTTGGAAGCTGATGTTTCGTTGCAGGTGGTCAAGGAGTTCATCGACGCTGCCAAACGAGAAGCGATCGGCGCCGAGGTGCTTAAGAGCGTTACCCCCGGCCAGCAAGTGATCAAGATCGTCAACGACCATTTGGTTAAGATGCTTGGCGGCGCGGGCTCCGTCGACGTCAATCTCGCCACCGAGCCACCGGCCGCTATTTTGATGGTTGGCCTACAGGGCTCGGGCAAAACAACGACCAGCGCCAAGCTTTCCAAATTATTGACGGAAAAAGATAAAAAGCGCGCTCTCCTGGCTTCACTGGATACCAGACGGCCAGCGGCAATGGAGCAGCTCGCTGTACTCGGCAACCAAGCAAAAATTGACACGCTACCGATTGTCGAAGGCCAGGACCCGGTCGCCATCACCAAGCGGGCAATGAAAACCGGCCGCCAGGAAGGCTACGACATTGTGATCCTCGACACCGCCGGCCGACTTCATGTCGATGACGAGTTGATGGACGAGGTAGTCGCCGTGCGAAAGGTGGCGAAGCCGGTTGAAACCCTGCTGGTCGCCGACGCGCTGACCGGCCAGGATGCGGTCAATGTTGCAGCCCAGTTTAAGGAACGGGTCGACGTGACTGGTATTATACTGACTCGGGTCGATGGCGACGGGCGCGGGGGTGCCGCGCTCAGCATGCGCGCAGTCACCGGTTGCCCAATTAAGCTGATCGGCGTCGGCGAAAAGCTGGATGCCATAGAGCCATTCTACCCGGAACGCATTGCATCACGCATCCTGGGCATGGGCGACGTAGTCAGCCTAGTCGAAAAAGCACAGGAGAATGTTGACCAGGAAGAAGCGGAAAAGCTCGCGAAGAAGATTAAAAAGGGCGGCTTTGATCTCAACGACCTATCCTCTCAGCTCACCCAGATGCGCCGTATGGGGGGTATGTCCGGGCTAATGAATCTTTTGCCTGGTGTCGGCAAGGTGAAGCGCCAGTTGAAGGAAGCCAATGTCGATGAGAAATCTCTTGACCGAATGCAGGCAATAATCAGCTCTATGACCCCGGATGAACGCCTCTATCCAAAGCGCCTCAACGGTTCACGCAAGCGGCGCGTCGCCAGCGGCTCTGGCACCAGTATTCAGGACGTCAATCGGCTTCTGAAACAGTTTAAACAGATGAACGTCATGATGAAACGGGTGGGCAAACTCGGCGAGAAAGGTCTTATGCGAGCCGGTATGCCGGGCATGATGCCGCCCAATTTACCACCCCAATGATCACTCTAATAATCACAATGTCGGACATTTAAGAGGAAACCAAACGGCATGGCCTTGAAAATTCGTCTTTCCCGCGCGGGCGCGAAAAAGCGCCCGTTCTACCGCATCGTCATTACCGACTCGCGCAACCCGCGCGACGGGCGATTTATCGAACGAGTCGGCACCTATGACCCGATGCTGCCCAAGAACGCTCAGCGCGTGACCCTGAAAGCAGACCGGATACGCCACTGGCTCCAGGTCGGCGCTAGGCCAACAGAGCGAGTCGCCCGCTTCCTCGGCCAAGCAGAGATTATCCCGATGCCTGAGCAGCGCAACAATCCGAACAAAGCCAAGCCCAAGGCCAAGGCCCAGGCGCGAATTGAGGAAGAGCGCGAACGGGCCGAGGCCGCCAAGGCTGCTCCACCACCTACCGAAGAAGCGCCCACGGAGGAAGCGTCGCCTGAAGAATCTACTGTGGAGGAAGACACAGCCGAAGAGGCGACCGCGGAAGACGAAACGGCAAAGGAAGAAACGAGCACGGAGAGCGGCGAGGATGCGTCCGCGGAAGAGGCCGAAAAAGACTAGAGCTGGAGCTGCCGAGCCGCTTGGCTCCCTGGTAACGGAGAAGCCGCCGGTGGGAATGGTCTGTCTGGGTGTCATCATTGGCGCACACGGGGTGCGTGGTGCGGTAAAAATTAAGAGTTTTGCCATGAATGCGAGCGATATTGCGGCCTATGGGCCACTGCAGAGCAAAGACGGCGCGACACGCTTCGATTTAACCGTGCACGGTACCTCGCGTGGTGCGGTGCTGGCAGAAGTCGGTGGTGTCGATCGTCGCGAGGCAGCAGAAGAGTTGCGCGGCACGCACCTCTACGTTGCCCGCGACTCATTGCCTAAAACAGATGACAATGAATTTTATTATGCTGACCTGATTGGCCTCCGCGTCCTCACAGCGGATGGCGTTACCTATGGCTCGGTCTCAGGCATCTATGACTACGGCGCAGGAGATGTGATCGAGATCGAACGCGAGAATGACGGGTCGATTATGTTCCCCTTCACCACCGAGAATGTACCGAAGATCGATCTGCAGGCCGGCCTCTTGATAATTGACCCGCCAGCGGAAACCGCAGCACGCGAACAAAACAAGGTGGACTGATGATGAGCGGCGAAGCGATACAGCCCAAGCCGTGGCTTACCACGGTGTTGACGCTCTATCCTGAGATGTTCCCGGGCCCACTAGGAATCGCTCTGGCCGAACGGGCACGCGAGCGAAGTATTTGGTCGCTCGACTGCGTGAACATCCGCCAATATGCGCATGACAAGCACCATTCAATTGATGACGAACCATACGGCGGGGGACCCGGTATGGTGATGCGCCCCGATGTGCTCGCCGCCGCGATTGATAGCAGCATCGCGGCCGGTGCGCACCGTCCAATCATCTATCTCACACCACGCGGTACACCGCTTACTCAGTCGCGGGTGCGCGAAATCGCATCTGGCGAAGGTGTCACACTGATTTGCGGGCGCTTTGAAGGCGTAGACGAGCGCGTGTTGACAAGCCGCGATATTGAACAGTTGAGCATCGGTGACTATGTATTGTCGGGTGGCGAAATCGCGGCGCTCGCGGTAATCGATGCCTGTGTGCGGCTGCTACCCGGCGTGGTCGGCGCCGCCGAATCGCTCCACGAAGAAAGTTTTGAACAAGGTCTGCTGGAATATCCCCACTACACACGTCCGCGCAGCTTCGAAGGCAAGGACGTACCAGCGGTATTGCTGAGCGGCAATCATGAGCGTATACGCTCCTGGCGCCGCGCCCAAGCCGAAAAAATCACGCGCGAACGGCGCGCTGACCTGTGGGTGGACGCAGGCGCCGAATGCGCAAACCAGAGGGCAAAATAATGAATATCATTGAGACATTGAACCACGAAAATATAACTAAATTGACCATGGAGAATGACTTACCGGATTTTGCCCCCGGTGATACCGTGCGCATCCATGTGAAAGTGGTAGAAGGCACTCGAGAGCGTATCCAGATGTTTGAGGGTGTGTGCATAGCGCGCAAGAACAGGGGCGTGAACTCGTCTTTTACGGTACGCAAAATTTCCCACGGCGAAGGTGTCGAACGCGTCTTCCCGCTTTACTCACCGAGAATCGCAAAGATAGAGATCGCCAAACGCGGCGCAGTCAGGCGCGCTAAGCTCTATTATCTTCGTGGCCGACGCGGCAAATCGGCGCGTATCCGGGAAAAGCGCGATGACCGCACGCAACGTAGTGCTTCGACGACAAAGGTGGAAAGCGAAGCCGCGACCGATTAATTCATAAAATTCGAGTGCTCGCCCTAACGGGCTAGGCGAAAGGAATGGCGTATGAGCACACCCAAGACCCTATTCGATAAAATCTGGGAGAGCCATGTCGTGGCCGAGAATGATGACGGCACGTCGCTTCTCTATATAGACATGCACCTCACCCACGAGGTGACAAGCTGGCCGGGCTTTGAAAACATGCGCCTCAACAACCGCCCAGTGCACCGCACAGATGCTGTGCTCGCCGTACCTGATCATGTCATTCCAACCACTGGGCGAGGCGAACGTATCCAAAACGATCAGGCACGCATACAGTTCGAGACCCTAATCAAGAACTGCAAGGAATTCGGCGTACCGCTCATTCCACTGTTGGATGCACGCCAGGGCATCGTTCATATCATCGGTCCAGAGCAGGGTGCGACTCAGCCCGGCATCACACTGGTCTGCGGAGACAGTCATACCGCGACCCATGGCGCTTTTGGCTGCCTAGCCTTCGGAATAGGCTCGAGCGAAGTAGAGCATGTGCTCTCGACCCAAACGTTAGTGCAGAAGCGCCCGAAAAACATGCGCATTGCGGTAAACGGTGAGCTTTCGCTCGGCGTAAGCGGCAAGGACATGATCCTCGCCATCATCGGCGCCATTGGCACCGCTGGTGGCACTGGCCATGTCGTCGAATATGTTGGTTCAGCAATCAGCGCTCTTTCGATGGAAGGGCGCATGACGGTGTGCAACATGACTATTGAGGGCGGTGCCCGCGCCGGCCTGATCGCACCAGATGAAACAACATTTCACTACGTCAAGGGACGCCCGTTGGCACCGAACGAGGATCAATGGGATGCGGCGATGACCTATTGGAAAACCCTACCCTCTGATGAGGATGCAGCCTACGATAAGGAGGTCGCCCTAGATGCGGCCACGATCGCGCCGCAAGTAACTTGGGGCACAAGCCCTGAAGATGTCGTACCGATTGACGGTTGCGTACCGGATCCGTCCGCTGCTGCAGACGAAAAACAACGCGACGCGATCCAAGCGGCGATCGCCTATATGGGACTGGAGGCTAATAAGCCAATCACCGATATCAAGGTCAACCGCGCCTTTATCGGTTCCTGCACCAATGGCCGAATCGAGGATATGCGCGCTGCCGCCAAGGTCGCTGAGGGCCGCAAGCTGGCCGACGGCGTAAGGGCCATGGTAGTGCCTGGCTCGGGTTTGGTGAAAGCCCAGGCTGAGGCCGAAGGGCTTGACAAAACTCTCACAAAAGCAGGCTTTGAATGGCGCGACCCGGGCTGTTCCATGTGCATTGCCATGAACGGTGACATTCTTGAGCCGGGCGAGCGTTGTGCCTCGACATCCAACCGCAACTTCAAGGGGCGCCAAGGACGTGACAGCCGCACCCATCTAGTCAGCCCGGCGATGGCAGCGGCAGCGGCGATCGAAGGCCATTTCGTCGACGTGCGCGATTTGGCGTCCTAGGGACGAGAAAGGCAAATGAGATGAAAACTTTCGGAACGATCTCGGGCGCCGCCGCCACACTCAAAATGATCAATGTCGATACTGATCAAATCATTCCCAAGCAGTATTTAAGCGCTATTTCCCGTATAGGCCTGGGTAAAGGACTGTTTCATGACTTTCGCTACGATACAAACAACAATGAGAACCCGGACTTTGTACTAAACCGCGAACCCTATCGTGATGCTAAGATCCTTATCACCAGCGAGAATTTTGGCTGCGGCTCAAGCCGCGAGCATGCGCCTTGGTCGCTTGATGATTTTGGCATCCGGTGCGTGATCGCACCGAGTTTCGCCGATATCTTCTTCAATAATTGCATCAAGAATGGCCTTCTGTTGATCATCATGGATGAAGACAAGGTCAAGAAATTGATGACAGTGGCCGAGAATCCGCAAACCTGTAACATGACTGTTGACCTGGACGCGCAGACCATCGTGCTCGCCGACGGTACCAGCGTTTCATTCGAAATCGAACCCTTCCGCAAGCAACGGCTGCAGGAAGGCCTCGACGATATTAGCATCACGCTGCAGCGAAGGGACGAAATTGCTACCTTCGAGGCGAAACAAAAGGCCATCATGCCTTGGCTTTACCGCCCGTGACGAGTCATTAGGCCAAGCCACAATCGGAAAGAGACATGACAACCAATAGAAAAGTCTTGATGCTGCCAGGTGACGGTATTGGCCCCGAAGTGATGCACGAAGTGTCCCGCGTCATTAAATGGATGAACGACAATTGCGGCACGGCTTTCGACATTCAGGAAGGCCTCTGTGGTGGCGCGGCCTACGATGCCCACGGCACCTCACTCACAAACGAAACCCTAACTGAGGCCATGGCCTCGGACGCCATACTGTTCGGCTCGGTTGGCGGACCTAAGTGGGATAATGTACCACGCGAGGAGCGCCCGGAAGCCGGACTGCTGCGTCTCCGCAAGGAGATGGACCTCTTTGCCAATTTGCGCCCGGCAACCGTGTTAGACGCTTTGGCTGACGCCTCGACACTAAAGAAGGAAGTGGTATCCGGCCTCGACATTATGATTGTGCGTGAGCTCACCGCCGGCGTCTATTTCGGCGAGCCTCGCGGCACCGATACTCTACCGGACGGCACGCGGCGGGGCTTTGACACAGAAGTCTATACTCAGACTGAAATCGAGCGCGTGGCGCGTGTCAGCTTTGAGCTTGCGCGCAAACGCTCCAACAAGGTGCACTCGGTCGAGAAAGCAAATGTAATGGAGTCCGGGGTCTTCTGGCGAGAAGTCATTACGGCCCTGCATGCGGCAGAATATTCCGATGTCGACCTGCTTCACATGTATGCCGACAACTGCGCCATGCAGCTTGTACGCAATCCTAAACAATTCGACGTCATTGTCACAAACAATCTGTTCGGCGATGTACTCTCCGACTGCGCAGCAATGCTGACCGGCTCTCTCGGAATGCTGCCCTCCGCTTCGCTCGGTGCACCGGGCCCGAACGGCCAGCGTAAGGCGCTGTACGAACCGGTGCACGGCTCAGCACCCGATATCGCTGGTCAGCGCCTCGCTAACCCCTCGGCAATGGTGCTGAGCTATGCGATGATGCTGCGCTATTCCTTCGATATGTGCGAGGAGGCGGAGCTGGTCGAACAGGCGGTGCAGAACGTGCTTGCCAGCGGCCTTCGGACTGCCGATATCAAGCAGGAGAGGACCGCGCCGGTGTCGACCGATGTTATAGGGGATGCTCTGTTGAGTGAATTGAGCAAGCTCACCGGATGAATAACCGCCGGGCAACTATTAGACAAGGATACGAGGATCATGGGGTACAGAGTGGCGGTTGTCGGTGCGACGGGCAATGTCGGCCGCGAAATACTCGGCATGCTGTCGGAACGGAGCTTCCCCGCTGACGAGGTAATTGCGCTTGCCTCAAGGGGCTCAGTCGGCAAGGAAGTATCTTATGGCGAGGATGTAACGCTCGCTGTTCGCGCGCTCGAAGATTTTGATTTCGGCGGCATCGATTTCAGTTTGTTCTCACCGGGCTCGGCAATCTCACGCAAGCATGCGCCACGTGCTGCCGACTCTGGCTGCGTTGTAATCGACAACACCTCTGAGTTCCGCATGGACGAGGACGTGCCGCTAATCGTGCCCGAGGTTAACCGCGAGGCGATCTCCGAATTTCGCCAGCGCAACATTATCGCCAATCCCAATTGCTCGACCATTCAAATGGTGGTGGCACTGAAGCCCTTGCACGACCTAGTGCCCATCAAGCGCGTCGTCGTTTCGACATATCAGTCGGTCTCGGGCTCGGGCAAGGACGCCATGGACGAGCTCTTTGATCACACTCGGGCTATCTATATGAACGACCGCAAGGAACCAAAACTTTTTCCTAAAACCATCGCCTTCAACGTTATTCCACATATCGATTCGTTCATGGTGGATGGCTCGACGCGCGAGGAAACTAAAATGATGCGCGAGACCCAGAAGATTCTAGACCACGATATCGTGGTGAGCGCTACCTGCGTTCGGGTGCCGACGTTTATTGGCCATGCCGAGGCGGTGAACATTGAGTTTCACGATCGACTTAACGAGGAGGAGGCACGCGAGGCGTTGACCGAAGCGCCGGGGGTTATCGTAGTAGACGAGCGAGTCGATGGCGGCTATGTCACGCCGAGTGAATGTACTGGTGAGGACGCCACCTTTGTCTCGCGCATTCGCCAAGACGAGACAGTGCCCTTCGGCCTCAACATGTGGGTGGTCTCTGACAATCTGCGCAAAGGCGCCGCGCTGAACGCCGTGCAAATTGCCGAGGAATTGGTCAGCAACCATATGGGCGTTAACCACTAACGGGGCGCCCGCCGTCCCTCGACAGCCATGACGGAGAGTGCTCAAAATCGCGGCTGCCGGGCGAGAAAATCATTCGAACAAGCTCTTAAGGCCCATCGCGCTGGGCACCTCGAAGAAGCCATCCGGAGTTATACCGAATCTCTCGCACTCAATCCCGATCAGCCGCAAACCTATAACAATATGGGCGTGGCGCTTCGCGCCGCCGGCGCCTTTCACGCCGCTGTCGCGAGTTATCACCGCGCCATCACGCTCCGAAACGATGATCCGGGTAGCCATTCCAATCTCGGCAACGCACTGCGCGACCTCGGCCGTCTGGAAGAGGCTGAAGCTTGCCATCGCAAGGCACTTGAACTCGATTCGTGCTATCTTAAGGCGCGATACAATCTTGGCCTCGTGCTCAAAGACCAAGGTAAATTCAATGAGGGCATCGCGTGCCTCAAGGAAGTAGTGAAGCGCAAGCCAGATTATGTTGACGCCCATTGGGACTTGGCGCTTACACTGTTGATGAAGGGTGATCTCGAAGCTGGTTTCGAGGAATATGAGTGGCGCTGGCGCCTAGCAGAAAACCCACCGCGCCAGTTCGACAAACCTGTCTGGAATGGCGGCTCGCTTGACGGGCGAACAGTACTGCTCCATGCCGAACAGGGCATGGGCGACAGTATCCAGTTCGCACGCTATGTCGCCCGAGTAGCCAAGCGTAGCAGACGAGTCGTACTCGAATGCCAGAAACCTCTGGTGAACCTGTTCGCAACCCTGGAGGGACCGGCTGAGATCGCCGCGCGCGGTGAGGTCCTCCCCGAGTTCGATCTGCATGCGCCACTCCTCAGCCTGCCGCGCATCTTTAATACCAGACTCGACCAAATCCCAATCGCCGAGAGCTATCTCGCCGCTGACCCGGCCCGGGGTATAAAATTCGCCAAGACGCTCGAAGCCAAGCGCTTCAATATCGGTCTGGCCTGGGCCGGCAAACCGACACACCGCAACGACCGCAACCGCACGGTCGGCATCGAGCCCTTCATCACTCTCCTTGGCACTCCAGGCTGTACCTTTCACAGTCTGCAGATTGGGCAGCGTGCAGAGGACATCTTTGCCTACGGTTGCACTGGATTGATCCACGACCATGCCAACATCATCGAAGATTTTGCCGACACTGCGGCGTTGGTATCAGCGCTCGATCTGGTGATCAGCGTGGACACCTCGATCTGCCACCTTGCGGGCGCGCTCGGCAAACCCTGCTGGGTGGTACTGCCCTACACTCCCGACTGGCGCTGGCTGATGGCACGCGAGGACAGCCCCTGGTACCCCTCTCTTCGCCTCTTCCGTCAGAAGAGCTTTGGCGATTGGCTCGGCGTCTTTGCCCGTATCGACGCGGAGTTGAAAGCCATCACCGACGTCTGAAGCCCGTTGGACCACCGGTTGACTGACCGCGCTGATCGGTCTTAAATCCTTCATATTACGCAAGGATTCGGCCGCCAATCAGGCGGCGTACCCGGGAGAATAAATATATGGCGCTCAGGGAACGTCCGCTTTCGCCACATCTACAGGTCTATCGGCCGCAACTCACCTCGGTTCTTTCCATCTTCCACCGCCTAACCGGGGTGTTTCTTACCTCGGGCGCCGCCATGCTGGTTTGCTGGCTGCTGACCGCTGCAGCAGGGCCGGATTATTACGCTTGGTCAGAGTGGTTTCTCACCTCATGGCTGGGCTATGCCCTCCTAGCAGCCTGGTCCTATTGTCTGTTCTATCACCTTTCCAATGGTATCAGGCATCTCTTCTGGGACACCGGCCTCGGCTTCAGCCTCAAGGCAACCTATGCCTCGGGTATTCTCATGGTGATCGCCTCGCTAGGCCTCACGGGGCTTTCCTGGGGCCTCGGCCTTCTCTTTTACTGCACGCGCTAGGGGAGAAGAAGCATGCGTATTCAAACACCGCTAGCTCGTGTGCGGTATCTTGGCTCCGCCAAGGAAGGCGGCGATCATTGGTGGTGGCAGCGTCTGACTGCAATCCTACTGGTGCCACTTACCCTGTGGTTCGTCGCCTCAATCTGGTGGATCGTCGTGAGTGGCGCTTCCCACCACATGTTTCAGGACTGGCTCTCTGGCCCGGTAGCGGCGATACTTATGTTGCTGTTCGTCGGGGCGCTTTTCTATCACCTAAAGCTCGGCCTCCAGGTAGTTATTGAGGACTACGTCCATTACAAACCTCTCAAATGGACACTCCTAATTGGCCTCAATCTCGGCTGCCTGATAGGTGCGGTAGCGGCGCTCTATTCCACCGTTGCCGTGGCGTTCGGAGGCTAAGTGGATATGAGCGCATCCTATCCCATCACCGAACATAATTACGACGTGGTGGTAGTCGGAGCCGGCGGCGCGGGCTTGCGCGCGACCTTCGGCCTAGCCGAGCTCGGCCTCAAAACCGCCTGCGTCTCCAAGCTGTTCCCAACACGAAGCCATACCGTCGCCGCGCAAGGTGGGATGTCTGCGGCGCTGGGCAATATGGGGGATGACGATTGGCGCTGGCATATGTACGACACCATCAAGGGCTCCGACTGGCTGGGCGACCAGGACGCCATCGAATATATGTGTAAGGTGGCACCCCAGGCGGTCATTGAACTTGAGCATTACGGCGTACCCTTCTCTCGCACCGAGGATGGACGCATCTACCAACGAGCCTTTGGCGGCATGACGACCAACTATGGCGAAGGCATCGCGCTCCGCACCTGCGCCGCCGCCGACCGCACTGGCCACGCCATCCTCCACACGCTCTATCAGCAAAGCTTACGTCACCAAGCAGAATTCTTCATAGAATATTTTGCTCTCGATCTAATCATGAGCGATGACGGCGCCTGCCAGGGTCTGCTTGCCTGGAACCTCGACGACGGCTCGCTTCATCTTTTCCGAGCCCACATGGTGATCCTTGCAACCGGCGGCTATGGCCGGAGTTATTTCTCCTGCACCTCAGCCCATACCTGCACCGGCGACGGTAACGCCATGGTGCTGCGCGCAGGTCTACCACTGCAGGACATGGAGTTCATCCAGTTCCACCCAACCGGCGTCTACGGCGCCGGCATGCTGATCACCGAGGGTACACGCGGCGAAGGCGGCTATCTCGTTAACGCTGAGGGCGAGCGCTTCATGGAGCGTTATGCACCCTCCGCCAAGGACCTCGCTAGCCGCGACGTGGTCAGCCGCTCTATGACCCTCGAGATTCGGGAAGGCCGTGGTGTTGGGCCACTTCAGGACCATATCCACCTCAAGCTTGACCATCTCGGACGCGATGTATTGCATGAGCGCCTGCCCGGCATCACCGAAACTGCCAAGATCTTCGCCGGCGTCGATGCTGCCAAAGAGCCTATACCGGTGATCCCGACCGTGCATTACAACATGGGCGGCATCCCAACCAATTATCTCGGCGAGATGGTGACGCTGAAAAACGGCGACCCGGACACTGTAGTGCCTGGCCTGATGGCGGCCGGCGAGGCAGCCTGCGTCTCGGTCCATGGCGCCAATCGCCTTGGCTCGAATTCGCTGCTCGACCTCGTTGTCTTTGGTCGCGCCACCGCTGAGCGAGCGGCACAAGTGGTTGATGCCGGTTCAACCCATGCCCCGGTTGCCACCGGTGCTATCGAAAAGTGCCTAGGCTGGTTCGATCATCTGCGCCATGCAAACGGTGATATCTGCACGGCGGAGCTTCGCCTTGGGATGCAACGCACCATGCAAACACATGCCGGCGTGTTCCGTACTGGCAAGCTGATGGAAGAAGGGGAGAATAATCTTCAGAAAATTTGGAAGGACTTCCGCCACGGGGTCAAGGTGAGCGACCGCTCGATGGTGTGGAACTCAGACTTGGTCGAAACCATCGAGCTTGACAATCTGTTGCGCCAGTCTGCGGTGACCATCAAGGCCGCGCTCAACCGAACGGAAAGCCGCGGAGGTCACGCTCGGGAGGACTATACTGAGCGCGATGATGAGAACTGGATGAAGCATTCTGCGATGTGGCTTAGCGTTGACGGCGAACAAGTAACCATCGATTACCGTCCGGTCCATATGTATACCCTTTCCAACGAGGTCGAACCCATTCCGCCCAAAAAGCGGGTTTATTGACGGGCGCGACCCACAGTGAACGAGACACGTCGGCAAGGATCATAAAATGGCTAAGTTTAAGCTGCCTAAAAATTCAAGAATCAAGAAGGGGCGCCACCACGCGGCGCCAGGGGGTGCGAGCGCTAAGACGCGACGCTTCAAAATTTACCGCTACGATCCGGATTCAGGCGACAATCCGCGCACGGATACCTATGAAGTCAACACCGAAGATTGCGGCCAGATGGTCCTCGACGCGTTGATCAAGATCAAGGATGAAACTGATTCAAGCCTTACATTCCGGCGCTCCTGCCGCGAGGGCATCTGCGGCTCCTGCGCGATGAATATCGACGGTACCAACACGCTAGCCTGCACCAAACCGATCGATGAGATTCCCGGCGAGGTACGCATCTATCCCCTACCCCACATGCCGGTGGTGAAGGATCTGGTGCCCGACATGAATAATTTCTATGCGCAATACACTTCGGTCGAGCCCTGGCTGAAGACGGATTCACCGCCACCTGCCAATTCCGAGCGCCTGCAGGCCCCCGCAGACCGCGCCAAGCTAGACGGTCTGTATGAATGCATTCTCTGCGCCTGCTGTTCGACAAGCTGCCCTAGCTACTGGTGGAACGGCGACCGCTATCTCGGTCCAGCCATTCTTCTGCAAGCCTACCGCTGGCTCATCGACAGCCGAGACGAGGCGACGGGTGAACGCCTGGATGACCTTGAAGATCCCTTCCGCCTCTATCGCTGCCACACTATTATGAACTGCACTCGCACCTGCCCAAAGAGCCTAAATCCGGCCAAGGCAATTGGGGCGATTAAGAAAATGATGGTGGCGAGGAGGTAAATTTAAGGCGTCCTTGCCCCCTCTCCCATCCCGCGCTAAAACCCGCGCCAGGAAATCAGGAGATCCGTCATGGCACGCAGTAAGATCGCGCTGATCGGCGCAGGGAATATCGGGGGAACGCTGGCGCATCTTGCCGGGCTAAAAGAGCTGGGCGACATAGTAATTTTCGATATTGTCAAGGGAGTACCACAGGGCAAGGCACTCGATCTCGTGCAAGCCTCACCTGTCGAGGGCTTTGACGCCAGGATTACGGGTACCAACAGCTATGCCGCAATAAAAGGAGCAGATGTGGTGATCGTCACTGCCGGGGTGCCGCGCAAGCCTGGCATGAGCCGGGACGATCTTCTCGGCATCAACACCTCGGTGATGAACCAGGTTGGTGCCGGCATAAAGAAATATGCTCCCGACGCCTTCGTGATCTGCATCACGAACCCGCTCGATGCCATGGTCTGGGTGCTGAGGAAGGCAAGCGGCCTACCAGCCAAGAAGGTTGTCGGCATGGCAGGTGTGCTGGATTCATCGCGCTTCCGGTATTTCCTAGCCAGGGAGATGGGCGTTTCCACCGAAGACGTCACCGCCTTCGTCCTAGGCGGCCATGGCGACACAATGGTGCCACTCACGCGCTATTCCACCGTCGCCGGTATTCCGCTGCCAGATATTGTTAAAATGGGCTGGATCAAGCAGAAGAAGCTCGATGAGATTGTGCAGCGCACACGCAACGGCGGCGCCGAAATCGTCGGCCTGCTTAAGACCGGATCGGCTTATTACGCGCCAGCGGTGGCGGCGATCGAAATGGCAGAGTCTTATCTCAAAGACAAAAAGCGGGTGCTACCCTGTGCTGCCCAATTGAACGGCGAATACGGCTGCAAGGGCATCTATGTCGGTGTGCCTGTGGTGATCGGCGCAGGGGGTGTCGAGCGCATCGTCGAGATCAAGCTAGACCGCTCGGAGCGCGCAGCGTTCAACAAGTCAATCAAGGCGGTCGAGGGGTTGATCGACGAGATTAAGAAGCTCAAAGAGAGTAAAGATTGAACGAGGCAATCAAGCACTTGCAGAAGCAAGTGCGAAGCAATATAGCCACCGCATGAAGATCAATCATTATTGGGCCGGTCACGCGTGAACATTCATGAATATCAGGCTAAGGGGGTGCTGGCAGGCTATGGCGTCGCCGTAGCAAAGGGACAGGCGGTGCTCAGTCCCATAGAAGCCAAGGCCGCGGTTGATGCCCTCGACGGGCCGATCTGGGTGGTCAAGGCTCAGATTCATGCCGGCGGGCGTGGCAAGGCGGGCGGCGTCAAGCTGTGCAAAACGTCAACGGAAGCGATCGCTACTGCCGAAGACATGTTCGGCCAGGTCCTAATAACCCACCAGACAGGCCCAGCAGGCAAGAAGGTAGGGCGAGTTTATATCGAAGAGGGCTGCGTAATTGCAAACGAGCTCTATGTGAGCGCAGTGATCGACCGCACTACCGGGCGGTTCGCGTTCATGGCATCCACCGAGGGGGGTGTGGATATCGAGCGGATAGCCACCAAGACACCCGAGAAGATTATCACTGTCATCATCGACCCTTTAGTTGGCTGCCAGCCCTTCCATGCACGCAAGCTCGCTTTCGGTTTGGGCCTCAAAGGCCAAGCGGTGAAGGATGCACTCAAGCTGTTCCCAGCGCTCTATGAAACGATGCTTGGTACCGACGCCTCAATGCTCGAGATCAACCCACTGGTCGTGACAGGCGACGGAGGTCTCCTGGCGCTCGACGCAAAGATGAATTTCGACGATAATGCGCTCTACCGTCACCCTGAGATCGCCGAGCTTCTCGACGAGAGTGAGGAGGATCCAGCTGAGCGGCGCGCGGCGGAGCATGAACTCAACTATATTAAGCTCGACGGCTCGATCGGCTGCATGGTGAACGGTGCTGGTCTCGCCATGGCAACCATGGACATTATCAAGCTTAATGGCGGTGCACCGGCCAACTTCCTCGATGTCGGCGGCGGGGCGACGCGCGAGCGAGTGACGGAGGCGTTTAAGATTATCCTCGCCGACACAAATGTGAAGGGCGTGCTTGTCAATATCTTCGGTGGCATAATGCGCTGCAACGTGATCGCCGAGGGCATCGTCGCCGCCGCCGGTGAGATCGGCATCTCTGTGCCTTTGGTGGTGCGCCTCGAAGGCACTAATGTGGACGAGGGCAAAAAAATCCTCGCCGAGAGCGGCTTCGACATAATTTCCGCCGACGACCTTGGCGATGCGGCCAGAAAGGTCGTCGCCGCCGTAGAGGGCGCTTCCTGATGGCCATCCTCGTCCACAAATCCACCAAGGTGATCTGCCAGGGATTCACTGGCGCCCAGGGCTCCTTCCATTCTGAGCAAGCGATTGCCTATGGCACCCGCATGGTCGGCGGTGTTACGCCGGGAAAGGGCGGAGCTGAGCATCTCGGCCTCCCTGTCTTCAACACCGTGGCCGAAGCGATGACAGAAACGAAAGCAGACGCTTCTGTTATATACGTCCCCGCCCGCTTCGCAGCGGATGCAATACTCGAAGCAATCGACGCGAGAGTACCGCTCATCGTCTGTATTACCGAGGGCATTCCTGTGCTCGACATGGTGCGCGTCAAACGCGCTCTGGAAGACTCTCCTAGCCGGCTGATTGGACCGAATTGCCCAGGAATCATTACGCCCAATGCCTGCAAAATTGGAATCATGCCTGGTCACATACATCGCTCAGGATCAGTCGGTATTGTTTCCCGATCCGGCACGCTTACCTATGAAGCAGTGGCGCAAACTACCGCCGCCGGACTCGGTCAATCGACCTGCATTGGCATCGGCGGCGATCCGGTGAACGGCACGAATTTTATCGACTGCCTGGAGATGTTCTTGGCGGACGAAGCTACGGAATCGATCGTTATGATCGGCGAAATCGGCGGCACAGCCGAGGAAGATGCGGCGGCATTTCTTGTTTTAGAGAGTGTCAAGAAGCCCGTGGTTGGATTTATCGCTGGACTAACCGCACCTCCGGGTCGACGCATGGGCCACGCCGGCGCGATCATTTCCGGCGGTAAGGGTGGCGCCGAGGACAAGATCGAGGCGATGAAGAGTGCCGGAATAGCAGTCACCACCTCTCCAGCTGCGATTGGCTCCACCATGGTCGAGCTTTTGAAAGGCTGATCAAATAAGCTGCAGATACGGTGAGCATGTTAAGTATCCGCAAGGGCGTCGGCACAAATCGCCTTTATCGGGTCGGTTGTTAAAGATCATTGTTGCGATTCTGATTCGGTCGAGCCTACTCGGTGTGCACAAATTTTATGAGTACTTCATCGCCGTGGAAGGTGAATTAGTGGTCTGACCAATAACGCATTCCACCCTAAGCAGCTACTAACGCATCATGGTCGGCCGCGCAACGCTCACCTTCATAATGCGCATGAAAGAGTGCATAGAAGCGCGTGAAAGGTTATTGCTACATCTTTAAGACTGGCGAATTCATCTTCAAGGACGGCCCGGTATGTTTGATAATAAATTTGATGTCGTGGTCATCGGATCCGGTCCCGGCGGCTATGTAGCGGCCATCCGCGCAGCGCAGCTCGGTCTCAAGGTAGCCTGCCTGGAAAAGGATACGACCCTTGGCGGCACCTGCCTTAATGTCGGTTGCATCCCCTCCAAAGCGCTCCTGCAAGTGTCGGAAGAATACGCCCATGCCAGCAAGGTGCTGAAACGCCATGGCGTGATGATCGACGGACTCAGCTTCGATCTGGACACTATGATGGGTCACAAAAATAAGGTAGTGAGCGATCTCACCAAAGGAATTGACCACCTTTTCAAGAATAACGATGTCATCCGTATCGAGGGGACTGGATCACTCGGCAAGCCGGGCGAGGTCACGGTACGAGATGCCGGCGGCTTGGAAACTGTGCTGAGCACTAACGCAATCATCATCGCCACCGGCAGCGTGCCAGCCAGCCTTCCCGGCATTGAAATCGATGAAAAACGTGTCTTAAGTTCTACCGGCGCGCTGTCGCTCAACAATGTGCCAAATCACCTTGCGGTTATAGGCGCGGGATATATCGGCCTCGAAATGGCCTCAGTCTGGGGTCGTTTGGGCGCCAAGATTACGGTCATCGAGTTTCTCGACCGCATCATCCCAGGTATGGATGGCGAACTTGCTGCTGGATTTCACAAAATGCTCCGACGGCAGAAAATGAAATTTAGGCTCTCCACCAAGGTCACCAATGCCGAAGTTACCGATAGCGGCGTTACTCTCACCATGGAACCGGCTGATGGTGGCGAGCCGGAAACCCTAGATGCTGATAACGTTCTCGTTGCGGTTGGCCGCCGTCCCTATACTAACGACCTCGGCTTGGAGGTTGCCGGTGTCGCACAGGACAATGCTGGACGCATCAAAGTGGACGACGGATTACAAACAAATGTCCCGGGCGTCTATGCTATAGGCGACGTCATCCGCGGACCGATGCTGGCCCATAAGGCAGAGGATGAGGGCATCGCCGTGGCCGAGATTATCACCGGCCAAAAAGGCTGTGTGAATTACGATGCCATCCCTGGGGTGATCTACACTCATCCAGAGTTGGCGTACGTCGGACAAACGGAAGAACAACTCCAAAATGCAGGTATCGCATATAGTTCGGGTAGTTTCCCCTTCGTCGCTAATGGCCGGGCACGCGCCATGTCGGAGACTGACGGCTTTGTGAAGATTCTTGCTGACACCGAGAGTGACCGCATCCTCGGCGTGCACATTATGGGCGCAGACGCCGGCCACCTGATCGGCGAGGCAGTGCTCGCCATCGAACTCGGCGCCTCGGCGAAAGAACTTGCCCGCACCTGCCATGCCCACCCTACCTTGAGCGAAGCCATAAAGGAAGCAGCGCTCGATGTGGACGAGAGAGCCATTCACGTTTAAATGAACGAACCCTTACCTCCCCCACGGAGAAAGGAGTTTCTTTAGAATTTATCCGCGTGCTCTTGGATGGGCTGCGTTATAGGCCGCCATCAACCCGGCTTCGTCTACTTCAGTGTAGCGCATGGTGCTGGTGAGACTGGCATGGCCGAGGAGTTCTTGGATGGCGCGGAGATCGCCACCGTCGGCGAGTAAGTGGGTGGCGAAGCTATGGCGGAGCGCGTGGGGAGTGGCGCTTGGCGGTAAACCGAGGGCAGATCTGAGACGCGCCATGCCGGCCTGCACCGTGCGGGCGCCTAAACGCCCGCCACGCACGCCAACGAAGAGTGGTCCGCCCGGGGCCAATTCATATGGGCAAGTGGCACGATAATCGTCGATCGCCTGGTTGACCAGCGGCAGCAACGGCACCCCGCGCTCCTTACCACCCTTGCCACGCACCAGTAGCACATCACCGCCAGTGGCATCGCGCCCATCTAGACCAAGCGCCTCGCCGATGCGAAGCCCGCTGCCATACAAAAGCAGCAGCACCGCCGTGTCCCGCCTGGCGAGCCAGAGGGCCTGGCTCGAGCCACCTGCACCGTTCGCTGCCGCCGTCATCACCTCGCCAGCTTGCGCCAGTGTCAACGGCCGCGGCACCGCATGCGGCAGGCGTGGGCTACGCAGCGAGCGGACAGCTCCGTTGGACAGCAATTCTTCCCGCTCAAGATGACGGAAGAAACCTCGCAGCACGGAGACGGCGCGGGCAGTNGAGGTCTTAGCGCAATTTTNGNCAGCACGGCGCGCAAGATAACTGCGGAAATCNCTAGTCTGTAGGCCCTCTAAACCGGCCAGAGTTACTGGCCNACTCATATGCAACNTNAGAAAAGCAAAGAAGGCNGAAAGATCGCGTAAATAAGCNCTCACCGTATGGGGCGAGGCACGNCGCTCGTCAGCGAGCCAACAGCGCCAACTCTCAACCNCATCNATTACTAGCGNGTCGGCAACGAAATCTNCCCCGCCTATCTTAGCACCCAGCATTTGCTCTTCGGTGGCTCCTGTGGCGATGACAACTCTCCTAATCTTGTATTCAAGAGAGAATCGACTGCCCAGTCTTTTCCCAATCAGCTAAAAAGGCATCTAGTCCCTTGTCAGTCAGCGGATGCCGGACCAGCTTGCGCAACACGGCTGGAGGTAGAGTGGCAACATCAGCACCAAGTTTAGCCGCTTCAACAAGATGGATCGGATCGCGAATAGAAGCGACGAGAATGTCGGTCTCCAGAGTACCCGGATAATTTGCGTAGATGGTGACGATCTCATCAATCAGCGCCATTCCATCCTGACCGATATCGTCCAGCCGGCCAACAAAAGGTGAGATAAAGGTTGCGCCAGCCTTGGCCGCGAGTAGTGCCTGGGCGGCAGAAAAACAGAGCGTCACATTTACCATGGTGCCGGCCTGGCTGAGCACGCGGCAAGCCTTGAGACCATCCCAGGTAAGTGGCACCTTTACAGCAATATTGGGTGCAATGCTAGCAAGGCGCTTGCCTTCCTCGATCATAGAGTCGGCCTTAGTAGCGGTCACCTCAGCGCTCACCGGGCCCGGTACGATCTGACAAATGCGCTCGATCGTTTCGAAAAAATTGCCGCCCGCCTTGTGAATCAACGACGGATTGGTGGTAACCCCATCAAGCAAGCCGGTGGCCGCAAAATCCTCAATTTCAGCGAGTTCCGCCGTGTCGATGAAAAATTTCATGGCATGCCACTCCGTATCGAATTTCCATGCCGCCTGCCCATGAAACAAACTAGAGGCTTGAGACGACGGCGAGTCGTTGGCACATTTTATCGGATGGCACCGAGTGACGCTACTTCCTCCCTGCCCACGCTCACGGATAGCGCGGTCCGTATCACCGTGTTATTGCCGCTCGGGATCGATACCGTTTATGATTATCTCACTGCTGACGCTGCGAACGCGCCCGAGGGCGCTTTCGTGCGAGTGCCGCTGGCCAGCAGAATGGTAACCGGCGTGGTTTGGCGCCATGTTACTGATGAGGATGAACCCAGGCTTACGCACGATAAACTGAAACATATCGGCGAAATACTACCAGTACCAGTGATGACGAAAAGTCTGCGCAAGCTAATAGACTGGGTGGCGGAATATACGCTGGCCAAGCGAGGCGCAGTGCTACGCATGGCAATGAGCGTACCGGAGGCGCTTGAGCCGCCGATGATGCGTGTCGCCTATCTCGCTAGCGATCTAGTACCAGAGCGTCTAACACCCGAGCGAAAACGGGTTTTTGAGGTGCTGTCCGACGGCCAACCTCTTAGCGCAGCTGAACTGTCGCGGGAAGCTAAAGTCAGCACCGGAGTGGTGCGCGCGCTGGCCAAGGCCAGCGCACTGCGCACGGTTTCAATCCCTGCCTGGCCAGTGCCGGAGCAACCAGACTGGCATTTGCCCCGCGCCGATCTCTCGACCGACCAGCAGTTGGTGGCGCATCGCCTGATGGATCAGGTGATGGCAGAAAAATTTTCCGTCACGCTTTTGGACGGCGTTACTGGATCAGGCAAAACGGAGGTCTATTTCGAGGCAGTGGCAAAGGCCCTAGAATTGGAGCGTCAAGTGTTGGTGATGCTTCCAGAGATCGCGTTGAGTACTCAATGGTTGGAGCGCTTCCGCGCACGCTTCGGCGCGACGCCCATGGTGTGGCATTCCGAACTTGGCCAGCGTGCGCGACGCGAAACCTGGCGCGCAGTCGCTGAGAACAAGGCGCGCATAGTTGTCGGTGCGCGCTCTTCACTTTGGCTGCCCTTCGTCGAGCTCGGCCTGATAGTCGTCGACGAGGAACATGACGGCGCCTTCAAACAGGAAGACGGTGTGATCTATCATGCACGCGACATGGCGGTGATGCGCGCGCGCTTTGCAGCCTGCCCGCTTATCCTCTGTTCGGCCACGCCGTCACTCGAAAGCCTCGCAAACGTGAAAGCCGGTCGCTATGAGAGCCTGCATCTACGAGACCGCCATGGCGGTGCACAGCTTCCGAATATTGAAATCGTCGATATGCGCAGGGATCCGCCGCCGCGTGGAGAGTGGATCTCGCCGCCGCTACGCGAAGCACTGACGGAATGTTTCGCGGCCGGGCAACAGGCAGTGTTGTTCCTCAACCGTCGCGGATATGCACCGCTTACCCTCTGCCGCGCATGCGGCCATCGCCTCGAATGCCCTAATTGCAGCGCCTGGCTAGTTGCGCACCGCTTTACTAAAACACTCAACTGTCATCATTGTGGCTATATCCAGCGCTCACCGGACGCCTGTCCGGAATGCGAGGCGGAGGGACGCATGGCAGCCTGCGGGCCCGGTGTGGAACGGGTCGCCGAGGAAGCTGCGGCGCTCTTTCCCGATATCAAGAGCGAGATCGTTACTAGCGACACGGTGGCCGGACCCGAAGACGCGGCAAATTTCGTTGCACGAATCGAAAAATGCGAAATCAATCTAGTCATTGGCACACAGATAATTGCCAAGGGGCATCATTTTCCGCTGCTCACCCTAGTAGGCGTGGTAGATGCAGATCTCGGACTAGCCGGCGGAGATCTGCGCGCCGCAGAGCGCACCTACCAACTTCTCCACCAAGTTGGTGGGCGCGCCGGACGAGCGCATCATGCGGGACGCATGCTGCTTCAAACTTTTATCCCAGACCATCCGGTGATGGTGGCGCTTTCCTCTGGCGAACGCGATCTCTTTCTCACACGCGAAACAGAGGCACGTGAACTTCACGGCCAGCCTCCAGCAGGGCGGCTCGCGGCAGTGATTCTCTCGGGGCAAAACGAGGCATCAGTGGCAGATACGGCGCTTGCGCTGGCAAGAATCGCACGCAATAACCTACCAGCGGAGGGTGGTATGGAGGTGCTCGGCCCGGCGCCAGCACCTCTTGCGCTTCTACGCGGACATTATCGTTACCGACTCCTGGTCAAATGCAGCCGGGCCCACCTCCCACAACCCTGGCTCCGCCACTGGCTCAACGTGCTCGACGCACCATCCAGGGTAAGCCTTCGCATCGACGTCGATCCCTACAGCTTCAACTAGTCGTAACATATTGAATTAATATATTAAATATCGTTTTCCCGAGTCAGTTGCGCGACAATATACAGTATGTTACTTAATCGCCTGCTTTTCGGGTCGGCTGGTCGTCTCGGACAGTTGAATTCCTGCTAGTTTAACAAGCAAAAACACCTCGAACCGTCGCTGATCGCGGCGCAGCAGACCCAAGGGAACGAAATTCGGTGGCATCCAATTCCACAGGCCAAAGCGATCTCGCCCTGCGTTACGCAACGGCAATGTTCGAACTTGCGCTTGAGCGTGACCAACTTGACCAGTTGGCCCGCGAATTGGCTGATTTGCGAGATCTGATGGCCGAGAGTGCTGATCTCGCGCGCCTCGTCAAAAGCCCGGTTCTCTCCCGCACCGAACAAGGCGCAGCCATGGCGGCAATAGTCAATCGCGCTGGCATGTCGGACCTGGTGCAGAACCTAGTTGGCCTGATGGCACAGAACCGCCGACTGTATGCGCTGGAAAGTAGCCTCATAGCATTTCAGACGCTGGTTGCGGAGCATCGCGGCGAGGTCTCAGCTGAGGTCACATCAGCTACCGAATTGAAACCCGCCCATCTCGACGCCGTGAAACAAGCTCTTCGGGAAATCGTTGGACGCGACGTAGCATTGGAAACCACGGTCGATCCGAGTTTGATCGGTGGACTGATCGTCAAGGTCGGTTCACGCATGATCGACAGTTCACTACGGACGAAGCTGCAAAATCTTGAGCTCGCCATGAAAGGGATTTGATAATGGACATTGGCGCCGCCGAAGTATCGGCAATCCTCAAGGAGCAAATCGCCAATTTTGGCACCGAGGCGGATGTCGCCGAGGTTGGACAAGTGCTCTCCGTGGGCGACGGTGTCGCCCGTGTCTATGGTCTGGATAACGTGCAGGCCGGCGAGATGGTCGAATTCCCCGGAAATATCCGCGGCATGGCGCTCAATCTCGAGACAGATAATGTTGGCGTTGTAATCTTCGGAGAAGACAAAGAGATCAAGGAAGGTGACACGGTTAAGCGGACCGGTGCCATTGTTGAAGTGCCAGTAGGCAAGGGCCTGCTGGGCCGCGCCGTAGACCCTCTGGGCAATCCGATCGATGGCAAGGGCCCCATTGAATCGGCCGCCATGGGCCGCATAGAAGTTAAGGCGCCCGGTATCATCCCGCGTCGCTCGGTGAGCGAACCGGTGCAGACCGGTCTCAAAGCACTAGACGCCCTCGTACCGATCGGCCGAGGCCAGCGCGAATTGATCATCGGCGACCGGCAAACCGGCAAGACCGCCGTAGCAATCGACACAATCATCAATCAGAAGGAAGTGAACGCCGGCGACGACGAGTCGAAGAAACTCTACTGCATCTACGTCGCAGTCGGGCAGAAGCGCTCCACGGTCGCCCAGGTGATGCGTACCCTTGAAGAGAATGGTGCGCTTGATTACACCATCATTGTCTCCGCCACTGCGTCAGAAGCAGCTCCGCTGCAGTTTCTTGCGCCTTATTCGGGCTGCACCATGGGCGAATATTTCCGCGACAATGGCATGCACGCGGTGATTATCTACGATGACCTTTCCAAGCAGGCCGTTGCCTATCGCCAGATGTCACTGCTCCTCCGTCGCCCGCCGGGCCGCGAAGCCTACCCGGGCGACGTGTTTTATCTTCACTCCCGACTGCTCGAACGCGCAGCGAAGATGAACGAGGATCATGGTAGCGGCTCGCTAACCGCCCTGCCAGTGATCGAAACCCAGGCTGGCGACGTCTCAGCCTATATTCCAACCAATGTGATTTCGATTACCGACGGTCAAATCTTCCTTGAGACCGACCTATTTTATCAGGGCATTCGCCCAGCGATTAACGTTGGCCTCTCGGTGAGCCGCGTGGGCTCAGCAGCACAGATCAAGGCGATGCGCCAAGTCGCCGGCCGCATTAAGCTCGAACTTGCACAATATCGCGAAATGGCAGCATTCGCCCAGTTCGGCTCGGACCTTGATGCCGCGACCCAGCGCCTGTTAGCGCGCGGCGCGCGGCTGACTGAGCTTCTCAAGCAGGATCAATACGCGCCACTTCCCGCCGATGAGCAGGTAGTCGCCATTTTTGCTGGCGTCCGCGGCTATCTCGACGACATCGAGGTGCAACAGATTGGCCGCTTCGAGCAGGAATTTCTCAGCGAGGTGCGATCTAACGGTGCAGATATTCTTAGCGCTATCCGAACGACTGGGGAACTGAGCGAAGATAGCGAAAACAAGCTAACCACTCTGCTTGACGAATTCTCCAAGAAATTCGCCTGAATCGAACGGCAGAACGGAGCATAACGCCCCATGGCCACTCTCAAGGACCTGCGCACACGCATCAACAGCGTCACGCAGACCCAAAAGATAACCTCAGCAATGAAGCTGGTCGCAGCAAGCAAGCTGAGGCGCGCTCAGGAGGCGGCAGAATCGGCGCGACCCTATGCCGAGCGAATGGAACGGATGGTTGGTAGCCTAGCCGAGTTGATGCGCGAACGCGAAGACGCTCCGGCAATGCTGCGGGGCTCCGGCACTGACAATACCCATCTCATAGTTGTCTGCACGTCCGACCGAGGCCTCTGCGGTGGCTTTAACTCTTCGATCTCACGCGCCGTACGACTGCGCATTCTTGAGCTGAGAAACTCGAACAAAGAGGTTAAGCTTTATTGCGTCGGACGCAAAGGCAAAGAGCAATTGCAGCGCGAATTTGGCTCGCTGATCATCGACAGTACAGAAGAACTCGGAAAACGCGGTCCGAGCTACGACGAAGCGGACGTTATTGGGGCGAAGATCACTGAACTTTTCGAGACCGGCGAATTCGACGTCTGTACTATCGTTTATAACCACTTTAAATCGGTGATGAGCCAGATCGTCACCTTACAGCAGGTCATTCCGTTCTCTGATTCAGCCCAACCCACCGTTGATGATGCGACCAAAGAGCCGAACGACCGCGGCGGTGCAATTTACGAATTCGAACCGGAAGAAGCGGAAATTCTAGAAGACTTGCTGCCCTACAATCTTTCTATTCAGGTCTTTCGCTCGCTGCTGGAAAGCGCGGCAAGCGAACAGGGCGCACGCATGACAGCGATGGACAGCGCCACACGCAATGCCGGCGAAATGATTGATAAACTGACNCTTAACTACAANCGCACCCGCCAGGCCAANATAACCGGAGAATTGATNGAAATCATCTCCGGTGCGGANGCCCTCTAGGCGCGGTGACGGACAAAATGGAAAAACGAAACACGAACCACCTAATTCAAGCGTGACNGGAGCTTGGTAATGGCCACGACAAATACAAACGGTAGCATTTCCCAAATCATGGGTGCAGTCGTCGACGTCAGTTTCGACGGAGAGTTGCCAGCGATTTTGAACGCCTTAGAAACCGACAATCATGGCAACCGGTTAGTGTTGGAAGTTGCCCAACACCTAGGTGAAAGCACGGTGCGCTGCATCGCCATGGACACAACTGAAGGGCTGGTGCGCGGCCAGGAGGTCGTTGACACTGGCGCCGGCATCATGGTGCCTGCCGGAAAGGAAATGCTGGGTCGAATCATTAATGTGGTGGGCGAGCCGATAGATGAGCGCGGCGCCGTGAACACGACGAAAAGCATGCCGATTCACGCATCGGCTCCCGAATTCGTCGACCAGTCGACAGAAGCGGAAATCCTCGAGACCGGCATTAAGGTCGTTGACTTGCTGGCGCCTTACGCCAAGGGCGGCAAGATCGGCCTATTTGGCGGCGCAGGCGTAGGCAAGACCGTGATCATAATGGAGCTTATCAACAATATCGCCAAGGCGCACGGCGGATATTCGGTGTTTGCGGGTGTCGGCGAACGCACACGCGAGGGCAACGACCTATATCACGAAATGATCGAGTCCGGCGTTATCGATCTCGAAGGAGAAGAATCGAAAGTGGCGCTGGTTTACGGCCAGATGAATGAACCGCCAGGCGCGCGCGCGCGTGTCGGTCTCTCCGGCTTAGCCCAGGCTGAATATTTCCGCGACGAAGAAGGCCAGGACGTGCTCCTCTTCATCGATAATATCTTTCGGTTTACCCAAGCCGGCTCGGAAGTATCAGCACTGCTGGGCCGCATGCCTTCAGCTGTGGGTTATCAGCCAACGCTGGCGACCGAGATGGGCAATCTACAAGAGCGCATTACCACCACGCAAAAAGGCTCAATTACCTCCGTGCAAGCGATCTATGTCCCAGCGGACGATCTCACCGATCCCGCGCCAGCGACCTCCTTCTCGCACCTGGACGCAACGACGGTATTATCACGTCAAATCGCCGAGCTCGGCATTTACCCGGCAGTTGATCCTCTGGATTCGACTTCTCGCATGCTTGACCCACGAATCGTCGGCGAAGAGCATTACGGGGTGGCACGCGAAGTGCAGCGTGTGCTTCAAACCTATAAATCGTTGCAGGACATCATCGCAATTCTCGGCATGGACGAGTTGTCAGAAGAAGACAAGCTCACTGTTGCTCGAGCGCGCAAGATTCAGCGCTTCTTATCTCAGCCCTTCTTTGTCGCCGAAGTTTTCACTGGGACACCAGGCAAGCTTGTCGACCTAAAAGACACGATCTCGAGTTTCAAGGCGATCTGCGCTGGCGAGTATGACGATTTACCGGAGGCTGCATTCTACATGGTTGGCTCAATAGAGGAAGCCGTCGAGAAGGCTAAACAGATGGCAGCTGAAGCGGCTTAAGCGAACAGACGCAAACGAGGATAGTTGGAAACCGTGGCCGATACCTTCCAGTTTGAGCTAGTCGCTCCGGAAAAACTGATCTATTCGGACGATACCGAATTCGTCGTAGTGCCTGGCGCTGAGGGCGATTTCGGTGTCCTTCCCGGACACGCGCTACTGCTCTCGACGGTTCGCGCAGGAATCATCGAGATTCACGAGAACGACAAGCTGAAGGACCGTTTCTTTGTCGCTGGTGGCTTTGCTGAAGTCACGCCGGAGCGTTGCACTGTACTCTCGACAGAATCAATAAAACTTGACGAGATCGATGAAAACGCTGCTCGTGAGCGGCTAGATCTAGCCGAGCGCGATCTTAACAACGCTTCCTCCGAAGCTGAACGCGAAAAGTGCGAAAAGGCCTTGGAAGTGGCACAGGCCTTAGTTACTGCCTGTTCCTGAGCAACCCTCGCCATTAGCGGGGTTGCCCGACTTGCCGACCTCAATATAATCTGCCGGAAAATCGGGACAACCGGAAACGGACAGCTGGCGAGAGACTATGGGACACTGGACACTCGACGATATTCCTTGGGACAAGTTTGAGCCACACAAGCTCGATCCGGAACTACTCAAATTGGTTAAAGCTGCCTGCATGGTCGAGTACCACAGCAGCGCTTACGGTCAATATCTCTGCGCTGTCTTTAGCGAAGAGCCGGGCGTCTGTGAAGATGCACTTGCTTGGTCGGAGGAAGAAGTTCAACACGGGCAGGCACTTCGTCGTTACGCCGAAATGGCCGATCCTAATTTTAATTTCGACAATACATTCTCCCGCTTCGTCGAGGGCCATCCGATAGACACCAACGCGCAACAATCGATTCGTGGCTCGCTCTGTGGTGAAATGGTGTCGCGTTGCGCGGTCGAGGTTGGCACGTCGTCCTATTATAGCGCATTACGCGATTCGATCGAGGAACCGGTGCTGCGCGAAATTTGCAGTAATATCGCAGCAGACGAATTTCGCCATTACAAGTTGTTCTATGGCTACGCTAAGAAATTCCAAAAGATCGAAGGCCTCAGCCGATGGGCTAGGTTTAAAATTCTGATCGGTCGATTCTTCGAGACGGGTGACGACGAGTTGAGCTACGCCTATTATTGCGGCTCAGGTGACACTGAGCCATACGCCCGCAAGAAGGCTAATACGGCATGCATGGGGCGTACTTTGCCGCTGTACACTTTTGAGATTGTTCGTCGCGGAATTGGAATGTCGCTTAAATCGGCTGGCATTAAGCCGCAAGGTCTCTTGGGTAAGTCCATTACTTGGGTGGGTTGGATTGCACTACGGATCTATGCTCGACACTTGCAGCGCGCCGCCGGTATAACTTGACCTCCGCTTTGGCAGCGTGCCAATTCCTTTATCATTATGGCAGAAGCGCATTTTGTAATTAAAGGATGTTCCGCGCTTTGCGTGTGGCTAGCACAATCCGGTGAGGTGCCCGACTTAAGGTCGAGTGTCTTCCATTTGTCTACAGCGTGAGCTTCCGCCGCACGCCCCTAGAAGGAAGACGGCCCCGTAGACTAATACCATTAAAATAACACTAGAGAAACGCCTTGAACTCCTTAATGAGCGAGACATAAAGCTCACGTTTGAAATCGATGGTGTAACGCTCCAAGGTTGCGTGATCGCTCCACCGCCAATCAGAGAATTCTGGATGCTCTGTTTGAATATTGATATCGTTATTGTTGCCGAGGAAACGCATAACGTACCATCTTTGTCGCTGTCCCCGATAACGCCCGCCCCAAGCAGTTTTGATCAACTTCGATGGCAAGTTATATTTATACCAACCGCGTGAAACAGCAAGGATCTCGGTAAGATCGGAGGTGACTCCGGTCTCTTCCTCAAGCTCCCGGAGAGCCGACATTTCCGACGTTTCACCTTCCTCTATCCCTCCCTGAGGCATCTGCCACGCTTCAGATGTGATGTCGCAGCGCCGCCCAATCCAAACATGATGCTTCGAATTCAGAAGAATAATGCCAACACCCGGGCGATACCGCTGGCTTACTTTGGCGGCTCCGCTCATCTAGTTCCCTGCTCATCTACGATTGCGGTAATAGGAACAATCTCGATACCCCGCGTTTCAAGCATCGGCAGCCATTCAGCCATACGCTCAAGGGTGACCGGGAAGGGCCGTGCGACCACGAGAGCGACGCCACGCGCGCGCGCCTGGCCTTCCGCCGCAGCCAAAGATTGATCAATGGAGCGGCTGGTCGGATCGTGATCGATGAAACGGTCGTTGGAAGCGTTCGGTAAATTTATTTGTCGCGCCATGTCCGAAGCTACGCTCTTGTTAGTTGTACGGCCGTCGACAAACATCAGTCCGCGATCTTTTAACTCGCGCAAAATCGGCCTAAGCGGATCAGGTGAAGCTGTAAAGCGGGAACCCATGTGATTTATGACGCCAACATAAGCCTTGAAGCGACCAAGAAGCCAGTTCAGGCGCGCTATATTTTCGCTCGGATTAAGCGATGTAAGAAGCGTGTGTGGACCCGGGTCATCCGCCGGATAGGAAATCGGTTCCATAGGTAAATCCAGTAGTACTTCGTGACCGGCCTGGCGAGCAGACACCACATCGATTTCCAATTTAGGTCCATAAGGGCTGAATGAAAGGGTAACTTCCTTGGGCAATTCAATTGCGCGCTTGGTGGCGTCGGCGGAAAGCCCAAGCCCGGAAATAATTACCGCGAGACGAGGCTTAGTACCCGCAGGCGGCACTTTCCGGCCATAGACCATCCAAGGCTCACGCCCGTCAGGCCCTATAATCGGCAGAGCACCCTGATTGCTTTCATACAACAGCGTAGAATCAGGTAATGCCAAGGGAATTATCTCGTTGATCACAGCGCGCGGCGCTACGAGAGCGATATTGGTCTTCGCACCTTCAGAGTCTGAAAGCTCACCCTCTATTATTATTTCCTCTGATTTTTCCGTCTTCTGAAGAACGGCTGTCCCCGTCCCTTCCTTCTCGGCCGTTTCATCCGTTGCTCTAGTTTTGCGTTCGACTTGGTCATCCTCTGTTTCTTCTAGGTTAGCCGGCGATTGTTCAGTCGCGTCAGGTACATCACCTGGAAATTTGACAGTGATCGTCACGCCCAAATCATCTGAAGGTTGCGTCGAGGGCTTCTCGGCGCTCAGTGCAAGCCACATAAGCACGCCGGCGAGAACCAAAACGAACAATACGGCGGCAAATGCCGGCGAAAGAATCGTTGGTTCCTTCGGACGCCGGAACGTTGCGCTGCCTTCCGCACGTTCCTGGGAAGGCTGTTCAGACGGATCGCTCAAAACAGAGAGACCACCCTCCTCAACCGGTTAAGCGCTCAATTGACAACTGTACCCGATAATAGTTGCAGTCCGCGCAATAAGTCGAGCGCCCGCGCTAATTGATAATCGTTTTGTGATCGCGATACACCGGCACCATCATCTTCCGTCTTCGACACCTCGCCCTCTTCGCCAGCGCCATCGTTTTGTTCGTTTCTAAGACTGCCGCGCAAATTAGCTTCGCTCCGTCGAGGACTATGGTTCAAATGCTCGATCGTTGCCTGCTCCACGATGATATCCGGATGAATACCACGCGCCTGAATGGACGTGCCGGACGGGGTGAAATAGCGCGCAGTAGTCAGACGGATAGCGCCGTGCCGACCAAGCGGGATGACAGTTTGTACCGACGCCTTACCAAAAGATGGTGTGCCGAGAACGATAGCACGACGGTGGTCCTGCAACGCGCCTGCGACTATTTCCGAGGCCGACGCAGAACCGCCGTTAATCAGGACAATCATTGGCATACCATCGATTAAATCACCGGATTTGGCATTGAAGCGCTGTATGGAATCTGGCCGGCGCCCGCGCGTGGAGACGATCTCTCCCTGAATAAGGAAAGAATCGGACACAGATACCGCCTGATCAAGCAATCCTCCCGGATTGTTGCGCAAATCCAACACCATCCCTTTGAGAGTTTTACCGTTTTGGCCGAGCACCTTCTCAATTGCTGTTTCTAAATCAAGGGTGGTCTTTTCTGAAAATGAGGAGATTCGCACATAGGCAATGTCATCACCTTCCATATGCACTCTCACAGAGCGGATGGTAATAATGGCACGAATGATTTCAACATCAAACGGCGCCTCAGTTCCGGGACGCTGAATCGTAAGTGTAATTCCTGAATCAATAGGCCCGCGCATCTTATCAACTGCCTCAGCAAGACTGAGACCGAGGATCGGCTCGCCATCCAAATGGGTAACATAATCGCCTGGTTTCAGGCCGGCGCGTTGCGCGGGGGTGTCATCGATCGGCGTGATAACCTTGACGAAGCCGTTATCATCCATTGTCACTTCAATTCCCAAGCCACCGAACTCGCCACGCGTCTGTGTCTGCATATCCTGGAAATTCTTGGCGTTCATATATCGCGAATGGGGATCAAGCGAGCTTAGCATGCCATTGATAGCCGCTTCGATTAGCTCGCTGTCACTCACTTCTTCGACATAATCTGCACGCACACGCTCAAACACATCGCCGAACAATTTGAGCTGCCGGTATGTCTCATTGTTCGCCGCATTTAGCGAGAGCGGCAATGCAAAAAGCGCCAAGCCGACCAAACCAGCCATCAATCGAATTCGCATGTTATCCACTTACTTTGATCGTTTCTACCGCCAGCCAAGGCAGCGGATTAATCGGTTCTCCGCCGCTGCGTAATTCCACATAAAGTCGCGGCTCGCTGTCTGCAGCGGATCGCATTACCCCAACCGGCTCGCCCGCCAGCACATATTGGTCAACCATGACATCAATCCGTCCCATGCCGGAGAGAAGAGTATGATATCCTTCGCCATGGTCTATGATCAAGAGCAGCCCATAATCGCGAAACTGTCCAGCAAAGACGATTCGCCCATCATAAGGTGCAATTATTTGCGCCCTTGAGCGCGTTTCGATAACGATCCCCTTGGTTGAGAGGCCAAGGTCAGTTGATTCGTCAAATCTACTGACCAATGCGCCACGCACCGGAACACTAAAGACGCCACGCGCCATACTAACCGACGGACGCACGGCCGCCAAATTCAAAACCGACAAATCCTCTTTGATAACACCAGTTTGTTCACCAATATTCGCTACTCCGCCGACTGGCTTTTGAGCAATAGCTGGTTCAATATTTTTAAACACCATATTGTCAGAATTGACTATCACAGAAATGGCATCGGTTTGCTGACTATGCGATGGAACCCGCGGTTTGCGTAGTTTACCTGTAACGCTCCGCTTTTGTTTTGCCATCACCAAAGGAACATCCTCAACCTTTTCTAGAGCTTTCGCCTCAGCTTCCGTAGCACGCCGCAGTCTCTCATTTTGTCCATGATCAGCAACTAGGCTCTCGAGCAATTCTTGCAGGTTCTCCGCCTCTGCGGCGAGAGCGACCACCAGTGCCTCAGCCCTGTGGTACTTGGCTTCCGTGCGATTATAGGCCTTGATCTTATGGGATAATAAAATGCCTAAATGTGCCCGTTGTAATTCGAGCCGCTCAGCTTCCAAGTCGATCAGATAGCGTTGGGCAGAAATTCTTTCACCGAGACGCCTCATCCGGAGAAGTTCCTCAGCAAGAATTTCGACTCGTGCATCGAGTTCCCCAGCAATATTTCTTAACAATACGCGAGCGTGTGAAACCTCTTGTAGTGACACTGGCATGAAAATGAGTAATTCCGGCGGCACGCGACCAATTCGCTGCAGTGCGCCCAGAGCCCACGATAGTTCGACTTGACGACCTTCAAGTACAACTAGCTTTTCCCGCCGCTCGTCCTCTAGTCGCACCAAATTGGATTCAAGAGCGCTGACACGTGCCTCGATGTCTTGAGCGGCAGCTGCGGCGCGGATCAATTCGCGCCGGACGTGAACCACTTCTCCCTTGGACTCGCTAACCTGAGCATCGAGTTTAGCTTTAACCCCACGGCTCGAATCCAGCGCATCTTTAGTCTGACCAAGCGCCTCATCGGTCTTTTCAATGGTCGCGCTAACAGATTGCTGCGCTATGGCCGGGACGGATGATACCCAGACCATGGCCCCCGACAGGAGGGCGACCCAAAAAGCTTGGTGTAAGGCGAATATTAGCCTAGCTCACAACGGCATGGTGCGGGGGCTGAACACCATGATCAGTTGTAAATAATGAAGATCCGGTCATTTGTGGCGGAACATCGAGGGCCATCAGTTGTAACAAGGTCGGTGCGACATCCGCCAAAAAACCGTCACGCAATCTGCCGCCCAGAGCAGCACGGCCGATCAGAACAGCAGGAACAAGATTGGTTGTATGCGCTGTATGCGCAATATCTGTTATTGCGTCGCGCATCATTTCTACATTGCCATGATCAGCAGTAATCAATGCAGCGCCACCAGCCTCTTCCAGCGCTACAGCCATGCGACCAAGACACGCATCCACAGTCTCTACAGCCTTGACGGCGGCAGCCATATTGCCAGTATGGCCGACCATGTCGGTATTAGCGTAGTTCGCTACGATTAAATCAAATTTTTCTGATGCGATCGCTTCGACCAACCGATCCGTTACTTCGACGGCGGACATTTCTGGCTGCAAATCATAGGTCTTAACTTTAGGCGAGGGCACCAAAATGCGTTCCTCGCCGGCGAACACACGTTCTTCGCCACCATTCAGAAAAAAGGTGACATGGGCATATTTTTCAGTTTCGGCAAGCCGAAGCTGGGTACGCCCTGCTGCAGAGATCACCTCGCCCAATACTTGTTCAGGCACGACATGGGGGAAAAGGCAATCCATAAACTCGTTTAGTGCATTTGAATATTCAGACATGCCCAGGGCTGCAGCAATGCCGACCTTGCGCGGTCGGGCAAACTCGCAGAACTTCGGATCTAGCAGCGACTGCAACAATTGACGCACACGATCGGCACGAAAATTGGTCATAAGCAACCCATCACCGGCCGCCATGCCATCATAGCCAGAGATAACCACAGGTGCGACGAACTCATCACTTTCACCAGCCGCATAGGCGTCCTCTAAGGCAGCAGAGAGGCTCGGCGCCGGGGGGGCCTTTCCATCGGCAATCGCAAGGTAAGCGCGTTCTAATCGCTCCCAGCGCCGGTCGCGGTCCATTGCCCAATAACGCCCACAAACGGTAGCAACGGTAAAATTCTGTGATTCGGCGAGATCCTCTTCGAAGCGGCGAACATGAGCATTGGCCGAAGATGGTGGCGTGTCCCGCCCATCCAGAAAAACATGCAGTACCACAGGCACACCTGCGCACGCTATAATCTTAGTTAAGGCCACCATATGATCCTGGTGCGAATGGACGCCACCAGGTGACAAAAGACCCATGAGATGACAGCGTCCGCCGCTCTGGCGAAGCTTAGCGACAAAATCGACGAGTGATGGCAGGGTCGCCAACGTGCCATCGGCAATGGCGGCGTCGATACGTGGCAAGTCCTGCAGCACCGCACGCCCAGCGCCAAGATTCATATGACCGACTTCAGAATTCCCCATCTGTCCATGCGGCAGACCGACATCGAGGCCCGAGCACTGAAGCAGGCTGTGCGGATAGGTCTGTAATAATCCGTCCCAGATTGGCGTTTGTGCTACCGCTATGGCATTGTCGACATTATTCGTGCGTGCACCCCAGCCGTCGAGCACACATAGCAACACAGGGCGAGGTAGACTAGTCATCCCTATCCGCTCTTACACATGAGACCATCGCTCGAACTCATCCGTTTTTGAATCGTGCAAAATTCCTGTGCCCAGCAGACGAATTCAAGCCCTGAACTGACGAAAGATTTTACTCCAAAAATGGTCACCGGTAATTCAATCGCCGAAAATTTCGTCTCAGAGCTGTTTTCAATATTACGGATTTATCCGATATAGTCACAATCTTTACTTAATCATAGGTGAAGACTATCTTTACTTAATCATAGGTGAAGACTATCGAAAGGCACATACTGAATCAGGCATCTCGCCGCAAGAACAAGCCTGAGCTGACAAAATGTCGCCACTATCTTCATTCTCGAATTTGACGCAGGAAAGCAGCGGCGAGAAACCGTATCAGGGTCGGTGATAGGGATGGCCAGAGAGAATCGAAGCGGCGCGCCATAGCTGCTCCGCCAACATGGCACGCACCAACATATGTGGCCAGGTCATGACGCCGAGGGAAAGCCGAAAATCGGCCCCCTTTAATACCTTGTCGCCATGGCCCTCCGCGCCACCGATTAAGAAGGCCACGGAGACTGCTCCGCCGTCACGCCAGCCGCTAAGCTGACAAGCAAAACCCTCGCTTGACAACAGTTTGCCGCCACTGTCTAGAGCCACGGTAATAGCCTGTTCAGGGACGGCGCCTAGAAGTAACTCAGCTTCGTGTGCCTTTAATTGTTTAGCCTTTAAGGGTCGCTTCTCCTGCAATTCCCTGAGATCATAGGGCCACGGAAGACGCCCCATATAATCATTGAAGAGGCGCATCGCTGGATCCTCCCGACCCTTGCCAATCGCAAGAACCGCTATCCGCATTCGCGTAGGGTCGCACTATCTGATTGACGCACTATAACGCGCCTTCCGAAGGATCTTCTGCTCCACTTAAGGGCAAATCCGCCGACCACATCTTCTCCAAATTATAAAACTCGCGCACTTCGGGCCTGAAGATATGGACAATTACGTCACCCGAATCTATCAATACCCAGTCACTAGTCGGCAATCCCTCGATGGCCGGCGCCTGTCCAGACAGGCGCTTTACAGCTTTGTGAACGTGGTCCGCCGCAGCCCCGACTTGGCGCTGTGACCGTCCAGAGGCAATGATCATATAATCCGCAATGTCGGATTTTCCGGTTAAGCCGATGACCACAATGTCCTCGGCCTTAATGTCTTCGAGTTCCTTGATGATCACTTGGCGTACCTTTTCCACAGTGACATGTGGCATACCGGAATCAATTTGCTTTGTTATCGACTGTCTCCTCTTTCGATGTGCTGAGACGAGGTATCGGCACGGATGGCGCTTGCCGAGGCCGGATGCAACCGACTGTGAAAAAAAATCCAAACCGGCGGTCGGCAAGAAACAAGAATACGCGAAGTCTGCTCAGACAATCGATGACGCCAATAGCGACGCAGTGGCTTGCTTGCCGAAGCAGATTGAGCATAGGACCGGCGATCAAAGATCGCAATGGGAAGCGCTTGAAAGATCTCATGCCAGCGCCGCCAGCGCACGAAATCAGCCAAATTATCAGCGCCCATAATCCAAACGAATTGGTCGCGAGGGTGCTCGCGCCTGATGCGACGAATAGTATCGGCGGTATATTGGCTGCCATAGCGTTGCTCACAATCGCTGACACGAATCGCTGGATGGCACGCTTTGCGCTTGGCGGCAGTGTACCTCTCTTCGAATGGCTTCATGCCTGCCAAGGGTTTCAGGGGGTTCTGCGGCGAAACAATCCACCACAATTCATCCAAGCCAAGCCGATTGATAGCCTGCCGACTGACATGGAAATGGCCGTCATGGGCGGGATTGAAAGAACCACCGAACAGTCCGATCTTGCGGCCTCGATGTGGTTTGGCCGTGATCGTCCGAATGTGAAGGACGCGCGCAGGCGAGCGCGTGAGGGGTTTCAGTATTTTCAGGGGCGCACCTGACCGTTGCCATGGACCTTGTATTTATAGGTCGTCAATTGTTCGACACCTACCGGACCACGGGCATGCAACTTGCCATTGGAAATGCCAATTTCCGCACCCATGCCGAACTCCCCACCATCGGCAAATTGAGTTGAGGCATTGTGCACCACGATAGCGCTATCAACTTCATTCAGGAAGCGTTCGGCGGCAGCACCATCTTCGCTGATAATAGCGTCGGTGTGATGAGAACCATGACGATTGACATGGGAAATGGCAGAATCCAAACCATCAACGACACCTACGGAGATTATGGCATCAAGATATTCGGTATCCCAATCTACTTTGCTCGCCGCGACGGCCTGATTGTCTAAGCTGCACACTTCAGCATCGCCGCGAACCTCACAACCCACTTCATGCAGGGGAGCAAGAATTTTGGGGAGCATATCTAGGATAGCGCGATCGACTAACAGTGTCTCTGCCGCACCACAAATGCCTGTGCGGCGCATTTTCGCGTTTAAGATCACGTCACACGCTTTATCCGCATTCGCGGCTGCATGAACATAGATATGGCAAATACCGTCGAGATGAGCGAGCACCGGGACCCGACTGTCTTCCCTCACTCGCTCGATTAGCGAGCGCCCGCCACGCGGCACAATTATGTCTATATCCTGATCCATGGTGAGCAAGATACCAACCGCTGCGCGCTCCCTGGTCGGCACTAGCTGAATGCAATCCTCAAGCAAACCAGCGGTGTCTAGGCCGTGCCGAAGACATTTGGCAATAGCGCTCGAGGTTCGGAAGCTTTCCGAACCGCAACGCAGGATGGTAGCATTTCCAGACATCAGGCAGAGCACACCAGCATCGGCAGTCACATTAGGTCTCGATTCATAGATGATACCGATGACACCAATCGGGATCGACACACGCTCGATGCGAAGACCGTTGGGCCGTGTCCATTCGCCGAGCATTCGGCCGAGAGGATCGTCGAGCGCCGCGACCTCACGTATACCGGCAACCATGGCTCCAACCCGCTCAGCATCGAGCTCCAAACGGTCGAGCATTGCAGCGTTCAGTTTTGCCGCGCGAGCATCGCTCATGTCCTCAGCATTGGCCCGGAGAATCTGGTCAGACCCTGCTGCCAAGGTTTTTGCCATCGCTTCAATTGCAGCGCGGCGGGTATCGGCGGAGGTAGTAGCCAAAGCCTGAGCGGCGGTGCGCGCTTTAGTGCCGAGCGCGGCCATTTCCGATTCGAAATCTCCAATATCGATAGGTTTTGCGGTGCTCATTTCACACGCCCTCTTCAAGCACCAGATCGTCCCGGTGAATGATCGCGTCGCGACCACGGTATCCGAGTATGCGCTCTATTTCACCCGATTTATAACCCTTGATACAGCGCACATCGTCCGCCGAATAAGCTGAAAGACCGCGTCCGATAAGAGCGCCGGTAGCACCGTTGATATTTACGGCTTCGCCACGCTGAAAATTACCTTTAACCGCACTAATACCGGCGGGAAGCAAGCTGCGACCAGCAGCAAGCGCTTTCTCGGCCCCACCATCAATGATGAGCGTACCGCGCGGCTGCAGACTACCCGCAATCCACTGCTTGCGCGCAGCCATCGGTGTAGCATCGGTAATGAACCAGGTGCAACGCGCGCCGTTTTCAATCTCCAGCACGGGGCGATCTACATCACCGCGGGCAATGACCATTTTACAGCCAGCGGCCATACAAATTCGCGCCGCCGCAAGTTTAGTCTGCATACCGCCAGAGGCATCCGCCGAACTGGCCGAACCAGCCGCGGCCTCAAGCTCCGGAGTGATAACTTTGATTCGGGGTATCCATGTTGCACCGTTACTCTGTGCCGGGTCAGCGTCATACATGCCGTCAATATTTGAGAGCAATAGCAATGTATCAGCTGTCATCATCGCCGCGACACGAGCCGCCAGCCGGTCATTGTCACCGAAGCGGATTTCTGTCGTAGCTACAGTATCATTTTCATTGATGATCGGCACTGCACCAGTCTCGAGCAGAGTGCTGATAGTATTACGGGCGTTTAGATAGCGCCGACGCTCTTCGGTGTCGTCAATCGTCAAGAGGATTTGCGCTACCGTAATGTCGTGTGACGCCAAAGCCTCCTGATAGGCGTGGGCTAAACGAATTTGGCCACAAGCGGCGGCGGCCTGTTTTTCTTCGAGCTTGAGTAGCCCAGGTGCAAAGCCAAGGTGACGCCGTCCAACCGCAATAGCGCCCGAAGTAACGATCATCACCTCAGTGCCACCAGCGCGCAAATCGGCCACATCGGCGGCTAACCCGGCGAGGCGCGCCTGATGGATCGTACCTTGCGCCTCGTTGACCAAAAGAGCGGAGCCCATCTTGATAACCAAACGGCGAGATACATGAATGCTCATAGTCAAGAGATACCTACCAGTGGGTGATATTCCCGCTTTTTCGTATCATCAACAGCGTTAACCGACCCACGCCTATTTTCGCTAATGATGTACCATAAGCGACGCAAAGCATCTTCCCCGCCTTCCCCTGAAACGCCAGAAATTACCGCGACCTGCGAATTCACGGCGGCTGTTAGAATTTCCAGCCGCTCCTTCCTAGCCTCAGTATCCAAAGCATCGCATTTGCTGAGGCAGACGATTTCTGGCTTGTCCTCCAGGCCTTTGCCATAGGCTAAGAGCTCTTCGCGCACCGTACAATAGGCAGCAGCGGGGTCTTCCAACGTACCGTCAACGAGATGAAGCAATACAGCGCATCGCTCGACATGGCCGAGAAACCGGTCACCCAACCCAGCACCATCATGAGCGCCCTCGATCAACCCGGGAATGTCAGCAAGCACGAAATCATGCTCGTCGATGACTACAACACCGAGCGCTGGACTGAGCGTTGTAAAGGGATAATCGGCGATCTTCGGATTAGCTCGGGTGACGGCTGACAGGAAAGTTGATTTGCCGGCATTAGGAAGACCAACAATCCCAGCATCGGCAAGCAGCTTCAACCGCAGCCATACCCAACGTTCCACCCCCTCTTGGCCCGGGTCAGCACGACGAGGCGCGCGATTGGTAGAGGATTTGTAATGGCTGTTACCGAAACCACCATCGCCACCTGGGGCGAGTAGAAAACACTGCCCGGGCCGGGTGATATCAGCGATCAGGGTTTCGCCGTCCTCCTCAACTAGTTCTGTCCCAAGCGGTACCTCTATTAAAAGATCTGGCGCATCAGCGCCGGTGCGATGAGCTCCCTGCCCATGGCGACCACGCTTGGCAACAAAATGCTTTTTGTAGCGAAAATCAATCAGGGTGTTAAGTTCTGCCACACCTAGTGCCATTACCGAGCCACCACGTCCACCGTTTCCGCCATCCGGCCCACCACGCGGTTCGTTGCGCTCGCGCCGAAAACCGACGCAGCCATTACCGCCGGCGCCACTTGCCACGTAGATTTTGGCTTGATCTAAAAATCGCATGAGAATTTTCTACTAAGCGCCTCGTACAACATCACAAAATAAAAGGGAGCGGCACGCCGCTCCCTCATCAGCATTGCGCCGGAGTGGTCAGGCTATCCCGCCGGCTCCACATTAACCACGGACTTGCCACGTGCCTTGTTGATAAATTTAACCCGGCCCTCGGTGAGGGCGAAGAGAGTGTGGTCACGCCCCATACCAACATTCACACCGGGATGCCATTTTGTACCCCATTGGCGTGCGATGATATTGCCAGCCAGAACAGACTCGCCAGCATATTTTTTGATGCCGAGGCGCCGGCCCGCAGTATCTCGGCCGTTGCGCGAGCTGCCACCTGCCTTTTTATGTGCCATTACGACGTCTCCTCATCCTTGGAAGGGGTCTTTTTATCTTTTACCGCAGGCTTCTTCTCGGCCACAGGCTTCTTCTCCACGGCGGCTTTGGCTTTTGGCCCGGTTGCCGCCTTGGGCTTAGCATCGGCCTTCGATTTTGCACCAACCGATTTGGCAGGTTTCTTCGCGGCAGCCCGCCTCTTTGCCAATTTCTTGGCCTTAGCCGGCTTTTTGTCCGACTCAGACCTAGGCGGTGTGTAACTTTCACCGGCGGCAAGAATTTCTTCGATGCGCAGCACAGTCTGATTCTGCCGGTGACCCCGTGTGCGCCGGTAATTCTTACGCCGCAACTTGCGAAAAACGATGATTTTGTCCGCGTGACGATGCTCCAACACGGTTGCTGCGACGCGAGCGCCTTCGACCAGGGGCTTACCCAGGGTCACGCCATCGTCCAGATCCATGGCCAGAACATCCGTCAATTCGACTATCTCGCCAGCAGGCGTCGGCAACCGCTCGACCTCGATGACGTCTCGTGGTGCAACGCGGTATTGCTTCCCGCCGGTCTTGATAACAGCGAACATGGTATTCGGCTTTCAAAATAATGTTAATAGCAGCTCTGGCAGCCCTGGCGCGGCACTATACCTCGGTAGACGAAACTGTCAATGTTTGGAGACGACGAATTTCCCAAATTTCTGCCCTTCACGCGCCGCCAACCTTTAGCATGGTCAGGGTTTTCATATTGTTTAAAATCCGAGTTTCCAGCATTCGTTCTTCTTTAGGTTTATTGGTTGGAGGTTTCTTCTTCAGACTCCATAAGGATTTGGAGTCTGATTCCTGTTGGTCATTCTTCATTGGGTCATCTCCTGTTCAGTCGTCTCTACAGGAGTATTTAGGGGTTCTGGTGGGGTTGGTTTGAGTTGATTATCTTGAGGTATTGATTTTAGACACACCAAACCCTGTGAGGGGTTTAGTGTGAATCTCTTGAGTCTATTGACCCTGAGACACATCGCATCAGAGAAACTTATTGAAC